>JAWPOC010000013.1:0-19717 GCA_033345235.1 Alphaproteobacteria bacterium | reverse complement strand
TAAATCCATCAACACCGCGTCTGTTTCTGTGGCGGCATCATCCGCATATGCAGCATTGCATAACAACAAAAATATCAGCGCGATTGCTTTCATTTCTCCCCTGCTTTTCTTTCGCCTAAAAAAGAAACCACACGTTTTTTTCTACGCAATGTGGCCAGGAGGTTGAGAACAATCAGATGAATTGTGCGCCTATTCAATATATTCAGCTGCCCTCCTGACTGCTATTTATACAATCAGGAGACAAAGTCGTCCAAAGGCATAAAAAATACGCCAATCGGCGCGCCTTTTTGGTTATCGGACGCATCTGACAGAGGTTCTCACACCTCATCACTGGAAAGCCCCCAGTGACCTATGAATTATAACTGATATAAAAATTCAATCAAGTGTTTTTGTCATAAGAAAATCCCGCAATGCGGGATTATTTTATTTTCCGAACTTTCCACTGCGTGGGAAACCCACAGGCACTGTTCGTCCTTGGGATGCGCGCTTTGCACGCCAAGGCGCCCAATCTTCCATTTTTGTTGTACCACGACCCGTCGTCCATCCAAACCCGTCCGCCGCATCAAAGAACATAACATCCAATACAAACGTACGTTCCGCATTATATTTTTGCAAGATTACACCCTTGCCGCGTGACATTTCTGGAATTTCAGACGTTGGGAAAATCAACAATTTATCGTTTGATCCAGACATTGCAACAGTGTCACCTGTAACCTTGACACACATATGTGCAGGATTTTTCGCATCGACGTTCATTACTTGCTTGCCATTTTTGGTCTGAGCCAGACAATTTTCCCCTGCGACGACAAATCCATTTCCATGTCGTGTTACCAACAAATACTTTGCCCCCATATCCAGCACAAACGCACATACGATATCTTCATCTGCACCGATATCAGCCATCATTCGTACAGATTCACCAAACCCGCGTGCAGACGGCAATTCATTTGCAGCCAATGTGAACATCTTGCCCGACGCCCCGAACAAGTTAATTTTATCGACAGACATCGCATGGAACGCACAATCCAATTCGTCACCTTCTTTGAATTTCAAATCCAACGAATTCAAATCCAAGTGTCCTTTGGCGGCACGAATCCAACCCATTTTGGACAAGATAACCGTTATTGGTTCTTTTTCGATAAATTCATCTGCATTAACGACGATTTCTTCGGTCTGTTCTGCCCATATTGTACGACGACGTCCCAGCGCACTTTTCTTGTCATAAGTCTTTTTAATATCCGCGAACCACGCCTTTAATTGATTATTTTGTGCATCTTCACTGGCCAACAGTTCTTGCAACTGTTCCCGTTCTGCGCGCAGTGCAGCATCTTCGCGTTTAATTTCCATTTCTTCCAGTTTACGCAGCGAACGCAGTCTGGTGTTCAGTATTGCTTCGACTTGGATTTCAGTCAGATTAAATTCCGCACTCAAAACACCTTTGGCGTCATCTTCGTTTCTGATGATTTCGATAACGCGATCCAAATTCAGGTACACAACCAGCAATCCGCCCAAGATTTCCAATCTGCGTTCAATATTGCGCAAACGCCAATTTGTCCGTCTGCACAGCACAGATTTCTGGTGCGCAATAAATTCGCGCAACACATCCCCAATTGGCATTACACGTGGCGCACCCTTGGAATCAATAACATTAAAGTTCATATTGAAACGATATTCTAAATCCGTCATCGCGAACAAATGCGCCATCATTTTATCCGCAGGAATATTACGTGACTTTGGCGTTATGATGATACGCACATCTGTGGTCGATTCGTCGACAATATCATCCACCAGTGGCAGTTTCTTGGCATCAACCAAGGCCGCGATTTGTTCAACCAATTTAGACTTTACAAGTCCATATGGTATTTCAGATATAACAACCTGCCAGCCGCCACGTTCCAGATTTTCAATTTCCCATCGTGCCCGCACGCGAAAGGCGCCACGTCCTGACTCATAATTTTTAACAATGGTATCAAAGCTGTCGATTAAAACACCACCTGTTGGGAAATCAGGCCCAACCATCTTTTTCATAATTTGCGCAGTCGTCGCATCAGGCCGATCCACAACCAAGGTCAAGGCATCACAAACCTCTGCCACGTTGTGTGTTGGGATATTTGTTGCCATACCCACAGCAATACCCATACCACCATTCGCCAACAGATTCGGAAATGCCCCCGGCATAACAACAGGTTCAACCGTTGTACCGTCAAAGTTCGGCATCATATCGACACTATCTTCATCCAGCCCTTCCATAATCAGCATCGCTGCATCTGTCATCTTGGATTCTGTGTAACGGTATGCCGCCTGGGGGTCACCATCAATATTACCAAAGTTACCCTGCCCATCAATCAAAGGATATCTAACAGAAAAATCCTGAGCCAGACGCACCATCGCATCATACACAGACGCATCACCATGTGGATGATAATGCCCCAGCACATCACCAACGACTGTTGCGCACTTACGAAAAGCGGCATTTGGCGACAATTTCTGACGCAACATAGAATACAAAATTCTGCGATGTACGGGCTTTAATCCGTCACGCACATCCGGCAGTGCGCGCGATACAATCGTACTGACCGCATAGGACAGATACCGTTCAGACAATGCGTCTGCCAGCTGTTGAGAATCAATATTTTCGATAATTTCCTTAACCATAGCGATAAAAATTTAAAACATTTCAAAAAAAATAACAACTAAAAAACGCATTGCAATTTAACTGTTCGTTGTTTATAATACAGTTGTCGTTGGGACTTTCAACGATGGGGTGTCAAGACCCGTTGCACTACGCGTCTGGGAAAGAAATTTCCGCGCCGTTGGGCGTATTTTTTATACCCAGATAAAACTCCTGACCGCCGGTCAGGAGGGATGCGAATATATTGAATAAGCACACAATTCGTAGTGATTGTCTTGAACCTCCTGACCACTGTGTTGATGTCGGTGGTTTCTTTTTTAAACAAAAAAAGAACGAGGGAATGAAAGCACAAACACTATTATTTTTACCTGTTATAATCTGGGGTGGCAATACGTATGCGGCCACAGACGGTTACATTAACGTTTCACAAACAGCAATGCTATGCCCATATGGTTCATATCGCGTGGGTACAACTTGCGTTGATATGACGACCCAGCCATCTGAATGCTCAACAATTGACATTGCTGACAAGACGTACAGCACATACTTATTAAATGTACATCTGGACACATTCCGATACAAAGAATTTGACAATACATATCCTTGCTATGGCCCATATTCATTATATGAAATCGCATCCAGCGCGGATACTGAACGCGTATTAATAACTGCAAAATCAGGTGGCACATATTATGATGCCCTGAGTGGTCTGGCAAAGACGTGTCCATATGGTTCATATCATCTGAACGGTGTATGCGTTGAATACGATTCGGTTAGTGCATCTGACGGATGCCATTGCACCACAGACCCTGTATCTGGCGCCAAGACCTGTGACAATATGACTGTGGCAGAACAAGCGTCTTTTATGGCCGTCAACACCGAAGAATTACCGGAATGTCTGGGCGATTACACCAAATATGCGCACACCAAAGTGACCACCACAGACGGCCGAATTTATCCACTGTTTAATGGGACATACCTGTCGATTGGCAATAAAATTGATGTATTTGAAAAAATGCTGACGGACAATCCATGCCAGTTTAATTCAGACGAATATTACAGCATTAATATATTAAGTGATAATACCATTGCATCATTTATGCACCCAGAACGTGGTATGTGCGACACAGAATCCAGCTTTCAAAAATTCATTGTTAACACAGACTGCAAAGACATAAAAACCAAATCGGACGTTGATGCAAATGAAATCTGTGGTGTTTTATGCACCGGCGCGGATGAGGTTTATACAAATTCAGGTCGTTGTTCAACGGAGGGTTATTGCGAAAACGGGGCAAAGAAATTGCGCCTGCATGTTGCGCTGCCTGGGGCAAACGGGAAAAAGTACAGTTATCCATTATATGCGTCTAAGACCAGTGATCCAGCCATGCACTTTAAGTTTGTAAACGCATCGGGGAATGAGCAGATGTGTTATGTGAATCTGGTACCGCCAGAGGCGATAGAACACTTTGTAAACGAAAAACCCAATCCAATCCGAACAATGTTTTATAACCCCGCCACAGGCGAAAATGAAACATTGATAACGATTGATTAAAGAACAAAGAAGAAAGGAGAACGAATGAAAAAACTGATAATGATATTACTGATAATACCATTGACAGCGATTGCAGCGGACGTAAACGAAGTCTGCAAGCGTAATTCACTGGTTATGATTGTCCTGAAAAACGAAGCACCAATTGTTGGCGACCCCAAAATAAACACAGACGCCAGAACATGGCAAGTAAACTTTGGATACGACCTGTTTGCCCAGGCACATCCCGACAGAAAAACAGCCAATTATATCGCAGGCAGCACAACCTGTAACGGCAAAAACCAACGTTCATCTGATGACGGCCTGACCAAAGAAGCAGGCCCTGCATACCCAGGGGACGCAAACACATTCTTAAAAGCCGCCCCCATGGACGAAGGCGTAAATTGTTGGTGCAAAATGGATGGCCCTGTTACATCATGGTGGACATATTTCAAAGAATACCCCAGCGCAGACGATTGTAAAACAGAATGCACAACATTCTGTGCAACGAACTTTGCCAACGGGTACGTAAATACAGATACTGGTTACACAGGCCCAAACATTGGCAAGAACGCATCTGGAAAAACAGTCTATGGCCGATATGCACTGTTTAATAAAATCTGGTAAAAACCAAAGGAACAAGATATGAAAAAAATATTTTTGGCTTTATTTCTGATATCAATAACCAACGCATCATACGCAACCCAAATGTGCGCCCGCAAAGACACAACCGTTATCCCATTGGATGGATTTGTTGCCGGCAAAACCACAGCAGGTTCTGCCAATCACAGTAAAGAAGAATGGATATGGTACGTTGATTTTGAATACGGTCGCCTTCATGGCATTGCAACATGCCTGTCATACGCAGACATCGCGGAAATCGAAGGTGTTGATGTTAACTCGAAACCATCCCCCAGTGTACTCAGCACAAATTCTGATAAATTACAGGGGCGCAGTGAATATTACAACGGTGACCCCAGTGACCCACTAAACGAACGTGGACATTGCTATTGCAAATTGACTCACCCAATGTCATCATGTTGGATTCTTGAGCGCAATTGGGGAAGTCATACTACCTGCTTCAATGACTGCGCATTCCGATGCCGAGAAATAACACAGTTGAACCCAGATAAACGTAAACTATTATTCCGTTCTATTTGGTAAAAAATGCCCCGTTGGGGCATTTTTTATCGTGTTAAATATTCTATTTCATATTTTGTTTTAAACGTCCAAATAACCTGATTAAAAATCCCTTTTGTTTAATCCCAAGACGCATTTGTTTTATTTTTTCATATTCCCGTACCAAACGCTGATTATCACAAATAAAATTGCCACAAATTTCCTCTGGTAACCCCACCAATCGGTTGTCCCGACAATCAAAATCACCACCAACAGCTTGTGGTGCACCCAACAACGATATTAATTGGTTGTACCGACAATCAAAATTACCCCCAACAGTTTGTGGTGCACCCAACAGCAATGTTAATTGGTTGTACCGACAATCAAAATCCCCACCAACCTTTTTAGGGGCCCCTTCCAATGATATTAATTTGTTGACCTTACAATCAAAATTACCCCCAACAGTTTGTGGCGCACCATCCAGCGATGTTAATTGGTTGACCTTACAATCAAAATTCCCCCCAACAGTTTGTGGACCGCCCGTCAGTGTTGTTAATTGGTTCCAACAACAAATAAAATGTCCACCAACAGTTTGTGGTGCACCCGCCAGTGTTGTTAATAGATTTCCAGAACAATCAAAATGTTTACCAACACTTTTTGGTGCACCCGCCAGTGTTGTTAATTGATTGCTAGAACAACAAAAATACCCCCAAACAGTTTGTGGCATCCCCGCCAGTGTTGTTAATGGATTGCTAGAACACAAAAAATCTCCACCAACAGTTTGTGGTACCCCCGCCAGTGATGCTAAGCAATTGTCACTGCAATCAAAATTCCCACCAACACTTTTTGGTGCGCCCTTCAGGGATGTCAATGCATTTGCACTGCAATCAAAATTCCCAGTTACCGTAACATCTGACAAATCCGGTAATTCTGTCAATTCCATATAAGACAAATCCATATCACCTCTGAATACCTTATCATCTGGGATTGTTATTCTTTGAATTTTGCCCGCACCAGTAAACTTGATTTCCACTATAAAACCTCTTTATTCTGAATAAAATATAACACAAAAACCAATAACGTCAAGCCAATATCCTATAATTAGCAGGTAAGATTTAATATAATTATTTAGATACACGCAGTGCCGGCAACGTAGTGTACATGACGTTTTAAAAACCACAACTCCGTAATTAGCTGGTAAATTAAAGATAATGGCGTAGATACGCATGAACCCGACATCGTAGTGTACATGACGTTACATGAGATGTCGGGTTCGTGTGTAGATATGCCATTAGATTTAATTTACAGTCAGGTCTTTACCTTTGACATCTATATACACAGTACTGCCTTCGCCAATAGCGCCAGACAATATCAGGTCGGCAATTTTGTCTTCGACCGCAGATGTTATCAGACGCTTCAATGGACGTGCCCCAAAGACCGCATCATATCCGTTATCGCCCAGCCATTTTATTGCTTTGTCTGTAACGTTCATTTCAATTCTGCGTTCTGCCAAGCGTTTTTCCAAACCACGCAGTTGAATTTTAACTATGCCCGCCATTACATCTTTGCCCAATGGGTTAAAGAACACAATTTCATCAATTCGGTTGATAAATTCCGGTCTAAAATGCTTTTTGACTGCGTCCATATCTGGCAAATTGCTGGTCATTATTATAATTGTGTTTGTAAAGTTCACAACATGACCCTGACCATCTGTTAAACGTCCATCATCCAATATTTGTAAAAATACATTGAACACATCTGGATTTGCCTTTTCGATTTCATCAAATAACAGTACTTGATATGGTCTGCGTCTGACACTTTCGGTCAATACCCCACCCTGTTCATATCCAACATACCCTGGGGGACTGCCGATTAAGCGTGATACAGAATGTGGTTCCATATATTCACTCATATCAATACGGGTCATGGCTGTATCATCATTAAACAGATATTCCGCCAATGCTTTTGCGACTTCGGTTTTACCAACGCCTGTGGGGCCCAAGAACATAAAACTGCCCATTGGTCTGCGTGGATCAGACAATCCTGCCCGACTGCGGCGAATCGCACGTGCAATTACCCCCAACGCATGATCTTGACCAACGACACGTTTGCGTAATGCGTCTTCGATATTCAGCAATTTCGATTGTTCTTCGGCATTTAATCTGTCGGCGGGAACACCTGTCCATTTACTGACGACGGCTGCGATATGTTCTGGCAAAACAGTTTTGTATTCTTTTGCATCTGCGTTCATTTTATGAATCTGTTCTTCCAGTTCTGGGATTTTCCCATATTGCAATGCAGACGCTTTTTCATAATCGCCATTACGCATCGCAGTTGCGACTTCGGCTTTGGCCGCATCCAGTGCCGCCATCGCATCAGACAACCCACGCATTTTTTGTTGTTCTGCGCGCCATTGTTCTGTTAATTCCTTGGATTCTTCTTCGACAGATTTAATTAATTTTTCTAAATCCGCCAGACGTTTCTTAGATTCTTCGTCCTTTTCTTTTTTCAGCGCCTGCTGTTCTATTTTCAGTTGCATTAAATGTCTGTCGACTTCGTCCAGTTTTTCTGGCTTTGATGCGATTTCAATACGAACACGCGCCGCTGCTTCGTCAATCAAGTCAATTGCTTTGTCTGGTAAAAATCTGTCTGTAATATACCGATTCGATAATTTCACAGCCGACACTAATGCTGCGTCTGCGATACGCACACCATGATGCCCTTCGTATTTTTCTTTCAACCCACGTAATATAGAAATAGTATCGTCTACAGTTGGTTCATCAACATACACAGGTTGAAAGCGTCGTGCCAACGCTGGATCTTTTTCAATATATTGACGATATTCGTCCAGTGTTGTTGCTCCCAAACAGTGCAATTCCCCACGTGCCAACATCGGCTTTAACAGGTTTGCAGCGTCCATACTGCCTTCGCCCTTGCCGGCCCCGACCAAAGTATGTAATTCATCGATAAACAGAATAATTTTACCATCTGAATCTTTGACTGCTTTCAGGATTGCTTTTAATCGACCTTCGAATTGTCCGCGGAACGAAGCACCCGCCATCAGCGCACCCATATCCAGACTAAGCAATTGTTTTTTCAACAGATTTTCTGGAACATCGCCTGAAATAATACGATTTGCCAAACCTTCGACAATTGCGGTTTTACCGACCCCTGGGTTACCAATCAACACAGGGTTATTTTTTGTACGACGACTAAGTACTTGTACAGTTCTGCGTATTTCTTCATCACGCCCTATAACAGGATCAAGCTTACCATCTGCGGCCAACTTGGTAAAATCAGTGGTATATTTTTCAATTGCCTGTTGTGGTGTTTCTTGTAAATCATCTGGATTCATTGTTTATGTTCCTTTTGTTACGTTGTCATATATATAGTGCCACAAAAACTCCTTTCAAGACACAGGAACAAATCCCCCCAGCAATAAAATCAAAAGAATACTTGACTTTTAGATATTTTTATTATAAATTTATGTCCGCTATTGAATTTAAGGATTAATATTATGCCACGTGTATGTAAAGTTACAGGTAAGAAAACAGAAGTTGGGATGAATGTTTCCCACTCTCATCGTCGTACAAAACGTACGTTCTTGCCAAATCTTCAAACATTAAAGTTCCACAGTGATATCTTGGGTCGCGATTTTTCATTGCGTATTTCAACTGCTGGTTTGCGCACACTGACAAAGCATGGCGGTTTGGATGCATATGTAATGTCAAAACCTGTATCACGCTTGACACCAGAAATGGCAAAGGTTAAAGCTGCCATTATTAAAAAGGCTGGTAAACCTGCTGCACCTGCTAAAAAGCCTGCACACAAGGCGAATCGCAGTGCCCGCTTGGTCAAGAAAGTTGCTGCAAAGAAAGCCGCTTAATTGGTTTTCTGACGCAATGGCCCCGTGGCGGAATTGGTAGACGCGCTTGACTCAAAATCAAGTTCTGCGAGGAGTGTCGGTTCGAGTCCGACCAGGGCCACCAAAAATTTAAACCATCTTTTGATGGTTTTTATTTTTTCCTGTGTCGGACGAAGAACCGACGGTTCGGAACGTAGCGCCAGCGAAGTGAAAGGGGCCCAACAAAATCACCAAGAGCATTTTGCGATTGGTTTGATTTTGTATGGGAATTATACAGTCCGTACACGCCACCAAAAATACAAATCCCCAAACGGGGATTTGTATTTTTCCTGTGTCGGACGAAGAACCGACACTAACCCAAAAAAACGCCCCATTGGGGCATTTTTTTACATTTTTTCAATATAATCCACTTCGATTTCTGTTTTAAATATACCACGATCAACATCACCGTATAATTTTACTGTATCTTGCGGATTAACTGTTTGACCACGCCAATTATCATCATCTATTTCTACGATAATTGATCCTGTTGAATCTTCGAACAGGTATTTTTCATCGCCTGTACGCTGTATAATTTTACCCATAACAATCACAGGAACATCATCGCGCATTTCATTTACTTGCTTTATTGTGACGATAACTTCTGGTCCAGCAACAAATCCGCCCTTGGATGTTGTATTGTTTGTTTTTACAGGTTGGGCATCAAATTCTGCCATTGCCGCACCAGTCGCTGCCAATATTGCGAACGTAGATACAAATATTTTTTTCATATATTTCCCCTTTTGTTTTATATGATGTTACAAGGCGATTATAACACAGTTATATTAAAAACTGTCTAGGAAAAAATTTATTAAAAAAACCTTGCTTTTTATGGCTAATATTGCTCAAATAAATCATACGATAAAATAAAACAAAGGACGGAAATTATGGCAGGCAGCATAAATAAAGTAATATTAGTCGGCAATATCGGTCAAGAACCACAGGTTCGCACAATGGGCAGTGGCCAAAAAGTGGTCAGTTTTTCACTGGCAACCAGTGACCGCTGGCGTGATCGCGCAACAGGCGAACAAAAAGAACAAACAGAATGGCATCGTGTTGTAATCTTTAATCCTAATTTGGTCGAAGTTGCAGAACGTATGTTACAAAAAGGAACAAAATTATATCTCGAAGGTTCTTTGCGCACACGCAAATGGCAAAATCAACAAGGTGCGGACGTCTTTACAACAGAAGTTGTATTAAATCAATTCGCAGGTCAAATGGTAATCTTGTCTGGTTCAAAATCCATTGATGGTGCTGGCAATGAATACGTTGCATCTGCACCTACATCACAACCACGCGAAGAAATATCTGTTGCAGATATTGGTGATGATATACCATTTTAAAAAAACCGCCAAATGGCGTTTTTTTTTTAATTCAAAATATCAACTACTTTTACTTTAAAGACAACTGACTTGCCGGCTAAATCTGGCACATATTGTGTTGGGAATGTGATATTGATATCACGTTCTTCACCTTCGGCCATACCAACAACTTGTTCTTCAAAACCTGGGACAAATTGACCACTGCCCAATGTCAAAGGAAAGTTTTCTGCTGTTCCACCTGGGAATTGAACACCGTCCAAGAACCCTGCAAAATTAATAATAACAGTATCACCATTTTTTGCGGTATTCGACGCATCACACGCAGTCAAACCCAACGCGGCACAAACCCCAACAATCGATGCTAATTTTTTCATACTTCTTCCTTTTTTTGTTTTGATTAATTTATCTGTAAACACATCTGAAACCATATTCACGCATTGTGACACCTTCGGCCTCGATTCTATAATCAAAGTAAGGTGTTGGGCGCATTGCTTCCAAAGAAGGCTTGTCATATATCATAACAATGCTGTCTGCATTACGACCACAAACACGTTTCATTTCAAAATCCGCAACAGCTGCCAATACGGTACGCGCGTCCCCATCAACATCCATACCATCTGCATTTTGCATCATACGCAAACGCATTTCACGCACATCTGTATTTCCCAGCAATATTTCGACACGTACCATTGTACCTTTGTATTCTTGCCAACGTGTTTCCTTGCGCGATGTATTCCAGCGCTTTGATTCCTGTTCGATATCCAAGTCTGATTTTGGCTTAAAAGAATCAATATTTGCATACTGATTATTTGCCGCCATTGTACTGCCCACCTGTTCGTTATACAACGGCGCATTTGGCCCACCATTTGCAAAATCGTATGCATCATATGGCGTAACGTTGCACCCCGCAGTCATTATCGCAACAGCAAACATTAATAAAAATGATTTTTTCATATTCAATCTCTCTTTTTTTTAATTTTATCAAATAAAGCGTTTTGATTCAAGTCAGGATTTATGATAAAATTAACTTGATGGCAAACATTGTCTTGGAATCTTTATTAAAACCATTAGAAGACTTCTACAGTCCTTCGTTCGTAGAAGAAATCGCAATAAACCACGCGGGCGAAGTTTGGATGCGCCTGCATGGTGCACGTGTGACATGGACATCATACAAGTCAGAGGTATTAAGCAAGCAATACTTGGTTGATTTGATACATACTGTTGCAAATATTTACGAACGTCCGTTTGATCCGATACATGGCATGCCTGTTGTTTATGCGACATTACCTGGCAATCATCGCTTTACAGCAATTGCGGGGCCAAATGTCCAGTATGATGAAAATGATGTTACAGGTGGCGTTGCGTTAAACATTCGTGGTGGCGGCGCACCAGAGACCAGTTTTGAAAATTATCACTTGCGCCGCGGACAACAATTACTGAAAGTAAAACCACGCGAAAAAGCACGTCCGGACGATCCATATGACAGATTAATGACGGCCATTAATGACGGCAGTCCAATATTAATCAGCGGTGCAACATCAACGGGAAAAACGACATTTTTAAATCATATGTTGACACTGATTGATCAAAACAGTCGTGTTATAACTGTCGAAGACGCACGTGAAATCAGGGTTCCCCAGGCAAATCGTGTTCACTTTGTTCTATCCAGAACAGAACAGCAAAATGATTTCACATATGCCCGCCTGTTAGACTTGGTTGTTCGTATGACCCCAGACGTAATTATTGGCGGCGAAATATCAACCGACAACGCGTCTGCATTATGGGAAATGTTGGGAACTGGTCACGATCACTTTTATACAACAATTCACGCAGAAAGCGCAGATTCTGCATACGATGCATTTGCAGACAGAATTTTACGCACCCAACCTGCATACAATCGCACAGATTTAATTGCGGAAATGAAAAGGAAAATTCGCGTTGTACAACTGTCACGCGACGGATCTTTGCGCGCAGTTACCGAAGTTGTTTAATCAACCAAAGGAATAATTATGCATAACACAGAAAAATTTTCTCCATGTATAGAATATATAAATTTACTTAAACAAGCCGATGATTTTTCCAATGAAAAATTAATAGCTGCCACCAACAAAGAACAAGCTCGTCTGGATGCTACATACCAAGCATTCATTGTCAGACAACAAAAGATACAAAACCTGATAAATACTATCAAAAAAGTATTTACCCGATAAATTCGAAAAAAATCCCGCGTTTGCGGGATTTTTTATTATTTTACGAACACACGATTATAAACTTTTTCATTTATATTTATCGGATATTCACGCATCAAGAACGAATTATAATCATCTTTGATTTCTGTTTGTGACATTTTCGCCAGTTCTTGTTTTAAATTATTCATCTTCTTTTTATCCGCCTTTGGTGCGATAGATTTTTTCACACTTAACACATAAAAAGCATTATTTCCTGGGACAATAGAATTCTGGCCTATTTCGTTATTAAATGCCGCGACCAAAATTTCATCTGGCGCCCCAGACGTACGCGATACAGTTGCACTCTTTTTATTTTTCATTACACCTTGCTGATTTAAATCAACCAAGATTTCATTTGCTGCGACATAAGCCTGTTTTTTCTGTTGTTCTTTAATCCAATCTGCAGCCAGTGATTTTTTAACACTGTCAAATTCTGCAGTATGCGCAGGGTTAATATTATTTACCACAATGAACATAAATCCATTTTTGGTTTCCAACATTTCGCTTTCCAATCCTGCATCCATATCAAAGATATTCGCAATCATCGAATCGGTCAAATTCTTGTCATTTGGTCTGTTATCGCGTCCAAAAGGCTTTAATTCCACATACTTTACCTTGTGCTTTGCCGCAGTATCTTTCATCGATTCGCCTGCGATAATATCATCTTCGACCTTAACCGCGATTGCATACCCTGCGTCATACGCATCAGGCTTTGCCATCTCAGCAGGAATAAAGACATAAGAAACAGTTCTGGTTTCTGGGACAATCTGTGGATTTTGTTCATAGAACTTTTTCAAATCCGCATCACTTGGTTTTTTAACATCAAAATCAGAATATTTGACAGTTGTATATTCGATATCACGTTGACTATATCTGGCATTATAAGCTGCATTTGCTGCAAATTCTGGCACCGGCACAGGCACAGATATTGTATCATTAATAATATCGCGCGCCAATTGAGTCCGCAAAACATTTGCAAATTCAGCCTCTGAATAACCGGCGTTATACAATGCAGCATCAAATTTATCTGCAGAAAACTGGCCATTATCTTGGAAATCTTGTGAATTACGTATTTCCGATGCGATTCGTTTATCGGTTATAACAAAGCCCAAATCCTTGGCACGATTTTCCATCATCTGTTGTGCTGTTATATTTTTCAGCACCTGTTGTGCAAAGGCATCTTGTGATGCTTTATCTGCATAAACTTTGCGTTGTGCATCACGATCCATTTGTGACAATTCACGGGAACGCACTGCGTTATACATTTGTGCAGTAACGTCGGCATTTCCGACCGTCATCAAAGTATTATCATTAGATGACGCGCCAAAAATCCATTCTGCGACCCCCCATCCCACGAACGAGAAAGCCAATACACTGATTAAAATCTTAGCAACTAATTTTTCTGATGCATTTCTTAAATATTCTAGCATTTAATCCCCTTTTGGGTTACCATAGCAAAACGAATTACACAAAATCAATTAAAAAAAGGGGAAAATCCGATGAAAATTATTGCCGGCAATTGGAAGATGAATGGTACATCAGAAAATCTGGAACATATGACCCAAGCATTATCACAATTGGCAACAGATAACACAATAATCTTATGTGTACCCTATACAATGCTGTGTGCGAACCATAATAACATTGCGCTGGGTGCCCAAGACGTCAGTGCACATACCCATGGCGCATACACTGGCGAAGTATCTGCATCAATGGTCGCATCAACTGGGGCGAAATACACATTGGTTGGCCACAGTGAATGCCGTCAATATCATGGTGACACAAATGCAACTGTTCGTGCCAAGGCGCAACAGGCACTGGACAATGGCCTGACACCAATTATATGTGTTGGCGAAACAATGGCGGAAAAGCAAGCCGGTCAAACGATGTCTATTATTGAATCTGGCGTTCGTGAATCTGTTCCAGAAAACATAACCTCTGGCATTATTATTGCGTACGAGCCACGTTGGGCAATTGGTGCTGGTCTGACACCAACATCTGACGAAATTGAATCTGCCCACACATTAATTGCACAAACATTATCTGATATGGGTCTGGCTGGCACACCGATATTATATGGTGCATCTGTCAAAGGCAATAACGCCGCAGAAATAATGTCTATACCACACGTTGACGGTGTATTGGTTGGTGGTGCGTCCTTGAAAACGGATGATTTCATACCTATAATAACCAGTGTGAAATAGTTATATAGTTTATCAGTAAAAAATGGACAACATAATGAACGAAGACAAAGAAGTAAAAGTAGAAGAAGTATCTGTTGATTCTGCGCCAGAAACTACTGCGGCAGAAACTGCTGCGGCAGAGACTGCTGTGCCATCAAATGACGATGCCAAAATTACAAAGTTGACTGAACAGCTGGCGGAAATGAACGACAAATATCTGCGCTTGGCGGCAGAGTTGGAAAACACGCGCCGTCGCGGTGCACTGGACGCGGAATCACGCGCCCGCAATCGTGCGACTGGTATTATTGAGAAAATATTACCTGTTATGGATGCGGTTGACGCTGCGTTACAGCACAATCCGGACGATGCCGGCATAAAATCTATGGCACTGGCTTTGGAATCTGCGTTTAATCAGATTGGTATAACGCGCATAAAATCTGTTGGCGAGAAATTAAATCCGCAATTACACAACGCGATTCAGTTAATTGATGCGCCATCAGACGCGACGCCAAAACCAGAACCGAACACAATTATCACAGAAATGCAGTCTGGATATATGTATGGCGATAATGTTCTGCGAACTGCGATGGTTGTTGTATGCAAATAAAGAATCCCCGACATGGGGATTTTTGTTTGACACTGCGCCACCAATTAAGTCATAATACATACACATCCCAAGCAGACAAATATGAAATATATACATAAGTTTTTATTTGCGTGTTTCAGCTTTGTTGTAAACACATTTTATAATCCCAACAGTGTATTTGGCGGCTGGTCTGTATCGATAAAGACACTAACATCCAGAACAGAATGCAATTCTAGTTCCAGCGAATTCTGTGCTGCTGGAACAATGATTCAAGAATTAAAAGTACGTTTTGATAATTTTTTGACCTCTTTGGCTAATAAACAAAAAAGTTGCTCTGCCTCTGGCTCTGACTTAATTTGCGAACAGGTTAATTGCAACACAAACTGGTACGTCAGTAATTGTACCGTACATGGCATATCCAACGAAGAGAATTGCATTACAGATCCGAATTTAATTACCAGTATCGCTTGTGCACTTTGTCCAGACGGTGGTATGACCGCCGATTCTGCAGACAATTCTCCAATTTTTTATGCATTAACTTCTGTTCTTACATTATGCTCTCATGGTGCACTGACTACGACCAACAATGGGGACATAGCTGAATATAACACAGGTGTAGAAGCATGTCGCCAACATACTGTTACATATTATTCTTTTTCAAATTTCGTTGGTAAATCTGGATGTTATAAAAAGGCAGGCACCCAAAACTATGAAGACGAGAAAGGGGAATTCGAATACACAGACACGTGTTATATTGACGAAGAATGAAATCACAAATATCTGTATCAATTATTATTCCGAATTATAACGGTGCGTTATTTTTACCAGACGCATTAAATTCTGTATTGGCGCAAACGATATCTGATTGGGAATGTATTATTATTGATGACGGCAGTACGGATGACAGTATCAAAGTAATCAAAAAATACACTGCACGTGATAAACGTTTTCGGCTAATAAAATTGCCGCATGGTGGTGTATCGATTGCACGCAACGCGGGTCTGGACGTGGCGCGTGGCGAATATATTGCGTTTTTAGATTCTGATGATTGTTTTACAGATTATGCGCTGGAAATGTTACTGCACTTTGCGCGCACCACAAATGCCGATATGACCGGCGGCAGTGCAGCGATTGTTGACAGCAGTTTCAAGTTTCTTGCCGCCGACAACCAAGTATGGGATCGCAATAAATTTATAACATCATCAAATCCAAATTCATTTTTATTGTTACCCCAGTCTTTGAATTGGGTTTGGATATGGCGTCGCATATATCGGCGTGAATTATTGGACAAGATTCGTTTTCAACCGGAATTCACAGGCATGGGCGATGATTTATGCTTTATGTTAGACGTATGTTGGCGCGCGACCCAGATTACAGAAACATCAAATACCGTTGTATACCACAGGCTGCAGCCGCAATCACTGACGCGTCGTCCATTTGGCCCACATGCATTTGAATTTTTTCCATTGTATTTTAAATATCTGCGTGAAAATTTAATAACACGATACGACACACGTTTTGTTCGTCGCTTTTATAATCACACGATACCATATTTATTACAGACGACTGTGATTACACCTACGAAACTGGGTCGCTACAAAGAAGAAACGAAACGCATAATCCAAGAATCTGCGAAATATATACCATTGCGCTATTTACGCTGGCGGTATCGCATACTATTTTGGTTTTTACGATGGATAAAATGAATATACTGTATACTTTTGACACAAAGTTCTGGCGAATGGCGGCTGTATCCATTGGTTCATTAATGCGTCATTGTTCGAAAGCGAATCAGATAACAGTATATTGTATGGTTGCGCCCCACACGCGCGGTCGCGCCCAGATATCAAAAATTGTGAAACAAAGTGGTGGTCGACTGGTCTGGCGCACAGTTCGCAATTATGAAAATCCATTTCACAAACGCGCCCATCATCGGTGGAGTCCTGTTATATACTATCGCCTGTTTGCGCACCGCATATTTCCAGATTTAGACAGAATATTATATTTGGATTCTGACACATTGGTATTAGGCGACTTGACAGAAATGTATCAGACAGACATATCGAAACACACGATGGCTGGGGTATGTGATATGGCGCCAATTAATATAAAAAACATTTCTTGCGCCCAATACGTTCAGAACTTTATCGACACGCATTTGAAACACAAATTATATATAAACAGTGGCGTATTATTGATAAATTTAAAGCATATGTCACAATACGACACAGCGTTTCAGAATGCAAACATACCATTACAATACCCAGACCAAGATTTAATAAATTATTGTCTGGACGGTGACATATTACGTCTGCCGCTGCGATACAATTTCACGACCAGCATTGCCGGCGCCAGTCCATATATCACACGCGCCGAATATAATGACGCAGAAAGAAACACAATGATATATCACTTTTATGCGATAAAGCCATATATATACAATCTGACACCACGCGACGTATATCAGATGTTTGCGTCTGCGGCGCAACAGGTAAATATGTATCCACCTGATTTTTACAAACCGGCAAAGCGTCGTCCAAACACCCGCACTGGGATATTTGGCTTACGCCTGCACAAGAATAAAACCCTGCGTTTTTTTGGAATAAAAATCTGACCGCCTATTCTGTTTCTGCCATCGACGCACCGATAGAGTTGAACATAGCAGAACGATCACGCACCGAACTCGATGAGCATGAAAAAGATGCAATCTGGGCCAAACAACGAGTTGTACATTCATACTCAGACAATTGACCTACATGTGCCCACCCAGAAGACATCGGATGTGTTAATTTAGCATAACATTGTAGACGAGGGTTACCGTCTTCATCCTTACCAGAACGCCCACCAATTTCATCAGAATCACTAGGCAGTAAATTTGCTACCTCTGCATTAGATAAACATGTGGCTAAACCATAAAGTTTGCCATAATCATATTGTGCCCACCACATCCATTCAACATTGTTGTTTCCTGCTTTAGTCGTAGATGTACTCACTGTTGCGTCGAGTGGTATAACAATCGTATTATTTTTTGCGCACATTTCGGTCGCATGTGCAGTGCCGATAAACATACATATTAATATCATTAATATCTTTTGCATTTTTTCATCCCCTTTCCTTACCAAATTGTGTAAAACAATGCGTCGCGACCCAGAACACCTGACGCGATTTCACCGTTCGTCGCAAATTTGTTCGCGCAATACTGCGTGCAATTTCGCGCGCATTCATCACGCGCATCCGCATCGCCCATCGTCCCATAGCTTTTAAAATACGTCCACCATGATGTAACTGGGCCGTCCATCTTGCACCAGCAATTAACACCAACATCCAATGGCGACGCCTTTAGAAACGTATTCACATCCCCAGGGACGGCAATATCGTCTTCGGCTGTTTTGCCATCTTTGGATGATCTCTGATTAATTTCATTACAGGTCGCACTGCCCTTGATACTTTTAACTTTGTACTGGTGCGCGCCCGCAAATATGTCATAGTCGAACCGTACCAACCATTTCTTTTCATTAACATTCAGCGCATCTGTATCAACTGTGCCGTTCGTGTCTTTCTGTAATACCGCCATTACCAGCGTATTACGACGACAGACCTCGTTCGTATCATCCGGGCCAGCAAATGCACATATCGGCACCGCCATCAATATCATCATCAGTTTCTTCATTCGTTCTCCTTTTGCTTTCTTTTTTTCTTTTTTAATCAATCGTTATTAATGTTTCGTTCTTGCCGAGATCGGGGTTATAAAACATTGTGCGGATTGGATTGGGTTTTGTGCCTACAAAGTGGTTTATCGCCTCTGGCGGTACTAAATTCACATAACACATCTGTTCATTCCCCGATGCGTTTATAAACTTAAAGTGCATGGCTGGGTCACTGGTCTTGGACGCATATAATGGATAGCTGTACTTTTTCCCGTTTGCCCCAGGCAGCGCAACATGCAGGCGCATTTTCTTGTCACCGTTTTCGCAATAGCCCTCCGTTGAACAACGACCTGAATTTGTATAAACTTCGCCCGCGCCGGTGCATAAAACCCAACATTCACTGGGGGCATTCGCAGATTTTGTATCGATATCTTTGCAATCAGTATGCGCAACAAATTTTCTGAATCCGCTTTCGCACATACCGCGTTCGGGATGCTGAAACGGTTGATAATCAGCCGCAACACCAATTAAATCAATGTTGTAATATTCCGCGCTGATGTCTTCGTAC
>JAWPOC010000012.1:0-7919 GCA_033345235.1 Alphaproteobacteria bacterium | reverse complement strand
TAAATCCATCAACACCGCGTCTGTTTCTGTGGCGGCATCATCCGCATATGCAGCATTGCATAACAACAAAAATATCAGCGCGATTGCTTTCATTTCTCCCCTGCTTTTCTTTCGCCTAAAAAAGAAACCACACGTTTTTTTTACGCAATGTGGCCAGGAGGTTGAGAACAATCCATAGAATTGTGTGCTTATTCAATATATTCGCATCCCTCCTGACCACAAAGGATCAGGAGTTGCTTTTCATCTGAGCAAAAAAAATACGCCCAACGGCGTCATACTTATTCTTGTTCAGACGCTATGGTAAGGGTTCTCACACCCCGCCACTGGGTCAAGATGTTCCAGTGACATACTGATTATAACGAATATACAAATGCTGCGCAAGGTGTTTTTTTCTATATTTGTGCTTGTAAATTTTTTTCCGATATTGCATTATAAAAATATGAAAAAGAATTTATTAACACTGTTTTGTACATTGATGATATCTGTGGCAAATGCTGCGGATTTCAAGACCACCGCTAAATCCGCGTTCTTAATCGATTATGATTCTGGGGCCGAAATTGTCGCAAAAAATGCAGACACGTTAATGCCGCCTTCGTCTATGATAAAGCTGATGACGTTGGCGCTGTTGTTCGACGAACTAAAAGCCGGAAATATCACGATGGATTCGCGATTCACAGTCGGCGAAAATGCAGACTATAATCGACCAGAATGGTACCCTGCCAGTAAAATTTGTCTGGTCACAGGACAAACAGTCAGTGTACGCGACCTGATATTGGGACTGATCGTGTTGTCTGGGGGCGATGCCGCAATGGTCGTCGCAGAGGCACTGGGCGGAAACGAAGACGCCTTTACCGTTATGATGGAAAAGAAAGCACGCAGTATCGGTATGGAAAAGTCAACCTTTGGAAATGCCAGCGGTTTGACACATCCAAATAATCTGATGACCAGTCGTGAATTGGCTATTCTGGGACAGCACTTGATTTCAGATTATCCTGAAATTTACCCGCTGTTCGCAACAAAACGATTTGAATTCAAAGAACATAAAACTGATTGGTGCCGCGATTGGGGACGTACACATACTGTTAACTATAACAAATTATTGTTCAGTATGCGCAGCGCAGACGGATTAAAAACAGGACATACTGCCGAAGGTGGCTATGGGATGGTGGCCAGTGCAAAAACAGGCGGTCGACGCTTAATCGGGGTTATCAACGGATTCGATGGCAAAGGACACGAAGCGTTGGCCGCAGAAATGAAAAAATTGTTGGAACACGGTTTCGCAACAACAATGAATAAAACTTTCTTTAAGGCCGGCGACACAATTACACAAATACCTGTGTGGTACGGACGTCAGAAAAATTTAAATGCAACTGTGGCAAAGAACTTTGTCATAACAACTGATAAAGAAATCGGAACAACCGGTGTGCGTGTCTTGGCCAGATATAACGAACCAATAAACGCGCCCGTTATGGCGGGTGACGTGGTCGGCGAACTGGTTGCAGAACAAAATGGACGCATAATTGCACGTGCAAACTTAGTCGCCAAGGACACTGTCAAGAAAAAGCAATTGCTGGGACGCGCAATCGAAAATCTTATGGTAATATTTGGTTTAAAGTAATGGCACCACGTAAAAAATCATCTGTAAATTACAATTTCCCGCACCCGATGGAAAACGAATATCTGGTCGGGCATACAGATACATTTCAGAACTTTATCAACGCATGGAATAATCGTGACACACATCCAATACATCCTGTGTGGATGCTGACGGGGCCAATGGGTATCGGCAAAGCAACACTGGCATACAAAATTTCAAAGATGGTCTATGGCAATGTCGGTGACTTTTTTATCATCGATATAGAACGAAATATCGACAAAGACGGCAAGCCAAAGCCTGATGGCAAGCAGATTTCTGTATTCACTGTGCGCGCAATGATTGATAAAATGCAAATGTCTTCGATGTCTGGCGACTGGCGCGTGATATTAATTGACTCGGTCGATCAGTTAAGTACTGCTGCGTCAAATGCGATTTTAAAATTACTAGAAGAACCACCTGCAAAAACATTGTTCTTGTTGGTTGTACATCAATTGGCAAACGTATTACCAACTGTGCGGTCACGTGCGCGCGTCGAAAAAATGCGCCCGCTTAGCATATCTCAGTTACGCGAACTGTGCGCAAAGTTTATCCCAGACGAAACCGTTAGCACAGAAATGCTGCGTCTGGCAAACGGCAGTTTCGGCAGAATCGCGAACTTGAAATCTGCAGGCGGCGATGTAATTTACAATAACTTAATCGAATTATTAGAAAACAAACATTCAACCAGCGCTGATGTTATGGCAATCGCAAAGAAAATTGCCCCAGATACAAATATGCACTCTATATTACTGGACGTTATTGCGCACTTTGGTCTGGCAGAATTATATCCTGTGGCAACGCATGCAATTGCAGATGTGAAAAACGTCTATTTGGAACCAGAAATTGCGGTCTTTAAAATTATTATGGATATCAAAAAATGTTTATAGACACTCACTGTCATTTAACTGATAAATATACGGATGGGATTGACGCTGTTGTTGCGCGTGCAGGGGACGCGAATGTTAAAATGCTGATTTGTCCAACTGCAGATCCTGGGGACATCTCTGACGCACTGCGTATTGCAAATCAGTATGACAATATATATTGCACAATTGGAATTCATCCAGAATATGCACCAATGGATGCAGAAAAGCACCTGACAGATGATATATTAAACGACCCACGTGTGGTCGGTGTTGGTGAAATCGGTCTGGATTATCATTATGCATCAGAAAATCGCAAGGCACAAATACAACTGTTTGAACAACAACTGGACATTGCGCGCCAGCATAACTTGCCTGTTGCGATACACACGCGCGAAGCCGAAGAAGATACTGCGGCAATACTAACCGGAACAAACAATGGTGTTATGCATTGCTTTACCAGTTCGTGGAATTTAGCAAAACAAATGTTGGATCGTGGTTTTTTCTTTTCTGCCAGCGGTATTTTAACATTTAAAAATGCTGATGAAATACGAGAGACTTTCAAAAAAATCCCATCTGACAGAATAGTTATCGAAACAGATGCACCATATTGTGCGCCTGTTCCATATCGTGGTCAGGTTTGCGAGCCATCTATGGTTATTGAAACGGCGCGCGTTTTGGCCGACATCAAAGGGATAGAGTTGGCAGACTTAGAGCAAATATTAATGCAAAATGTACAAAGACTGTACCCAAAGTTAAAAATATAAAACCATATTTGCAATTTTTTTAAATCTGTGTAGAATAATAGCCGTTATGGCAAGAAATATCATAAAATTTGGTCAAGTTTCTGAAAATCGCAAAGCGCGATACAGTTACTCTATTGAAGATACAATAGAGGCTGGAATTTCATTAACTGGGGCAGAATTAAAGTCCATTCGATATGGTTTGGTGACGATTGTTGATGGCTTTGTCCAACGTCGCGGGGATGATTTATTCTTGGCTGGGGTTGAAATTCAGAAATTGCCCACAGCGGCGCGAATTGTGAACTTTGACGAACGACGCAGTCGCCAATTGTTATTACATCGCAGTCAAATCAACCGCCTGATTGGCAAGCTGCAAGAAAAAGGCGCAACAATTGTGCCACTGAAATTGTACTTTAACAACCGCGGCAAATTGAAAGTCTTGTTGGGCGTTGGATACGGAAAAAACAAAGTTGATAAGCGTGAAACAATCAAGCAACGCGAATGGGACAAAAACAAAGCGCGTATCTTGAAAGGCAGATAAATATAAAAAGTCTTGATTTTATACGCATTCCAGATATCATATAACTTATAATCGTTTGTTAGGGGGAACGGTCGCCCCATCACAGATTTAATACGAATAAAGACGTGTCTTTATTGGCAATAAATTTCGTCGATGGGGCAAAAATTTAATAATAAAAAAGGTTAAAAATGGCAAAATTAAAAGAAAAAAAGAATACGTCTGAAAAACAGACACAAAATAAAACGCCAAAGGCGATAAAAGGTATGAACAAACACGAAACAGATGCAAATGACAATAAAATGTACTTTATGGCACTGGGCGGCTTGGAACACATCGGCCAGAATATGTATCTGTACAAATACAAAGGTAAATATTTAGTTATTGATTGCGGTATGGGATTTCTGGACGAAGAAATTGGTGCTGGGGACGTTCAATACTGTGACACAACGTGGCTGGAAAAGCGCAAGAAAGATGTCGTTGGCTTTGTAATTACCCATGGACACGAAGACCATATTGGCGCATTAAAATATATATGGCCAAAATTCAGAAAGCCGATATATTGCACGCGTTTTCCTGCGGAAATATTGCGTCGCACATTTGCGGGTATTGAAATGGACTTTGACCCAAAGAAAGACATTATCGAATTCGATCATAATGGCGCAACATTAGATTTAGATCCATTTACTGTTGAAACTTTCCACGTAACCCACAGTATACCAGAAGCGCAAATGTTAATCATCAAGACAGATGCCGGCAAGATTTTGCATACTGGGGACTGGACATTTAACGACGACATTCCGATTGAAGCACCCACAAACTTTGCACGCCTGTCTGAGATTGGCTCAGACCCAAAATTATTGGCATGTATGTGTGATTCTACGAATTCTTCACGTCAAACAAAACAAGTTACAGAAACACAGGTTCGTGCCACACTGACAGAAATTATGAAAAATGCCCCAGGGCGCGTATTTGTGACTGGATATTCACGCAGCTTGGCACGTATTAAAATGTTTGCCGAAGCCGCACGTGCATCAGGTCGCGTTGCTGCAATCAAAGAACGCAGCAATCCAAATCCTGTACCATATGTCGGATTACCAGAATTCCGCGAAATGGGCATACAATTGGGCTATTTAAACAAAGACGATGTATATCTGCACAGCGAAATCAAGGATTTACCTGCACAAAAGCAAGCGATATTCTTGACCGGTTCCCAAGGGGAAAAATACGCGATGTTGACACGTTTGTGCCATGGTCAGGTAAAAGAATTAAAATTAATGCCAACAGATACAGTTGTCTTTAGTGCGATTATTATTCCTGGGCGCGAACAAGACGTATCGTATCTGTACAACAAACTGGCGCGCATGGGTATCAAGACACATACAATATTTGACACAGATAACGTCCATGCCAGTGGTCACGCAGGCCGCCCAGAATTGGAAAAATTCTATGACTTGGTTCATCCCCAGGTGTCTGTTCCAATGCATGGCGATTATATCAACGAAATGTTGAACGGGAAAATGGCGATGGAACGTGGTGGTGCAAAACATATGATGGTATTGCATAATGGCGAAATGTTGGCACTGTCAGACGGGAACGAACCATACGTTGCGGAAACGATTGAAACCAGCTATGTCGTTATGGAAGGTGAAACAGAACGCAGTGCGGATGATCAGGTCTATAAGAATCGTAAAAAGATTGCGTCAAACGGTGCGGTTTTTGTGACATTACCTGTGGACAAGCGCGGATTTTTAAAAGGCGTGCCAGAAGTATCCAGTGCCGGCATTTTTGAAAGTGACGAAACAGGATTTATGAAACGTCAAATTCAAATTGAAATTGCCAAGGCGATTGACGGCCTGACCAAGGCAGAACGCAAAGACAAAAACAATCTGGTACGTGCGACCCAAATTGCATCCAACAAGGTTGTTCGTGCGGCGTTGGGCGCGGACAAGAAACCGCAGTATAGTGTTCACTTTGTTTTGAAATAAAAAATGCCCATTTGGGCATTTTTTTTAGTGAATAGTGTAAGTGCAAGTGGAAAGTGATGGAAAGATGATTTTTCTTTTTTTCAAACAACGTCACTTTTACTCTCTCTTTGTCATTGCTTTTTACTCTTCCACCTTTGTCATTCTTGCGCCCTTTGTCATCCCTGCGCAGGCAGGGATAGGGTCTTTAAAACTTGTGATGCGGAGTTTGTATTTGGTTCGCTGACGCTCACACTGCTTAGTCCCTATTCCTGCCTTCGCAGGAATGACAAGAGAGAGTAAAAGCAATGATCACACAAGAAAAGAGAACTTAAGAACCTTGTCATTGCGAGGGAACGTCAGTGAACGTGGCAATCCAGTAATCCTGCTTTGTTATTTTGCGTCATCAACTGGATTGCTGCGCGTCCGCTCGCAATGACAAAGAGTGTGAGAGCGAACAAGAACTTTACCCACCCAAAGGGATGATATATGAAATTCAACACAAAACAATTCCCGCCGGTACACGCAGCGGGAAGAGGTGTCAGAAACTGTTCAGAATTTTTATTCGGTGTCCGTTTCCGGTTCTTTCTCTGCCATCGATGCGCCGATGGCGTTGAACATAACTCTACGCAAAGATAGCCCCAGTATTGGGTCAGTATAAATCCGATATGTCAAGTTTCCCAGAGTATCGATATAGTTAGTATAAACCCAATTTGAAGACATCGGATGTGCCATTTTATAATAAAACCTATCGCGCACATTTCCATTCGCATCAGTAGTATTAGCATTGCGCCCTATCAATTCATCAGAGTCGGTATTAAGAACATATGGAAATGCCGTCAAATCTGGATTATTTTCTATTTCCCGTACCTCTTGTAAGGATAAATATGTCCCATAACCATAAATCTTGCCGTACGGGAATGTCGCCCACCATATCCATTCAATACCGTTATAATCAGATGCTGTTGCGGACACCGTCGCGTCCAGTGGTATAACCACTGTATTATTTTTTGCGCACATTTCGGTTGCATGTGCACTGCCGATAAACATACATATTAATATCATTAATATCTTTTGCATTTTTTCATCCCCCTTTCCTTACCAAATTGTGTAAAACAATGCGTCGCGACCCAAAACGCCAGACGCAATTTCGCCATTCGTCGCAAATTTGTCCGCACAATATTGCGTACAATTTCGCGCGCATTCGTCACGCGCGGCCGCATCGCCCATCGTCCCATAGCTTTTAAAATACGTCCACCATGATGTAACTGGCCCGTCCATCTTGCACCAACAATTAACACCAACATCCAATGGCGACGCCTTTAGAAACGTATTTACATCCCCTGGGGCGGCAGGACCCGCCTCTGCCGCGGAACCATTTGCTGCAGATTTCTGATCGATTTCGTTACAGGTCGCACTGCCCTTGATACTTTTAACCTTGTACTGGTGCGCACCCGCAAATATGTCATAGTCGAACCGTACCAACCATTTCTTTTCATTAACATTCAGCGCATTTGTATCGACTGTGCCGTTCGTGTCTTTCTGTAACACCGCCATTACCAGCGTATTACGACGACAGACTTCGTTTTGATCGGCCGCCCACAGTGATATCGGTATCATCAGCAATATCATCATCAGTTTTTTCATTCGTTCTCCTTTTGCTTTCTTTCTTTTTTTCTTTTTTAATCAATCGTTATTAATGTTTCGTTTTTGCCGAGATCGGGGTTATAAAACATTGTGCGGATTGGATTGGGTTTTGTGCCTACAAAATGTTCAATTGCCTCTGGCGGTACTAAATTCACATAACACATCTGCTCAGCGCCCGATGCGTTTATAAACTTAAAGTGCATTGCGGGATCACTGGTCTTAGACGCATATAATGGATAACTGTACTTTTTCCCGTTTGCCCCAGGCAGCGCAACATGCAGGCGCATTTTCTTGTCACCATTTTCGCAATAGCCCTCCGTTGAACAACGACCTGAATTTGTGTAAACTTCGCCCGCGCCGGTGCATAAAACCCAACATTCACTGGGGGCATTCGCAGATTTTGTATCAATATCTTTGCAATCAGTATGCGCAACAAATTTTCTGAATCCGCTTTCGCACATACCGCGTTCGGGATGCTGAAACGGTTGATAATCAGCCGCAACACCAATTAAATCAATGTTGTAATATTCCGCGCTGATGTCTTCGTAC
>JAWPOC010000011.1:0-44426 GCA_033345235.1 Alphaproteobacteria bacterium | reverse complement strand
ACGTTCTGGATACGCGTATGAGCCTTGGGCGGTTATACCAATTTGATAATAATTATTGCTGTTCACACTGCACGCATGTGTCTTCATATCGGCAACTTTGCCTATCGCAGGCCCAAATAACAACAATGTCCCATGATACATCGGATATATGCCATCGAATGTGCCTGTGGCATACTTATACAAACTATAATCGCCGTTACAATATGGTTTTTCTGTTCTGGGACGCATAAATGAACTGTCGGGTGCGCCCATCAAGTGATAATCTGATTTACATTTACCTGTTGCATTAACGTCATTATAACTGTAACACACGCCGTTTAAGTGATACTGGCCAAAGCCGCATATTGGTGCAGATTTAGTTACTGTATACAAATACGTACCTTTGGAACTGACCGGATGAATGCGCGTTTTATCATAATTATATGTAGAATAAGGGCCATAACATTCACGTGCGCCTGATTCTGTAAAACGAAACGTACTGACGTCCAGTGTTATTAAATGACCGTTATTGTTTTCGAAATATTCTGCGCAATCTGTGTGATTAATGTCAAAGTCTGTGCAAGTGCCATTATATCTGTACTGGCCAAAGCCGCATATTGCCGGCCCAAAATTCAACAGTTCCGCGCCACGCGCAGATATAGGCAACACTATAAATAATGCAAATATACGTTTCAAGTCCTCTCCGATTTGCTTTCTTAAAAAGAAAACCACCAGTTTTTTGCTTTTGGGTGGTTGGAGGTTCGAAACTACATCTAACGAAATAGCGGGCTTATTCTTTGGTATTCACCGCCCTCCAACCGGATGGTTGGAGTTTATTTTTATTTTCCTTTGCGTTAGATAGAGGTTTCGACGCCTCATCATCAGATTGCTCTGACGACATATAAATTATACACGATAAAAAAAACGTCGCAAGACGTTTTTAAATATTTTCTAAAATATATTTTAATTCCTGCATATCATCTGGCAAGCGCGCCTTGAACTTTAAAAGCTCGCCCGTTACAGGATGCGCAAATTCCAGCACTTCGGCATGCAACATTTGTCCATCATGAGTCTTTAAAAATTCCAACAAGTCATAATCTTTGACTGTACCCAATTTCGCAGAACCACGCCCATATAACGGATCACATAAAACAGGAAATCCATGTGATGATAAATGAACACGTATTTGATGTGTGCGCCCTGTAAATAAAGTACAACGTATCTGAGATACTTTGGCACGCGACCATGCGTTCACAACAGAAACTTCGGTATGAGATTCTTTGCCACCAGTTTTCACCATTGTCATCTTTTGACGATTGCGTGAAGAACGTGCAATATTACCAGTGATGTCCGCAACTTCCCAATTCGGGACACCCCAAACAAACGCGATATACTTACGCGTAAGATTGTGCGCAGCAAATGTTTTAACTAACTCGCGATATGCTGCGTCTGATTTCGCAAACACCATCACACCACTGGTATCTTTGTCCAGACGATGCACAACCCCAGGTCGAACATCACCACCTAATGCAGATAAATGAGTGTGCGATAAAATATTTTGAACCAATGTTCCTGTTTTATTACCCGCAGATGGATACATAACAACACCACGCGGCTTGTTTATAACAATAATATCATCGTCTTCGTATAAAATATCTAAATCAAAATCAGAAGATACATTTTCCATCGCAACATCTGTCGTCGCAGTTGGAATTTCAACGATAAATTCATCGCCGCTTTTTATTTTTTCAGAAAACTTTATCGCATCACCATTCGCGCGCGTAACGTGAAAACGCTGAATCTCGCTGCGTGAAAATTCTGGCATTTGTGCGGATAAAAATTTATCCAATCTAACGATGTCATCTGTATCAGATACAATAAACTTTCTTGATTCTGTCATTAATAAACCTATTTATATTCATCCCAATCTGGCCCAACCGTACAATCAGACAAACGAATTGTCAATTCATGACCACTGGCAGACACAGGACAAGTCAAAATTCCCTTGGTCGTTCTGTCATCTGCATCACGCAGCGCATTCATATATGCGAATTTAATTTCTGTCGGTGCAGCAACACAGGCAATACTAAGCTCTTGGTCACTGCGACCATTTGGGCCAATCCAAACGCGAACGCCACTGCCCAAGCCGTAACATGGGAAACCATCCAGATAATATAAAACTAAGCCACGACCAACCAAACGCGAATCAGAAACAAATTTACCATCATATTCCGCCAATCGCAGGCCTGTTACACCTTCCCAATCGGTGCTGGTTGAAAAAATACTGATACGTTGCGTCGGCAAAACAGTGTCCGGATTTGGCAAAGTGCCTATACCACCATCAGGTTTTAATGATATCGCCGCATAACTAGCACTAGAAAACAGGAAAACAATTAATGCAAATATTATCTTTTTCATTTCTTTTCTTCCTTTGGTTGTTCAAAATCAACTAACTTGGCCGATATTTTTTTTACACCCACTGGCACACTGGGCAAAATATGACTAAAATTAACGGACGCCCCAGAATCCAATAATGTCGCAGACGGCATAAATTTCTGATACATTAATACTTTATCATTTGCATCTGTTGCAATAATCAATAAATCTGGCACACCATATATATCATCTGAAATATTTTTAATTGAACCATTAACAATTAACTGAACCTGTCCCGCATCATCCGTACGTGTATCCACAGAAGACACACTTGCAACCAATGGCCCCGTTTGAACACTCGATGCACGTTGATGAGTTATCACCGCAACCGTAAAAATAATCGCGGACAACAGCGCACAAATAGACGCAAACAATGTCAGCCATACATTTTTACGCGGTGCATGTGCCACAGTCCAACTATGCCCGCAAACGACACACTTAACAGGCGCATTTGGCGTATAATCCAGACTATATTCCGTCTTACAAAAATCGCATTTTATTTTCATATTTGATATCTATACCACAATTTATTCTAAATGCAAATTACTATATTTCTCACGCACACGTTTCTGAATATCATTTATCGCGTTCATATAATCCGAAACAGTGGCATTCTTGTTCGCTGCAACAGATGAAAAACGCTGACCAGAATAAGTGTTCTTGTCTGTATCGTATGCACTGGCCAATTGTGCCATTCGGTTCAATTCAACCAAGACAACATCTGAAAAGTTTGCTTCTTTGGCAGACGCATCCCAATAAAAAGCAGAATTTTTTGGGTCTTCTATTTTTTGATATACATATAATCGTGGCGTAACAGAACCTGTGCCACCAACAGATACATACATCGCTTCGACACGCCCCAAGGTCATATCCAAAGATTGTGCGATTTTCAATATTGCAGGATTGTCCGATTCTACAGACATACCACCCAAAGTTAAATTGTTTACCCATAAATTTTCCGCTGTCAAAGAAGATAATTTTGCAACATCTGCCAGCGCAAAAGTCCCTGACACCTCCATCGTTTTAGAATCAGCAGACATCTTGCCAGACACAATCGCGTTTGCAGTACTAAATGCACTGTCTATATTTGCACGCTTTTTAAATATCAAATCACGTGTCGCGACAGTTTCACATGATATTGTTTCTTGGCAGTCTAAATTATCAACATTTAAAAATTTGGTATTGATTATGTCATGCGCACTCATATTCAACGCAGTCATCATCTGGGCATCAGACGGATTATCAGACGGAACACGCCATAAATACAATGCTGTATCACGATTTACATTTGTTGTTTCAATAATCCCATTATCCAGATTCCCCAGTCCTAAATCAATTGCATTCGTATGCCACGCACCAAATGTTCCATACGCTTGATTTCCATCAATAAATCCCATTGAACCACCAGATAAATTCACAATTTCACGTGTTCTTAACGGTGTTATATCATCAGACACACGAACAACAACGCCTTGCAACGTAGAATTACCTGTTGAATCTGCAGACTTTAATACACGTAATTGAAATTTTTCATCACCTTGGGATATTATTGTTTCAGGCAATCCAAATTCCGCTAAATCAGAAATACTGACACGTGTAATATTTCGACCAACAGGCTGTAACAGCACATCACGTTGTGCAATAATATATTTTTCTAATGCCGATTGAATCAAAGACATTTGATTAGTTAATGCAACATTTTCTGCACGTATAACAGCTTGGTGTTGATACCGAAACACAAATGGTATTATCACAGACGCCAATGCAATACTAAGCAATAATTCCATCAGCATATTGCCGCGACAGGTATTCTTGTTCGAAAATATACTATATTTATTTTTCATTTATTTAATCACCGATATATTGCTATAACCACTTGTTGTTTTCCATCCTGAACGCAGCAATGGTCTAAATTCACTGCCAGATGGGGCAGACGGCAATGTTGCCTTGGCCACATTAAATTTTGTAAACGATGGCGGTACTGTCGACGGAAAAGACCAACTACCAATACGCAACGGTATCGTTGTAGACATTAATAATTCACCAGACACAGTTAAACCAGAATCATTATGAAATATTATTTCATCACACGATAAATAAGGCACAATAACAGAACTGGCAGATATTCCTATAAAATCACTGATACTGCGTGTTGAATCAGATTTTAACACTAAATTATTTGCAACATTAATTGTATTTAATATATTCGCACGATCTGCGATTATATTCCCTTTGGTTGTATATCCATGACCATTTAAATTATTTGCATAAATATTTCTAAAGCCATACATATCATCATTAATACGCAGATTATCAATCGTAACATTTTCACCATTTATATTCGCACCAGATGAAAAATACACAGTGTTCGCAGTTAAATCTGTTGCATTTAAAAATGATGTATTCGCATTTCTGGCCTTGACAGATTCTGCCGCAACCGTTGCAACGTTATAAATATGATGACTGGTCATATCTAAATCACGCGCCATGACATTCAAGTCATCTTCGCCATTGGTTGCACGATGCAGATATTTTGTCGTGTCTTCACCTGCGACATCACGAGACACACGATAAATCAAATCACCTGCTTTGAAATCAGGCGCGCTAACCGCCCAAGAATTACCGTACGCCACACCATCAAAATCAACAACACCTGCATCGCCACCAATATGTTTTGCAATTTTATTTGCACGTAAATTAGATTTATTCATATCAAACGCCAAATAAACATCTGTTACAACAGCGCCAGAAATATTATATTTATCAATAAAACCAGCAACTGCATTTGGTGCAATTCCTTGCAATTCTGTTTCATCCAATTTAATCTGGACAACATCTGGCCATTTATCTTGATTAATTCTGACGAAATTTAAAACACTGTCACGACTGGACAAGATTTTCCGCGCATATGCGATATCACGTATCGTATCATTTGTCTGGGCAATCTGGTTGTATGCAAATGGTGCAGCCATCGCAACAATCGCCATCGCCAATAAAACTTCTGTTATACTGGCGCCACGATTATTTATTCCTGAAAAGATTCTATTACTTACAGTCACTGCCACCTGCCATTAAACATTGTTTTAAATTAATTCTTTGCTCTAAGCGCTGCCAATACACATATTGACATATTAAGTACTGAGCCAAAGATTGCTTGTTATAAACACCTTCGTAATCACTAATAATACTTTTACATGCAACAACTTCATCATCGTCTGCATCAGGCTTTTTAATAATGTCAATTTTATCATTACTGATTGTAGACAACAAAACATCTGGCAACAGCGATGTACCCGCAGGTCTGACATCTAAAACAACTGCACCAGTTTTACCACTTTCCAAACCAGCCGAAGTCTGGTCGTACATAGTAATATTTGACGCATAGATATAATCTGCATCAACACCAGATCTGGATACATAATCTAATGTTTCTTCATCAACAAAAACATCTTGGCCACGCGTCGTTGTTAAATAAGACGATATATCTAAACGTTCAACACTAAAATTAATACGGTCTGCAATAACAGAACCATGAACATTCCATTTTTCACCACCTGTAAAAGACGTACGCCCAGCCGTCATAGAAAAATCACGAACAGACGCATCAACCGCTGTAAAATTCCCAGTATCACCAAACAATGATATTGTCTGAGTACTGGTTGTATTGGTATACAACGTGCCACGCGTCAGCGTCAATGCCGTCTCCCCATTTTGACTTTGAAATACAGCCCTGTTCGTTTTTATCGACCCAATTTTATTTTTTTCTTTGCGACCAGATTCCGTACCACCAATCGATATCGTATTAAATTGCCCGCTGGCAAATTCACCCGTCAACGCAAACATTGTCGCAACATTATTCAACGAATAACCACCCATATCTAAATTTGTTAAAAAACCAGCATTATCTAAATTCGTATCATTCCTGCGAACAACATCAGAATAAACATCTTGTAATTCAATACCAACCTTTATCGTATCCGCAGAATCCAATGCATAAAAACCTATTCTGCGCACCAGTTCTGCGCGCTGAATTCCATTTAATTTTCCACCTTTTAAATTTAAATACGCAGACACCGCAACAGGAGTTTTGGTTATAACCAATGAAATATCTTGCCCCAAAGCCGTTCGTGGCACAAACCCCAACGGCAAACCATATGGTTCCAGCAAATCAACAAAATCATTGCCCGCAACCACAGTTGTATCAAATGGTAATACTGTTGCATTTTCACGAATAAATATACGCGCTGCAGTCTGTGCAATATCAACCTGACGCGTTGCAGAATACATACGCGTATCAATCGCACTTGATGACAACTGGCGCGCCAACATCGGTAACAGTGAAAAAATCACCCCCAATGCCAACAAGGCCTGCATTAAAAAACTGCCGCGTTGTGTACGCAAAATTTTATCCCCCCAATACATATATACTTCAGCATAGCAACAGAAAAAAAATATTGCAATTGCTTTTAATATGTTTTAACATCTTGGCATATAAGTGTGACAGTGTAATAAAAGACGCTGTTAGTATTGTTCCCTTATTAATTATAAAAAGAAAAGTTATGTCGAATAAAAAAAACCAATCACCAGTATCACAGATGATTCAACGCTGTCATAAATGGCGCCAAAAAAGAAAGCAGTATATAGATATGGCACGTCAAACATCTGACGAAATTGAACGTGAACGTTTACTGCAAACCGCCGAACATTATGGCCGCATCGTTAATGCAGAACAGGAAAAAATAGATTCTTCACGCGATCCAAAAGATAAAAACCAAACACCAAATATTGAACCTGAAAACGACACAGAAAATTCAGATGATGAAGACGCAGCTTTTCCGGACTTTATCACTAATTTAAAATAGTTTAAAAAAGCGTCGTAAATGACGCTTTTATTTGTTGAAATTTAACCGCGTTTTGCTATGCTTGACGGCAAAGGAAGTAAAAGTATGGAAAACAATTACACTGTTTTAGCACGTAAATATCGCAGTCAAGATTTTAAATCCCTGATTGGCCAAGACGTATTGGTAAAAACACTTACAACCGCAATTGAAACCTCACGTATTGCACACGCATATATTTTTACAGGAATTCGTGGAACTGGCAAAACCAGTACTGCACGTATATTCGCCAAGGCGTTAAATTGCACATCTGGCGATCGCGCGACGTCTACACCATGTGGCGTATGCGAAAATTGTCGTGCAATTGCCGCTGGTCAACATATTGATGTGATGGAAATCGACGCCGCATCACACACAGGCGTTGATAATATGCGCGATATTTTGGACGCTGCACAATACAGACCAACAAACGGCAGATATAAAGTTTATATTATCGACGAAGTTCATATGCTGTCTACATCTGCGTTTAATGCGTTACTTAAAACACTGGAAGAACCACCTGCACACGTCATATTTATCTTGGCAACAACAGAAATCAGAAAAGTTCCTGTTACAATCTTGTCCAGATGTCAAAGATTTGACTTGGTTCGTGTCGCAGTTGATACACTAAAAAAACATTTCGCATGGGTTGCAGAACAAGAAAAAATAGAACTTAGCGATGGCGCTAATGAATTATTGGCACGCGCCGCAGATGGTTCTGTTCGTGACGGACTATCATTATTAGATCAGGCAATTGCACAAACAGGTGGTCACGTTGATGAAAACGCCGTACTGGATATGTTAAAACGCGCAGACCGCGGTGTTGTTTTAGACTTTATGAAAATAATGCTGTCAGGCGATACGGCTGCTGCACTGAACAAAGCAGATGAAATATATAATAACGGTGCAGATTTATCTATGTTATTGACTGATATGATGGAATGGGTTCACTGGGCAACACGTATGCACCCATCAATACATGCAGGAAACGTCACAAATTCACCATACACTGCAGACCAACGTGAACAAATTCAAAATATTAATTCAAAAATATCTTTGAATATACTATCACGCATTTGGCAAGTCTTGGTCGCAGCCGTTCCTGAAATGCAAGCCACAGGAAATCAAAAACAATGTTTTGATATGCTGATTGTGCGCTGTATGCATATTGCAAATATCCCATCTGTTCCAGAAATACTAAAACAACAAGAATCTGAAAATCGCGTCAAAAATGTAAAAAGCATCTTGGCCAACAGAATGTGTGACACAGAACAAAAAACAGAAATCGTACAACAAAGCTTGACTATAAACACTGCGACAGATTTGGCGGACGCACTGCAAAAAAACAAAGAAATTTTGTTGTATTCTTATTACAGCAGCAATATCGAAGTCGCAGAAATATCAAACGACACAATCAAGTATTTTGATAGAAAAGGCGACGTAGATTTCGCACAAAAATTATCCGCATGGCTGAACGACAAGACTGGTCACGTATGGACATTAACACGCGTCAGCGAATCTGTAAACACACAAACTGTATCTGAACAAAAACACGAAGAACTGGTTGCAGACCCATTGGTCGCCAGCGCAATGAACTTGTTCGAAGACGCAGAAATTATCGGAGTAAAATAATGAAATCACAATCTGGACGTTCTTTAATCGAAGTTATCGGTGTTCTGGCAATAACAGGTGTTATGACCGCAGCTGCACTGGGCGCATACAGAATGATACACGCCAACCAAGTGCGCAGTATCGCAGATGCAGAATTACAACAAATCGCCCAAGATATAAAAATATTGATGGAAATGCGCGGTTCATACCAAGGCCTGTCCATTGATTATTTGATTAAAGCAGGTGCATTACCATCCAACAAACAACCAATTGGCGGGGAAAATTGGTCGATTACCCCAAGTTTTGATGGCAAAACTTTTTCAATTAACTTGGTTGATTTGACGACTGGTGAATGCGAATATTTCTCTTCTGCAAAACCATCGTGGGCAACCAAGGTTATCGTTAACGGATTCGAAACAGGCGCAACAGACAACTGTTTTGATTCAAACATTAATCAAGTTTCTTTTGTCGCAGAATAGATGAATGTAAAACAAATTTTATCTTGTATACTTTTTTTAGGGACTTTGGTTTCTTGTACGCATTATACCAGCCCAAATCGCCAAACATGGCACACTTACTTAAACGGCGCCAGTTTTACTGATATGACAGAAATGGCGCGCATCGCAAAAAAACCTGTTTACTTAGGCGCCGGCGGAAAAACTATTTCTGATGCAACAGCACATTCATCTGAAATGGAATACGGTGACAAAAATACAAACGACAATATCATCGCAAAACAATATATGTCCCAGTTGGAATTTGAATTGTATGACGCGTTACGCAAACCTGGTATTTCTGTACAGCGCGCTGGGACAGACGTGGTCATTATCTTGGTACGTGACGCAATAATGCAAATGGATGCTGCAAACATATCACAAACCGGTGACGACACATTAAAAACCATCGCAAAAATATTAAATAAATATAATGCAACATTTATGGAAATCGCAGGCTATACAGATGCTATGCGCAACACAAATGCTGCGAACGCATTATCTTTGGATATGGCACAACGTGTCGGGGTACATTTGTCACAACACGATGTTAATACAACCAGAATGTTTATCGTTGGTCGTGGCGCTGCACGCCCAATCGCCGGCCAAGACAACATTGGCAGACTGACTAATCGACGTGTCGAAATCAGATTAACACCCGCAAGATAACTTTCCCTTTTCATTTTATTTTTTTATTGTTATAGTTATCAGCATAACAACATAAAAGGATGGAAAAATGGTAAAAAAATCACCTGAAAACAAAATCATCGTCAACTATAAAAAGACTGGCATTATTGCTGCAATCGTTATTGCTGTGGCTGTAATTGGCGTATTCGCAGTGGCTGGCTTGAACAACAAACCAACAAACGTTTCTGACGCAATCGAAGTCGTATCCGAAGATGCCGCAAATGGCGCAAATATGCGTATTGCTGTTATCAGAATGGACGCAATTCAAATGGAAGCCAAGGCTTTGAAAGATCTGCGCGCACAACGCGAATCTTATGAAAATCAATTGCGCGAAGAATTAGATAAAAAACAAAAAGAACTGGAAAAAGAAAAGAAAGAAATCGAAAAAACACAGGATGTTTTATCTCACGAAGCATTACAACGTCGCGTTGTCGACTATCAAAACAAAATCACAAAAATGCAACGTGATTTAACAGAACGCGCACAGAATATTGAAAAATCTTATCAGAAAGCGCTGAATGACATCCAAACAAAACATCTGGATCCTGTTATCGAAGGTATTATCGCCAAGAAAAAATTATCTTTGGTAATCGATGGCCGTATGGCACGCACAGGTGCAGATATGCAAAATCTGGATATAACAGATGAAACAGTCAAAGCACTGGATAAAAAAGTATCAAAAGTCAAAATGGAAAAACCACAAGGCTTTTAAAAAAACAAACCGCCCACTGGGCGGTTTTTTTAATTCAAAAAAATATTTATTTTAACGCCTTAGTCCTTGCCTTGGTTTTTAATTTTGTGTTATAATCTTTTAAAGATATTCAGCAGAGAGAATGTATTTGTCCAGTCAAGTTATAACTATTAGCCGAAAAAAGTACGCTGTTGGCCTGTTTTGGCAGCCAATGGCCGCTGTTCATTCTGCACGAAATTATGCACGCACATTAACGCGTGGGCTTGATCAAAAATATAACTTGTATACAGAATACAATATGATGATTGGATTGGGCTCTCGTAAAATGGGTCAGCGCAGTGGTATGCATGTTGCAGCGGCCGAGATTATGGATGCATTTTCTGAATACACTTCTTTTCTGGCTGCATTTCAATTGAACAAAGGATTCTATCTGGTCGCGGCACGTAACGGAATCATACTGTACGATAAATTTATCGAATCCGAAGATGAAGCACGCGCAGAATATGTACAAATTTCTGAAATTCCTGAATGGGGTGCATTTTTTGCCCCAGAATCATGGAGTATGCCACGCGCTGTCGAAAGCCATATTGAAACAGTCTTAAATGGCCATGGACATACTGTATTACGCCCAATCAGTCCCTTATCTGCAGGTATGGGATCTTTGATATTAATTTTATGTTTTGGTTTGGGTATCGGCGCGATATTTTATGATTCTATTACACAAGCGTTTAAACCACGCCCAAAAATCGCAGAATTAAATCCTGAATTAGTCGCAGAATACAAAAGACAAATCGAAGAAAAAAGTAAAGAATTAGATACTCAATTCGAAATTGAAAAAACTTTGCCACCGGCACCAATCGTTATGCCTTATGAAAACCTGCCCAGATTGGATGCACGTGCAGAAATTTGCTATCAAGCGATTGCGTTTTTAATGCAACCAATACCTGGCTGGAATCAGATTTATGCTGAATGTAACGAAACACACGCATTTGTCGAATTTAAACGCAGTTTTGGAACACTGGGCGAATTTTACAAGTATGCCCCAGATATAATACCAAATGCATTTGTCGAAGAAATAAACGAAAACACTTTGCGTGCGCGTGCAACATTACCAACACTGCCAACGTATGCAACCCAAGATGAACGTGATGCAACCACAATCGTTCGCGATATAACAACAGAATTTCAATCAATTGATACAAACGTTGACACAATGATTGTTGCAGACACACTGACCAATGGTGTTGACACTGCGATTGTTAATGTTGTCGAAGTTGGCGCAGAATCTAAATTAATACCAATGGAATTCGTAAAAATATTTGACGATTTCGGCGGTGTTTATATGGTGAAATGTGTATGGGACGTGATATCACGTTCTTGGAACTATGAGGTGATAATATATGCAAAATAAAAAACTGTTTTTATTAAGTACAATGTTATGCTGTTTGTTTGCAGTAACATCCAATGCTTTGGCCGAAGAATTCTTTGAAGAATTCGATATAGTCGAATACAGTGACGATATGGATATGGAACAGATGTCCGCAGCATCTGTGCAGAATTATCAGGTAAATGGTTCCTTGTTTCAACAGATAACAGATTTGGAACAAGAAAAAATCTTGATGCAGCTGGAAAAAGAACGTGCACAACTGGACTTGGAACTGGACAGATTGGCCGCTGAAAAAATTAAACTGCATATGGAAATAGACACTCTGTCCGAACGTGCAGAACAACAGCAGCAAGAAATCGAAACACAAAAAGCAAAACTAGAAGCCGAAGCAGTACGTCTGGAACGCGAAAAAGAACATCTGTTGGCTGAAGTAACCGAAGAAAAAGCAGAACGCAAAGCCGCGCAAGAAGCAAAAGAATCACCAAAACCCGCAGTATCTGATTTAACACAAATGTATCGCTTGGTAAATGTCATTGGTGCTGGGTCTCAGTTACAGGCAACTGTTTCGAATTTAAGTACTGGCCAAACAAAACGTATCAGTGTTGGCAAAGATTTAGATGGATATAAAGTAAAGTCAATATCAATCGAAGACGGCGTCGTATTCGTTGATAAAAACGGCGAAACACAAACACTGAATGTCACCAGCGGAAGCAGATAATGACAATATCACAACAAGAATATTTAACAGATACAAACCAAAGCCCATCTATTCCGACGGGGTTGGAAAATGCTGAATCAAAAGAAATTATTGATTATCTGTTCGCAAATTCAAATAAACTGTTAACTGTAACAGGCGCAGAATTTGAATTGCCACGTGACACACAAAATTTAATCGCATATTTTTCTGGTGGCGAAATTATTATTTCAAGAACTCATCGCTATGATGGGCGCGTGATGGCATTTATGGATTTATTACGTGCAAAAAACCGTAAAATACGCGAACCTTTTTATTCTGATTTGGCGCTGATATCAAATATATACAAATCATACGAAAACAAGTTAGGACGTGTTACACGTTCCAGATTGGACTTTGATAACCAAATGCAAAAAGACTTTGTCGATATTATCGCCAAGGCCGCCGCACAAAAAGTATCTGACGTTCATATCGAAGTCGCAGATCAAACAACAATTTTCTTTCGTATAGACGGCAGTATGCAACCTGTTATGGAATACAATTCACAATGGGGCGAATCTTTTGTACGTGCCGCATTTGCTTCGTCAGATATGTCAAATGCGAACTATGCGCAAAATGAATACCAGTCCGCACAAAAAGACGGACATACGCCACTGCGTGGAACAAAAGATTTATATTTACCGTCTGGCATATTGGGCGTTCGTATGCAATTTAACCCAATCGCATTTGGCAGCAGATATGTCGTAATGCGTCTGTTGTACGATAACCCATCCGAAGGTATTAAAACAGAACAAGAATTCGGCCCATATGAACAAAAGTTATTGGCACGTATGCGTTCTTTTCCAACAGGACTAGTTATCGTTGCAGGCCCAACCAGTTCTGGTAAATCTACGACACTGGTGCGAAATATGTCGATGATGTTGCGCGAACGTAATTATGAAATCAATATGATTACCGTTGAAAATCCTGTGGAACAAAAAATATTTGGCGCACATCAGATGCCTGTGGTAAATACGACAAACGAAGAACAACGTGAAGAAAAATACGTCGAAGCATTGGCCGCTGCGTTGCGTAGTGACCCTGATACACTGATGGTTGGTGAAATACGAACACTGGCCGCCGCACAGTTGACTGTACGTGGCGCATTATCAGGCCATAACGTTTGGACAACTTTACATGCAAACTCTGCAATGGCTGCATTAACCCGACTGTTAGATTTGGGGATTGAGCCATTTAAATTAAAAGAAGAAACATTGATGCGTGGCTTGGTTTCAATGCGACTGTTTAAAAAGCTATGTCCGTATTGTCGCGAACCATTGGCAAATCATCCAGAACGTGGTGCATATAAACGTGTTATGGACGCGTATGACAAAGTGGGACTAGCCCAAGTTTATCAACGTGGCGACGGCTGTCCGCACTGTAACGGCACAGGAAATATTGGCCGTATCAAAGCCGGCGAAATAATTATTACTAACAGCGAATTTTTGCAACTGGCGTTGGCTGGCGAAACAGACAAGGCTGTTGCATATTGGCTGGAAGAAATGGATGGCAGAACATTAAAAGAAGCTGCTGTTTCTCTGATGTTACAAGGAATCATCAGTATCGACGAACTGGAAAGATGGGTCGGACAACTGGATCAACCAGGGGTATATTAATATGAATAGACTGGAATTGTTATATGCAAAAATGATGTTCCGTACAAATACGGAAAAGCGTATGGCAATCTGTCGCAAATTAGCGTCTTTGCTGCGAAACGATTTTACTTTAATTGACGCATTAGAACGTTTAGAAATGATCGAATCAAAAAACGGAACAAAACCAAATGAACCGTTCGCAATCGTTATGCGTCAATGGCAAAAAAACTTAGAACGCGGAATGACTTTTTCTGAAGCAACCAAAGGATGGGTTCCACCCGAAGAAACATTGTTAGTTACATCTGGAAACCTGTCAAATTTAGTGGTCGCATTAGAAAATGTTGGCCGTGTTGTTGATGGCACACAACGTATTAAACGCGCAATGACAACAGCAATTGCATATCCTGTATTCTTGTTGGCGCTGACATTTGGTATCATTATTATGGTTGGATTATATCTGGTACCACCATTGGCTGAAATTGCAGGAAATGATATTGTATGGCGGGGGTCTGCACGTTCTTTGATATGGATGTCTGATATGTCCATTCAATATTGGTATATTTTCTTGGTCTTGTTTGCATCCGGTGTTGGTATAATATGGCTGAGTATGCCGAACTGGGCCGGCAGATTACGTATACTGTTTGATAAATTACCACCATGGAGTGTTTATAAAATTCAGATTTCTGTCGGTTGGTTAATGTCGTTGGCCGCGATGGTCAGCGCAGGTGTTACAATCCCAGATGCATTACGTATGCTGGCCGACAGCGCAAACAGATATTTACGCAAAACACTGGATATAACACTACACTATATCGCCAATGGTGACAATTTAGGTGTGGCATTAACACGCACAAATCGCGACTTTCCAGACACTGAAATCATCGGGGATTTAACAATTTACGCAGATATGAACGATTTTGACGAAAACCTGACCCAAGTTGCAAATGACTATCTAAATGAATCTGTACGCAAGATGGAAAAAATTTCAAACACACTGAACAGCGTTGGTATTTTATTGGTGTCTGCAATCATTGCATGGGTTGTATTAGGGACATTTCAAATGCAAGACCAAATTACAGCCGCGCTGTCATAAAAAAAATTTAAAAATTTAACCCCACCATTTGGTGGGGTTTTTGTTTTAGTTCTTTCTTGGGAACTTAACTGCTGCTTGCGCGGCGGCCAGACGTGCGATTGGCACGCGGAATGGCGAACAAGACACAGAATTAAATCCAACTTGGTGGAAGAAAGATATAGATTCTGGATCGCCACCATGTTCACCGCACACACCCAAGTGAATATGTTCACCCTTGGTGTTACGTGCTTTTTGAACAGCGTCTTTTATCAACAGACCAACACCCAATTGATCAACAGATGCAAATGGATCTGCAACATATACACCACGTGCACGATATTCATCCAAAATCTTGGCTGTATCATCACGTGACATACCCAATGTTGTCTGTGTCAAATCGTTTGTTCCAAATTCAAAGAATTCACAACTTTCTGCGATTTCATTCGCCAGTACTGCTGCGCGTGGCAATTCAATCATTGAACCAACTGTGTATTCAACACTGTCGCCTGTTTCTGCGAATAATGATTGAGCAGTCGCATCAATAACAGCTTTGACGATATCCACTTCTTTCTTGGAACCAACCAACGGTACTTCAATTTCTGGGAATACTTTGATACCATTTGATTTGCATTCCAAAGCTGCAGACAATATCGCACGTGTTTGCATTTCGCAAATTTCAGGGTATGTTATCGCCAAACGGCAACCACGATGCCCCAACATTGGATTCTGTTCGTGCAATGCTTCTGCGCGCTGTTTAATGAATTCTACTGTTTTACCGATATGAGCCGCCAATTCTTCGATTTCTGCATCTGTATGTGGCAAGAATTCGTGTAATGGTGGATCAATCAGACGAATTGTTACTGGCAGACCGTCCATAATCTTGAACAGTTCAACAAAGTCCGCTTTTTGATATGGCAACAGTTTTGCCAACGCAGCGCGACGACCTGTTTCATCTTCGGCCAAAATCATTTCACGCATATCTTGGATACGTGATGGGTCAAAGAACATATGTTCTGTACGCGCCAAACCAATACCTTCGGCACCAAAGTCACGTGCTTGTTTTGCATCTTTTGGTGTTTCTGCATTTGCTTTGACTGTTAATGTTTTGATTTCATCAACCCATTTCATCAATGTTCCAAAGTTACCTGTCAATTCAACAGAAACTGTTGGGATTTGACCTGCGATAATTTGACCTTTGGCACCATCGATAGATACCCAATCGCCTTCGCGGATAATAGTACCGTCTGTGGTTTTTAATGTTTTTGATTCATAGTCGATTTTAATATCAGGTGAACCAGATACGCATGGTGTTCCCATACCACGTGCAACCACTGCGGCGTGTGATGTCATACCACCACGTGCAGTAATAACACCTTGGGCTGCGTTCATACCTGCGATATCTTCTGGGGATGTTTCAATACGTATCAACATCACTTTTTTACCCTGAGACGCCCATTTTTCTGCATCTTCGGCATTAAATACAGCCTGACCAACAGCAGCACCTGGGGATGCAGGCAAACCTGTTGCGATAACGCGCTTTTCTGCTTTTGGATCCAACATTGGGTGCAACAAGTGATCTAACTGTTCTGCACCAACGCGTAAAATCGCTTCTTCTTTGGTCAGCAAGCCTTCTTCGACCATTTCAACAGCCATACGAACAGCAGCTGCTGCAGTACGTTTACCGTTACGGCATTGCAACATCCACAATTTTCCATGTTCGATTGTGAATTCCATATCTTGCATATCTTTGTAATGCTGTTCCAGTTTTTCACGAACGTCACACAGTTCTGCATAAACAGCCGGCATCGCTTCTTCCAAAGACAGACGACCTGAATCATCCTTGCTCATTGGCTGTGGTGTACGAATACCTGCCACAACGTCTTCACCTTGGGCATTAATCAAGTATTCACCATAGTATTTATTTTCACCTGTGGCTGGGTCACGACTGAAACATACGCCAGTTGCACTGTCGTCGCCAGAATTACCGAACACCATTGCCTGAACGTTAACTGCGGTACCCCAGTCTGCTGGAATATTATTCAATTTACGATATGTGATGGCTTTTTTACTCATCCAAGAGCGGAACACAGCACCAATACCCATTTCTAATTGTTTCCATGGATCTTGTGGGAATACTTTACCAATTTTAACACCGATTTCTTTGAACTTTTCAACCAAGTCTTTCAAATCATCTGCTGTCAATTCTGTATCCAGTTTATAGCCTTTATCTTCTTTCATACGTTCCAAGGTATGTTCGAACAAATCGATATCAGCGCCCATAACAACTTCGCTGAACATCATGATAAAGCGACGATATGAATCATATGCAAATCTTTCATTACCAGAAATTTTTGCCAATGCTTTTACAGTTTCGTCATTCAAACCCAAATTCAAAACTGTATCCATCATACCAGGCATAGAAACGCGTGCACCAGAACGTACAGAAACTAATAATGGGTTTTCTAAATCCGCGAATTTTTTACCCATAATCGCTTCGACGTGTGCGATACCTTGCTTTACCTGATCCATCAAGTCTGCTGGATATGTTTGATTGTTTTCATAGTAGTATGTACAAACATCGGTTGTTACTGTAAAACCTGCAGGAACAGGCAAACCAACCAAGTTCATTTCAGCCAAATTTGCACCTTTACCACCCAGCAGATTTTTCATATCTGCCTGACCTTCGGCTTGGCCATTTCCGAAAGTATATACCCATTTTTTATTCATGGCTTCTCCTTTGAATTAAAATGCGAAAGGATTGTGGGGCATAGGGCGAACAAAAGCAAGAAAAAAATCCACTTTTACGTGGATTTTTCTTATTTTTTTACATACTGCACGCACAGCATATCGAAAATAATTTCGAAACATCTGAATCTGAACGTGAATTAATTATCACAGGTGCGCGCGCACCAATTACAACACCGCCAAAAATCCAATCGCCAAACTGTACCATTGCCTTTAATGTATTATTGCCCGCTTCGATATTATCAAACAACAAAATATCTGCATCACCCTGTATTGGGCCTGTGACGCCTTTGGCGCGCGCCGCATCATATGAAACCGCAATATCAAACGACGTTGGCCCACCAACAATACAATCTGATATTTCACCACGTGCATTCATATCATGTAAATTCGCAGCGTCAACCGTTGCCTGCATCGCAGGATTTAATGTTTCAACCGCACACAATGGCGCAACACGTGGTTTTTCAACACCCATATGATGTGCCAAAGATACAGCGTTTTTTATTAACTGAACCTTTTTATCTAAATCAGGATACATAACCATCGCGATATCTGTTAAAAATAAACGTCTGTTCAGCGATGGCGAATATAATACAGATACATGCGATAAAATACCATCACCACGAATACCTGTATCACGATTCAATACAGCACGCAATATATCTGCAGTATGAATTAACCCTTTCATAACAATATCTGCACGACCATCACGAACCAATGACACTGCCATCGCAGCCGCAGACAATTCATCATCACAATGCACAATTTCAAATTTAGATATATCTATACCATTATCGTTCGCAACAGATTTAATTGTCGCAGAATCCCCGCACAATATCGCAGTCGCAAACCCCATATCATATGCAACAACCAATGAACGTAATACTTGGACATCAATCGCGTTTGCAACAGATACTGTTCGCATTTTTTCTGGACGCATCGCACACAACATTTGTTTAAATTCTGGATTCATTTTTTATCCTTTAAAATACTAAACGTAGCCCTGCAGATATAAACGGTGTTTTTGCAGTTGAACCACCTGATATCCAACAATCTACATTTTCACTGTATTTATATCTGAATGAAGCAACCAATGTATTATCGATATAATTTGAAACATCACGCTGCCAAACACCTGTATCAGACAACATATATGTCAAAGACACACTGTATTTTAATACATCGTAACTAAGCCCTGTTCCAAAAACAAAACCATCAGATATTTCGCCAATTGGGTCTTTGTCATAAATTACACGACCAGACACACCCCAAATCCAGCTGTTATACTGAACATTCATCGCCACAGACATTTGTGAACGCCAATCTGCGGTAACCCCAGGGGTATATATTTCATTATCGAAATCATCCGGATGATTTATCAATGACACACCAAAAGAATAAGCTGTTTTTATCTTGCCTTCGGAACGACGTATCTTTAATCCAATATCAAACGCACCATCATAATTATCTGCCAACCCCGCCACAGACACACCATATTGAACAGAATTAATCGGAACACTGACCAAATTTAAGCGCAACGCATTTGTACGCCCAGATGTTAATACAGTATCTGCAATAACAGCACCAGACGGTACAATTTTTTCATTGTATAACGGCCGGTCATTTATTCGCAGCCCACCAACATCTGGCAACCCCAGTCCTAATTTACGCGCAACAGAATCCGTCAGTCCAACTTCTATACGTCCCAGCGAGTTATATTCCATTAACACAAATGCTTCACGCGCCCAATCGTTTTTATCAGCAGCAACCGCGTCCATCGCATAAACAAAACCAAACTTTGCATCTGCAGACAAATCACGCATCATCTGGGCACGCACCCGCCAATCACCAATAAACAAAGGCGTTTCCAAATCAGGTTCTATCATTCCTGCGGTACCATATCCAGACAGCTTAACCGACCAATCGCTAAGATTATATTCCAATGCATAAGACGCATTCGTCAATACAGACAATAAAATTGCCACAAGATAGATATTTTTTCTGAAATACATTGTTATAAATTACCTTCGCTTTCTTTTAAAATCGCGTCACGCAATTTTTTATATGCGCGTTCTTCTATTTGACGAACACGTTCACGTGAAATACCATATTTCTGCGACAAAGATTCCAAAGTCGCCGCAGGTGTACGCAATTTTCGCGCAACCAATATTTCCCTGTCACGTTCAGACATTTTTGCCAGATTTTTCTTTAGCAAATCATACCCACGACGTCTGAATTCCATCTGTTCCAGTGTATCTTCAATAGAAGACCGATTATCTGCCATATTTGACAGTATATCAGTTGACCCTTCGTCAGAATTTATTGGCGTATTCAGTGACAAATCACGTGCGCTGATACGCGTTGCCATACGCGCAACATCTTTGTCGGGCACTTCTAGATATTCTGCGATTTGATGCGTTTGGTCATCAGTTAAATTATTATCTGTAATCCCCAATGCACGTTTAGCGCGCGCCAAGTTAAAGAAAACACGCTTTTGATTTGCAGACGAACCAATACGAACAATCGACCAATTATTTAATATTGTTTCGTATATTTCTGCCTTGATCCAGAACATCGCGTATGTAGAAAAACGAAAACCTTTTTCTGGGTCAAATTTTTGCAATGCCTGCATTAATCCCATATTTCCACTGGCGATTAATTCAGATACAGGTATTCCATAATTCTTGTAATCATACGCAACAGACACAACCAGACGCAAATGGCTGGCCACCAGTTTTTCTGCCGCGATTGAATCCTGATTTTTCACCCACAGATTTGCATATTCATATTCTTGTTCCGCGCTTAGCACCGGAATTTTCTGAACCATTTGAATATACTGAGCCAGACCAGACTCATCACTGACGCCACGTGCGGCGACAATACTAGTATTTTTTACAGCTGGTAATGTGTTCTTGATTTGCTTTTTCATAACCTTTATAGTATACCATAAATTAATAATTATCAAGTACAGGAGAATTATATCATGGCAAATATGCTGGAAAGAAATAAAAACACAAAAAAACCAACTAAAACCCGCGCAGAACATTACGAAGACGCGCTGTACCGCGAAGTCTGGGAAGAAGTTAACAATGAAAAAACAATGCGCTTTATCAAAAAGTATTCGAACCATATTATGGTTATTGTAATATCGATTATGCTGATTGCGACCGGCGTTCAGTTGGGGCTGCGTGCACATAATTCCAAAAAAATCGCAACAGCTACTGCATATGAAATGGCAATGGAAAGCACTGATGCAAATGCATTGCGCGCGTTGGCTGAAAATTCATCTGGGGCAACCGCAGATTTGGCATTATTTCAGTCTTATCTGATTGACAAAGATGTATCAAAGCTAGATACACTGGCGAAAAATGGCAATTCTCGTGATTTCCGCGATTTGGCAAAGTTACATATTATCGGTCTGCGTGGCGATAAAATGTCTGGGACAGACGTTGAAAAATATCTGGCCGATATGAACACAAAAGATTCACCATTTTATTACACTGCATCTTTGACAATCGCCCAGAAATATTTATCCGAAGGTAACAATGCCGCCGCAAACAAGTGGTTGGATAAAATAATTAATGATGCGGATGCACCTGCATCTATTTCTGGGACAGCACAGACATTAAGATAAAAGACGGACAAACAGTATGCGAAACAGATATCTTATTACGATTGCGGGATTAGCTGTGTTAACAGGATGTGACACACGTGACCCGATATTGGACGGCGTTCGAACCCCTATTTTTGACACAGAAAATATCACAGTTTTAAACAAGACTATATCTGACCTGCCAAAAGATTCTGTTAAAATTAATAATACAGATTGCAAATATACCCAAGATACCAAGAACACTATCTGGGATGGTAAACGTAAGATATTCAGTGGTTTTGCAACAAATAACTTTGTCCAGACCCAGCAGAAACCTGTATGCAGTGGTAAGTATGTATATGCAGGGCTGACCACAGGCGAAGTGATAAAAATCAATCCAAAAAATCGTGAAATAATCTGGATTGCGGACATCTATCGCGCCAGCAATATGACAGGCGGTGCATCAATTGTTGATATCGTCGCACCAATCATCCCACATAACAAGGCCGTATATGCGGGCGGACTGGGGGACGCATTTTGTAAAATCGATGCGACCAGTGGCGCAAAAAAATGGTGCAAGAACATCAGCGTTGCAACACCATTTATAATCGCAGGAAATTATGCATTTGTTGTATCTGCAGATAATTATTTATATGCAATAAACACTGGCCAAGGCGATATTTATTGGCGTACTGAAATCAAGTCTCAAGCTGCACCGACATACGAATCTGGGGTTTTGCGTGTTGGAAAATTGCAAATAAATGCAGCAGATGGAAAAATTATAAAATAATACTGGACAAATCAAAAAATATGTTATATTATGGCTGCGCTGTAAAAGCTTTGGGTGTTTAGCTCAGTTGATTAGAGCATCTCGTTTACACCGAGAGGGTCGGGGGTTTGAGTCCCTCAACACCCACCAGAAATTCTTCCGCCAGACGGCGGATTTTTATTGGCAATTTAAGGAAGAATCGTATGAAAGCAGAAACAAAAAGGTTAATAGAAGATTTTATGATTGCGCTTGTTATATCTGTGCTGGTTATGTCATGGCACAAGAAAAAGACAGCGCCTGAAAAACCGACAATAACAATAGAAAATGTTCGTGATTCAGTCGCATACCAAGCAAACAACATCTTGCAAAAGACCAGATAAAAATATCGCACCGTTTGGTGCATGTTTTTTTGATTTTTATAAAACATTTATATACAATATATTGCACAACACAAACAAAGGGGAAAAAATGAAAGCGTTTATATCTTTTTTAATTTTATCTGTATTGGTATCTGGGTGTGCAACTGTTAATCCATACACAGGCCAAGCACAAACATCCAAGGCAACTTGGGGAACTGCGATTGGCGCAACGACTGGCGCAATTCTGGGCAGCAGAAAAAGTGGCGAAGCCGCATTAGTTGCAGGCTTGGCTGGGGCTGCGATTGGTGGTGGCGTTGGTTATTATCTGGATGTTCAGGCGGCAGAATTACGCGCAGAATTGGCGTCCACAGGCGTTCAAGTTGTTGAATCCGACGACAGCATTCGTTTAATTATGCCCGGGAACATTACATTCAAGACAGATTCGTCTGATATAAACGCGTCTTTTTATCCTGTATTAAATTCTGTTGCGCGCGTATTGAACAAGTACAACAATTCAACAGTATTGGTATCTGGCCACACCGACAGCACAGGCAGTGCGGAATACAACCTGACACTGTCGCGCGACCGCGCACAATCTGTTGCAGCATACCTGCAAGGCCAAGGTGTAAAAGCATCACGATTTGAAGTTATGGGGCTGGGGTCATCAAATCCAATTGCCAGCAACGAAACTGACGCGGGTCGCGCTCAAAACAGACGCGTGGAAATAAAAATCATTCCAAACAAATAAAAAATGCCCGTTTGGGCATTTTTTTGGTGAACAGTGTTAGTATAAGTGGTTAGTGATTGTGCGCTGCGCGCGACATCAATATCATTCTGCCGCGACTTTCCACTTGCACTTATCACTTACACTTGTTTTCCTTTTCCACTCTTACTCTCTCTTGTCATCCTGGACCCTGAGTCCAGGACCCAGGTTTGGCCTTAGTATAAAAGGCAGAATGACCTGGGTCCTGTGGTCAAGCCACAGGATGACATAGGTTTTTAAGTTTTTTATTCTTGAACAACGTTTTTCCTTTTCCGCTCTTACTCCCTTGTCATTGCGAGTGAACGCAAGTGAACGTGGCAATCCAGTAATCCTGCTTTGTTATTTTGTGGCATCAACTGGATTGCCATACTTCGCACAAGTGCGCTTCGTATGACACAGCTGCGCTGCCGCTCGCAATGACAATAAGAGAAATAATTCCACCACCACTTCCCACTAATACTTATCACTTACTACTGTATAATCTTTTACCTTGGTATTCGACGACGACTTGGTTTTTGTCTTTGCGTGGCAGCAGGTTCATATAACACATTTGTGCAGTACCTGTGGCATTATCATAAATACTGAAATTCATCGCAGGAAATGTTAATTTATCGGTGTACAGCGGTACTGAAAAATCATATTCATCATTTTTTATATGCAAACGACGCGCCTGACCATCGGTGGTGCAAAATGTTGAACATGCGCCTGTACCGGTATAAATCTTGCCTGTATCGCATAATTTGCCGCACATCCAATTATCAGAATATTCTGCCGACAGAATATTGTTTGAATCTGCGTCAGTGGTATTAATATACTGACAATCATTTGCAACAATAAAACTGGTTCGGCCGGTGGCACATTCGCCGTTCTGCAATGGAACAAACATATCGTCCGCGGCATTCGTAACATAATACCCATCCATACAGACATTTTCCAACATCGTTTCGAAAATATCACTGGCCACACCAAAGTCACCATAACCACCACTGAATGGATTCAAGCCATCAATTTCGGCAGAACTGTTGATAAACGCATTTAAACATGCGCCACCTGTTATTGTATCACTGTCGCCACAAACTGAGGTGGTACTGGTGGTTACAAAAGATATTCCGAAATCGCCGTATCCACTGTTAAAAGGATATAATCCGACGATTTCGGCCGAGCTGTCCAAGAACGCGTTCAAGCACGCGCCACCCGTTATCAGTGACCCATTGCACATACCGCCCGCATCCAGCGTGCCGTATTCAACGCATCCATTTTCTGTGGTGTAACGACCATATCCACAGTTGGGTACGCCAAACGAATAAAAATCATTTGCACACGCAACCGCAGACATAAACACATACGAACAAATCGAACAGCCCAAACTTTTCATTTAATCTTCATCTGCCAATAATGTAAACACAGATTGGAACATTATTTTAAGAACATCACTAGATGAACTTCTGAGTCCACATATTCCTTGGCAGGTCTCTATAGCACCAAATGTACCTTTATGTACAAAAACCCAACGTGAACGCACTGGGTGCGTCATTCGACACCAACAATATTCACGTGGATTTCCATTTGCATCATCCCCAACCTGCCCCGCCAGTGTATCCATTGGTATCATTTTACCATCCGTATTTGTCAAACTGTATGATGTGCCGCTGGGTTCGCCACCTTCGGCTGCTGATAAATATGTTGCCTCACCAAAAACGGTACCCCATGGATAAGTGGCTCTCCACAAAGGTTCTGTAGGAGAATATGCGGATGTTGGATTATTATTCCTGTTTCCTGGAATCAACGATCCGACCAATGTATCATTACGGGCGCACATTGTTATTGCATGTGTTACGCATGGTATAAATAAAATCAAAAACGCAAGTATATATTTTTTCATTTTTTCTCCTTTTTTTGTTTTTAGTTGTTAGTGTAAGTGGTTAGTGGTTGTGCGCTGCGCGCGACATCAATATCATTCTGCCGACACTTTCCACTTGCACTTGTTCCTTTTTTTGCTCTTACTCTCTCTTGTCATCCTGGACCCTGAGTCCAGGATCCAGGTTTGGCCTTAGTATAAAAAGGCAGAATGACCTGGGTCCTGTGGTCAAGCCACAGGATGACAAAAGTTTTTAAGTTTTTTATTCTTGAACAATGTTTTTCCCTTTTGTTTTGTTCCTTTTTTGCCCCACAAGGGGTCTGGCACTTACCACACCCCGTCAATCAGTGCGTTGCGGGTCATACGGCCGTTTGACATTTCTGTGTTATTTGCAAATCCATCTGCACAATATGATGTACAATTTGCGGCACATTCAGTATCGCTGGAATATTCTTTGACATATGTCCACCATGATGTTATCGGCCCTGTAAAACGACACCAACATTTTGGCCCCGTACTGGCATCTGTCATAATCGCAAATGTGTTTACATCACCTGGGGCAACTGCGCCGCCGTTATAACTGCTGCCGTTTTCGGCGGATTTAACATTAATTGTGCTGCATGCAGATATGCCTTTTAATACATTCGTTTTTCCTGCATATTTTTCCGCTTGATACGGTTCGCCACCCGCCAACAGGTCATATGGCACCTGAACCCGCCATTTCTTGGTCGTGTTATTGGCGGACAATACAGTGCCGTCTATATCCTTGTGCAAAATAAACATTACTGCACCTTCTTGTTGGCAAACCTCGTAATACGCGTTTGTGTATTCATCGGCCGCCATCGCGCGGGTCGCCGCCAATGTCATCAAGATTGTAAAAATATGCCTTCCTTTCATTTTCTTTTCCCTTTGTTTTTTTAATATGAACTGAAATAAATCTTGTTCCCATATCGGGTCATTACTTTGGTTTCTGAACTGCCTTTTTTTATCGGCAACAGGTTCATATAACACATCTGACCAGAACCGCCATTGTTAAACCGAAATGCCATCGCAGGCGATGTTAATTTGTCTGTGTATAATGGCGCAGAATATTCATATTCCCCGCCCACAAATAAACGATGCGTACGACCATTGACTTTGCAATACTGAGAACACGCGCCTGTGCCAGTATAAATTAAATCTGTGTCACATAATTTGCCGCATATATAATTATCAAAAAATGCCCCAGAACGAATGTTTTCAGAATCCTTGGACGATGTGTCAATGTACTGACAATCATTCGCAACAATAAAACTGGTTCGGCCGGTGGCACATTCGCCGTTCTGTAATGGAACAAACATATCGTCCCCAGCATTCGTAACGTAATACCCATCCATACAGACATTTTCCAACATCGTTTCGAAAATATCACTGGCCACACCTAAATCGCCAAAGCCACCCCAGAATGGATACCAATCTTCGACTTCATTAGAACTTTCAACAAACGCATTTAAACACGCACCACCAATTACACCCACACTGCCACAGGCTTTTTCAACCTCTGACAATTCTGTGACAGATACACCGAAATCGCCATATCCGCTGTTAAATGGATACCATTCGAAAATTTCAGCAGAACTGACAATAAACGCGTTCATACACGCGCCACCCGTTATCAGTGCCCCATTGCACATACCGCCTGAATCCAGTGTGCCATATTCAACACACCCGTCCCCTGTGGTATAACGGCCATACCCACAATCAGGTGCACCAAATGTATAAAAATCATCCGCCCATGTCGTAAATGGATTTAATAAAATCAGCAAAGACAATGTCGTTATTTTTTTCATACTCTCTCTGTTTTTCTTTCTTAGGCGCGCCTAAAAAAAATAAAACCACCGATACTTCAACAAGTGGCCAGGAGGTTAACGACAATCATACGAATTGTGTGCTTATTCAATATATTCACAGCCCTCCTGACCTGTTACGGTCAGGAGATTTCTCAACTGAGCATAAAAAACACGCCAGATGGCGCGACTTTCTTTCTCAGACGCGTATGTTAGGGTCGTTACACCCCATCATCAGATGACCCTGATGACAAAACAATTATAATCGATATAAAATTTCAAGCAAGGTGTTTTTAACACTAAAAAATGCCCCGATGGGGCATTTTTTACTTACGTAAACCAAGTTTCTTAATCAACTCTTCATACTGTGCAGTATTGCGTCTCTTGATATACGCCAATAACTTTTTACGACGGTTTACCATCAATAACAAACCACGTTTTGAATGGTTGTCTTTGTGGTTAGCCTTCATATGTTCTGTCAAATTACGAATACGTTCTGTTAATACAGCAACCTGTGATTCAACAGAGCCACCATTGTCTTGTTCAGATACTTTGTATGTCTGAATCAATTCTGATTTTTTTGCTTTTGTAATGGACATTATATTTTCCTTTTATTTTATATTGTTCGCTTTGGACGTAAAATACCGCCATCTATCGCACCAATACCAATGAATAATTCACCGCTATAAATGCGCATCAGACCATCTGTTGCGTCCACTTTGACAAAGCCACCATTGCGATAAACACATGCGTCTTTGTCCGATAGATTCAAAACCGGAATGTCCCCCAGTCCAAAATCAATCGGCATCAGGTTTGACCCAATGTCGCCACTATTATTAAACAGATTTTCCAAAAAATCAAGTTTTACGGCACTTTTTATGTCAAAGCCCCCCGCAACCGTTCGACGTATCATATCAACAGTCGCAAATGTTCCCAAACGTGCCGCAATATCACGCGCAATACTGCGAACATATGTCCCAGTCGAACAGACCATACGAAAATGCCAAGATTTATCGCGTAACCCCAAAAATTCTAGCTCATATACTTCTACACTGCGTGGTGGAATATCCAGCGCACGCCCCCGACGCGCCGCATCGTACGCACGAACACCACCAACATGTATGGCACTGTATTGCGGTGGAATCTGCGAAATCTTTCCGATAAATTCAGGTAATACCGATTTTATATCAGCCTGTGTCGGAATAACGTCATTGCGTGCAGTTTCATGACCTGTGATATCTAATGTATCTGTTTCAAAACCAAATTGGCACGAAAATAAATACTCTTTGGTTTTAGGCGCCGCGTCTTCGACAAAAGGTATCATCTTGGTCGCATCGCCAATCGCAATCGGCAGAACCCCAGACGCCATTGGGTCCAATGTACCAATATGCCCGAATTTCTTGGTGCCAATCATTCGTGCAACCTTGCCACCAGCTGTTCTGGAAAACAGCCCTGAATCTTTGTCCAAGATAACCCAACCAGATTTCATTTTATTGTACCATTATCCAAATAAATTTAATTGCGGGGTGGTGGGGTCTTCTGAAACCACATTCTTTTTACGTGGTGCAGATTTTTGCGGCGGTACAGACATTTGATTTGATTCCAATGCACATAATACTGTTTCTGCACGTGAAACCACAGATGATGGCATACCTGCCATTTTCGCCACCTGAATCCCATAAGAACGATTCGCAACCCCAGATATAATCTTGTGCATAAAGATTATTTCATTGTTGTATTCGCGAACATCAATCGTTAAACACATAACGTTTGGTAAATATCCATTACTTACCAAACCTGTCAATTCATGATAATGCGTCGCAAATAATGTTCGTGGACACAATTCATTCAGGTATTCTAATACCGCCTGAGCAATCGCCATACCATCATATGTCGCTGTGCCACGACCTATTTCATCAAATATGATAAATGAACGATTTGTCGCACGATTTAGAATATTGGCAGTTTCGCTCATTTCCACCATAAATGTAGACTGACCCGCCGCTAAATTATCAGATGCACCAACACGACTGAACAACTGGTCGCAAATACCAATTGTCGCAGAACTGGCCGGAACAAACGACCCCAAATGCGCCAAGACAACAATTATCGCATTCTGACGCAGGTATGTCGATTTACCCGCCATATTTGGCCCAGTCAATAACGCAATCGAATTAGTATTTAAATTACAATCATTTTTAACGAAATTATCGCCACGCTTGCGTAATACTGATTCAATCACAGGATGACGACCACCAACAATTTCAAATGCACAATCGTTTGTTATCTGGGGACATACCCAAGAATACTTGTCCGCAACATCTGACAAAGAAATCCACACATCTGCATCCGCTAATAAATCTGCACTGGCCAGCAAGTCATCCGCCATTTCACGAATTTCATCAATCAGCGCATTAATAATCGCGTCTTCGATACCTGCGGCTTTTTCAGCAGCACTGCGCACATCGTTATCTAAATCAATCAAACGTGACGTTGTAAAGCGCATATTGCCCGCCATTGTTTGACGATGTATAAAACCAGATTCTGGCGCCGTCATTATATCTGCACGCGCAGATGGAACCTCTATAAAATAACCAAGTATATTATTATATTTTATCTTTAACGTGTTTATGCCCGTTTTCGCAACGTATTCTGATTGCAAGGACGCGATTGTTTCTTTGGCGCCATGCGATAACCCGCGCATATTATCCAGCGATAAATCAAAACCATCGCGAATCACACCCCCATCACGAAAGAATGTTGGCAATTCATCAGATAATGCGCTGCTTAATTTAAATGCAAAATCACTGTGAACATTAATGGCCGCAAAACGTGATGAAAAATCACTGTCTAATCTGGGCGCCAGAATTTGCGCGCGCGGCAAGACATTTAAAAATTCTGATATATGACGCATATCACGCGGCGTACCACGACCAGATAATAAACGCGACAAAGAACGTCCAACATCTGGGACAATCGATAAAACACTGGACATAGATCCACGAATATCATAATTAGATTTAAAATGCACAATATGCATTTGACGACGTCTTATCTCGTCTATATCGCCAGATAAATTACGCAAATAAGAACGTAACTTACGCGCCCCAGATGCCGTTCTGGTTTCATCCAAGACATCAATTAAACACGCACCACCATCATTTATTGGACTGTCTATTTCCAGACTTTTCCACGTGGCAGAATCAATTAGTAACTGGTGTCCAGACTTATACGTATATGGCGCACGAAATGTTATTTTTGCGTCACGCTGAGTATTAAATAAATAACCCGCCAGCAAGCATATCGCACTGTCAATATCTGTTACAATAGACGAGCTGTCTATCGCGCCACCAAATACACGCAAAACCACCGAGTCGATATCTGCACGATGATACAATTTTTCATACACAGGTGTACTTTTAAACAAACTGCGCAAAGTCATAATATTTTTTTCTTCGGCAGATGAAAATGGAAATATAACCTCTGCCGGATTAATACGAACCAAATCATCAACCACATCACGCGTTTGACCAACAAAGAATTCACCTGTCGAAATATCACAACCTGCAATATCATACTTTTTACCGCCGGCCATCGGAGACACCGCCACCAAAAAGTTGGAATTTTTTGGTGTTAATAAATTTTCATCTGTCAATGTTCCAGATGTCAAAACACGCACAACTTTGCGTTCAATAAATTTATGACCACGCGCCTTGGCCTGGGCCGGTGTTTCCATCTGCTCAACCAATGCGACTTTGTGGCCAGCACGCACCAAGCGACCAAAATAATTATCTGCTGCATGCCATGGAATACCACACATCGGAATCGATTCACCGTCGCCATCTGTGCCACGCGCTGTCAAAACCAACCCAAGTGCAGAACTGATTACCTTGGCGTCTTCAAAAAAAGATTCGTAAAAATCCCCTAAACGAAACATCAACAAGGCATCTGGATTTTCTGCCTTCATATCCACATACTGTTGCATAACGGGGGTTAATTTATTTTTCTCTGCCACAATAAATCCATTTGATTAAAAATTATGCACTGACTTTCAAAGTTTCGATTTTTAATTCTGCTTCTTTCAACAACTGTTCACAATATGCTTTTAGCTTTATCCCCTGTTCATATGCAGCGACAGAATCAGCCAATGGCAACTGACCCGATTCCATTTTTTTTACCAGTTCTGTTAATTGAGAGTAAGCTTCTTCGAATGATAATTTTTGTTCTTCCATGATATATCCCTTTGTCTTGGGATTTAAGATACAAAAATAAATCCCACTTTTCAAATTAAAAATCCGGAATTTACCGGATTTTATCGTTTGGCGTTATTTAATCGCAATTGACCACACGCAGAACCAATATCCGTCCCACGTTCACGTCTGATACGTGTGTGAATACCGTTCTTGATTAAGGCGTCTTGGAAACGATGAACTGCATTACCAGACGGAGATGCAAAATCACGTTCATCAACCGCATTCCATGGAATCAAATTCACCATACAATTTTTATCGCGCAAAAGGTCTGATAATTTTTCCGCATATTCAGGCGTCGCGTTATACAACACTGTTTCACCATTTTCGTCTTTTTTGCCCAACAATATGTACTCTATCATCAACTGACGATTATGCAAATCTGTGAAACGCCACGCTGCATCCATAACATCTGATATTTTATATCGATTATTTATAGGCATAATTTGACTGCGCAGTTCATCTGTGGGTGCATGCAAAGATATTGCCAAATTTATTGGACGCCCCCACTCTATTAACCGTTCAATCCCCGGAACAATCCCACAGGTCGATACAGTTATACGACGCCAACCAATCCCCATATCTTTGTTTGCACGTTCTATGAAATCGATAACGTTTTCTGTGTTTTGCAACGGTTCACCCGTTCCCATAATTACAATATGCGAAACATCATCATTATTTGGATCACCATTTGGACGAATTGATTTATCAGATAATTTATCTTGGCGTAATTCCCACTGGGCAACCAAGATTTGAGCCAAAATTTCATTAGATGTTAAATTTCTTTTCAGTCCCAACAAAGTACTGGCACAAAATTTACACCCCATGGCACAGCCAGCCTGAGAACTGACACAAACGCTGTTACCATATGTTGTACGCATTAATACACATTCTATTTGTTCGCCGTCATATAATTCCAATAAAAACTTAGTCGTTTCATTATCAGATGAAGACAACTTTTTAACTATTTTGACAGGCAATGTTTCAGCGATTTCACTTAATTGTTTACGCAATGTGTCCGGCAGATTTTTCATACACATAAAATCAGGCGCACCACGCATCAACCATTCGCGAATTTGTTTCGCACGAAATTTAGGCTGCCCCATATCTGTTACAAATTTTTCCAGTTCTGGGGTGTTAAGATTAAATAATATCGGCTTCATAATTTATATCTGTCATCATTGATTACAACAACCGCTTTGCGACGAAGTTGTTTTAATTGTTGATCTGCCAAGAACATTGCGCGCTTGTACTTTGTATTTTGTTTTATTACATCATCTAAATTTTTATATTCTTGGGTCTTTTTCGTACTGCATACTAAAAAGATTGTACCATCTTGTAATGGTGACCATGTCAAATGCGGCAAATCTGCAACACGACTGCGAATATCCATAGATAATTCGTATTGCAACGCAGTAAATTTTTGTGGCGCACCACCTAAATCTTCAGCCATTTTTACCGCGGCATCGCACGATTTCGGTTTTGTTAATTGCGTTGCAATATTTTCTGGAACATCCGTCAAACGTATTAACGTCATTTCAATCGGCAAACCATGCTGAGTCGATAATGCAACTTTTTCCGCTTTGATATCTTCGGACGAAACATCAACTGTTGGCAAGACAGTTCTGGCAACAACAATCTGCCATGCGATTTCTGCACGCAATGCATTCCGCGCCATTTCTTTTTCAGCCGCACCCATATCTTCAAAATTCATTTTTTTCAACTCTGCTTCAACCACAGAATCTTCGGGAATGGCGTTAAAGTTTTGCGCATAAGATAATTTTACACTGTCATCTATAATATTTTGTAATGCAACACGACGATTATCTGTTGATGTATTACCTTGGCGTGCCATCAATTGTGTTCGCAATGTAATATCTGTATCTGTAATCGGTGTTCCATTTACAGTCGCAACAACACTGGCACAGAATGCAGGCATTGTGAATACACATCCTAATAAAACTAAACTTGATATTATTTTCATTCTTTCCTTCCTATATTTTTAATATTGTCGTCCATCAATTGCCATCCCAAATCTGAATTGGAATGTTGTTGTTCCGACATAGTCTTCTTTGATTGCATTATCACGACGGTAACCAAAAGATAAATAATAACATGGATGTGAATAAAATAATGCACCTGTATGACGCTGAAACTGTTCTAAATCAGCATTATAAATCGCGTTCCAGCGTACCGACCAACGATTTGTTAATTGAAAACCTGCGCCGATAATCGCTTCGTTTGCATCTGTATTTGATACCATATCTGCATCCAGACTCTGTGACCAAATATGCCCAATATTGAAAAAGTTTTTATCTGTTCCGATAGTGGCTGTTGTTTCCATATGACGCAAAGACAAGTCATCTTGTTTCAATCTGAATCTGGATGTTAAATCTAACCATCTGGAATTATTATAACCAACACGTCCAACATAATCTGAAAAACCATTATAAAAACCACTGTTTAAATCAATCGCTGGACGTTCTGTAAAGTCATATGTTTGCCCCAAGAAAACTTCAAATGTATCGCCTTGGCTATTAAACGCAGACCAGCGCACCCCATAATCAGAATATGTCCCATTTTCCCACAAATCCAAACCTGCAAAACGACTGTCTGAAAACAGTGTTGAATCAGTTAATATCGTTCCAACAGAATCATTATTTAATGCGAATTCTTCATCGTCAATATGCCGCATAACTGTTATACGTGCGCGCGGTTCAATAATCTGGGTCCAATTACTGCCTGGGCGGAACATAGGCAATCCCCATTCTAAATATCCACTGGGTAAAAATCTGTCTTTCATACCAGAATATATTTCTCTATCTATCATCTGGGTATTATCAAAGTGATACAAATCATATCTTACAGACACACTGGCAGTTAACCTGTTACCACCCCACAATGTCCATGGTGTTGTCAATCTGGTATCGCCGATAAAGCGCTGAGTTGATGTGTTACTGCCCGAAATTCCCAGAACATCCGCACCAAATGTCGCGTACGTTTCACCAAACAAAGGCGCTGTTTGATGTACCGCACGAATATTAGGCAAAATATTTCCATCTGGCGCAGAATGCACACCTGTGGCATCACGCAATTCTTGGAAGATATGCGCATCAGCTACAACATAACTACTTTGACCAAAGACTTCTAACTTTGCCCCAGAATCTAAATACGGTTGATCGCTATAAAAACCGTACTTTTGAAGATATGTTTTATCAGACGCGCGTTCCAAAAACACTGTTGCACGTGCATATTCACCCAACTCAATAATATCGTCATTAAAGATATGCCATCTATTTTCACCCGCACGATTATGTGTAAAAGACCCTTGGGTTCTGTATTCAGAATGCTCCAAATTCAACCTATGTTCCAATTGAAACAATGGGTTTTCTTGGGTCAAATACGAAAAAGTAAACGTCATATCATGGGTATCTGATAACGATATATACAACGGAACATTTATTTGTGTACCCATTTTATTCGTAGATTCTATGTCTGGCGTTAAAAGACCTGTTTTATACTTTACCCCAGGGTCTGGCATCTCGAAATAAGGTATCCAAAATACAGGTACAGAATACACGTAAAATACAGGACTATAAAATTCCAACATACGCTCATCCATATCGTGAATTATCTTGTATGTTGATATTTTCCATGCATCACCAAAACCATCACAATCATCACACGCAGTAAACGTCGCGCCGCGCGCAATCGTCAAATCACCATCCCGCGAAATATTATCTGATTCAACATAAACATGACTGCCCAGCCACAGTTTAATATCTTGACCCGACAAAGAACCACCCTGTTGGGAAATATAAGAATCTGTCAATGTCATACGCTGGCCAGATGTGTTTACTATTTCTGTCTGGCCAGATGTTTTTATTGTTTCGGATTTTACATCATATTCAATACGTTCTGATGTTATTACACGCGGTTCATTAATATCGACCGTTACCGCATATGACGCAGTACAACATAGTCCAATCATAAAAAATGATTTTAAAATTCTCATTTTTTTACCAACACCACCAATATACCACATAACATCAAAACAACAAACAGCGCCAATACAAAGAAATCTGTTAAACTGTTAACAAAGTTAGATGCAGACATATACAACGCCATAACCCCAGCCATCGCCGCAACCGCCACCGCAGGTGCAAAACTGGCACGTCTGCGCAACAACGATGAACGCAATAAAATAGTCGCACACAACAACGCCAAAACTAAATTCATCACAGGACTGATAAATCGATTACACAATTCAGTTAAAACCATTTTGTGTTGTTTCTTGGTCTTGGCATCAAATGCGACCTTTATTAATTCTTGTGTAGATATTCTGCGAACACGAAAAGAATTACCACCAGATTTTTCTACAACGTTTAAATCCATATCAAATGTATTAAATGTACCCGTAACCAGATTTTCCCCAATTGCCTGTAACGCACCATTATTCATAACCAAAGACAAACCACGATCAGTTGAAACTAATTTGCCTTTTTCTGCAAAAATCATACTGGGCGCACTTTCATTACGCATATCAGATAACATAACTTGATTTAAATCGTGATCTGAAACTTTATCAACATACACAACCAAACCATCAGATATTTCAGTAAAGGCACCTTCTTGTAATTTCATATGCGCCATACCATATTGTAAATTCCACTGGGTATCATAAAACAAACCTTGGCTGGCTGGCACAATCCAGATATTCAGCACCAAATTAATCGCAGTTAAAATTCCCCCCAGCATTAACGCAGGACGTGCAATTTGATATGGCGATAAACCAGATGCCGCCATAACAGTCACTTCGTTATCAGATATCATTTTGTTGTAAACAAAAACAACCGCAATAAAGCATACAAATGGAATTATTATCGACGCAATAAACGGTATCATTAACGCAGTAAGCCCTAAAAAACTACCTAAATCAATACCGTACTTTAACAAGAACTTCATCATAGACATAATCTGCATCATCCATGCCAGTCCCGTTAAAACCAACAGCAACATAACAAAAATTGCAACCAATTGCTTTGAAAAATATTTGTTTAATATACTCATATCATATGCAGTATAAAATATAACTTTCCAGTTTTCAAGGTATAGATACATTATCAGACCACCATAAAAAAACCGCCAATCGGCGGATTTTCTTATTGCGGCATTGGCATTCCCGCCGTCGCTTCGCCCATAACTTTATCTATGATTGCATCTGCTTTGGACTTGGCATCTGTGTACGCAGCCATAACAATACGCGCAACCGCGTCCGCACCCAACCCCAAAACATTTGGCGATATTGTCAGTTTCAACAAGTCGTATTTACCTGTCATATCAACAATACATGCGCCATTTTCTGCAATACCTTTGACAACAGTATTTGCCAGTTTTTCTTGCGCATCTGCGACCTTGGTTTGTAATTCTGCGGCCTGAGCCATCAAAGATTCAAAATCCATTTTATCTCTCCTGTACATGTAGCATTTGTAATGCACGCTGTGGAATATACAATGCGTTAGACCAAAATTTTGATAGTTCCAGTTTTGGTATTACTTCATTATTCGCATGTGTTCTGATACTTGGAACATCTTGGACTGGGCAACCCATATGGATTGCCCATTGTTCATCTGTCCAATTTAATTGTTCTGGTGTCATATATCACAAGCCTTTACTTCTTGATTTCTTCGCCTGTTTTCTGATCGATACCAATCATAGTAAAGCGAGTCTTACCACGTTTATCAATACCCATGTATTTGACATAAACGCTGTCACCCTCTTTCAATTTAGCATCTTCGATTTTTGCCAGACGTTCACCTGTTATTTCAGATATATGAACCATCGATTCAAAACCGTTCAAGACCTTTACAAACAGACCAAATTCTTTGACACCAGACACAACACCTGGGTATATGACACCAACTTCTGGTTCTGCTGCAATATCTTTGATGCGTTCGATTGCTGCTTCGGCATCATCTTTGTCCACAGCCATAATTTTTACAGTACCATCATCTTCCAAGTCGATTATTGTGTTTGTTTCACGAGTTATCGCCTGAATAACGACACCACCTTTACCAATAACATCACGTACCTTGTCTGGGTTAATTTTGATTGTATACAATTGTGGTGCAAATTCAGATACTTTATCACGAGGCTTTTTAATTGCCTTTTCAATCTTGCCCAAGATATGCATACGGCCATCTTTTGCTTGTGCCAATGCACGTTCCATAATTTCAAATGTGATTGATGTGATTTTAATATCCATCTGCAATGCTGTTACACCTTGGTTTGTACCTGTGACTTTAAAGTCCATATCACCCAAGTGATCTTCGTCACCCAAGATATCAGTCAAAATCGCGTAATCATCGCCTTCTTTGATTAATCCCATCGCGATACCTGCAACAGGACGCTTTAATGGAACACCACCGTCCATCATCGCCAATGTCGCACCACATGTTGTCGCCATTGATGAAGAGCCATTTGATTCCAAAATATCTGAAACAATACGGATTACATAGTCAAACTGTTCACGACTTGGTATCATTGGATGCAATGCGCGCCATGCCAAGTTACCATGACCAATTTCACGACGACCTGGCGATTTCAAGCCTTTGCATTCACCAACAGAATAACCTGGGAAATTATAGTTCAACATAAAGTCACGTTCATCCGCACCATCCAATGTTTCCAATGGCAATGCATCTTTACCGCCACCCAATGTCAAAGACACCAACGCCTGTGTTTCACCGCGTGTAAATAACGCAGAACCATGTGCGCGTGGCATAACACCCAATTCAATTTCAATTGGACGAACAGTTTTATTATCACGACCGTCAATACGTGGCTTGCCAGCCAAGATATTACCACGCATAATACGTGCAGTCAGATTTTCAATAATTTCATCTGCCCATGATTCCAACGTAGATGTCGCAGTCACTGTATCTGGGAACAATTCTGGAATACGTGTCTTAGCTGTGGCATGAATTGATGCCAATGTTTCCAAACGAACCAATTTTTCTTTGATTTTCAACGCTTTTTCAATCGAAGATGCAAATTGTTCAAAATCAGATTCCATCGCAACGTATTCTGCAGATTTTTCAGGCACAGCCCAACGTTCTTTGCCGGCATTTTCTGCCAATTCATTAATCGCAGCAATAACTGTCTGTTGTGCTTCGAAACCGAATTTTACCGCACCCAATACAGTTGCTTCGTCCAATTCGCCGATTTCTGATTCAACCATCAAAACACCGTCTTTTGTCGCAGCAACAACCAAGTCCATCTGGGATCTTTCTGTATCTTTCTTAGAAGGATTCAAAACATACTGACCCTTGGAATAACCGACACGTGCCGCACCAATTGGCCCTTGGAATGGAACGCCAGACAACGCCAACGCCGCACTGGACGCAATCATCGCCAAAATGTCAGGCTGATTCTTTTTATCATAAGAGAAAACCTGAGCAATAATTTGAACTTTGTTTTTAAACGTTTCTGGGAACAACGGGCGAATTGGTCTGTCAATCAAACGTGCAGTTAATGTTTCTGCGTTTGATGGTCTGCCTTCGCGTCTGTCGCGTGACCCAGGAATACGACCTGCAGATGCAAATTTTTCTTGGTAATCAACAGTCAATGGAAAGAAATCTTGACCTTCGACAGCGTTTTTTTCTGCACACACTGTGGCCAATACCATTGTGCCACCCATTGTTGCCAATACAGAACCATTTGCCTGTTTTGCCATACGACCTGTTTCCAAGCGCAATGTTTCATCACCATATGGGATTTCAACAGCGATTGGATTATTTAATTTGTTTTTATTGTTTTTGTCTTCTTTGTTAAATAAACCAAATAACATTTGTTACTCCATTTTAATTTTATTTTAGTTTCTATTTATGCGAAGAAGAATTATTCGTTTCTGGGCTCTGGCTCGACAAGCACAGAAATGAACAATTTCTACCTTCGCCGTATGCGATTATAAAAGATATTTAGCGTATTGCAAATAATTTAAATAAATATTTTCAAAAAAAATCCCCTTTTTTCAGGGGAATTTTTATTATTTACTTTCTGCAACATTTTCTGTTGGACTTTCTGCAGATGTTTGTTTTTCCAAATCCGCAAGCAGACCTTGCAGTCGCTCTGTCGTTTCTTCGTTATTCAGCGCAACCGCGATTGTATATGCAGATTCTAAATCTGTACGCGCCGCTTCTATATTACCTAACTTCAGATTCAATGCTGCGGACTTTTCAAAATATCCCATTGCGTTACTGGACATTGATTCACGTTCCGCCATTGATGCTGCGCCCTGAATTTGTTCAGAAATCACACGTACCGCAGAAGAATAATCACTGACCGCGTCTGCAAATTTACCCAACGCAGTATAGGCTTCGGCACGTTCTGCATAAACAGTTGGGCTAACTTCGCCTTCGGGCAACGCCAAAGAATTTGTATAATCTGCAACTGCGCCTTCCCAATTTTTCATCCACAAATTTAACTGGCCACGTTTTGCATACAAATCACGCATTTGCAAAATCGTGCTGGGGTTTGATACGTTTGCAGCCAACGCATTGTTAATATCGTTCATTGCTGCATTATAATCTTCCAAACGAATATCCAACAAATAACGATCATAATATGCCACTGGGTTTATCGGGTCTTTTGTCAGGACTGTATTAAAGTCCGACAATGCATCGCGATAGTTACCAGACTGCATATATGCTTCGCCACGCAAGATGAATGTATCAACAGATGCGACACCGGCTTCTATGGCAGTAGTCAAATCAGATATTGCTTCATCGATATTACCTGCCATTAATTTTTCTTTACCGCTGTCGAAATAATCGCCTGCTTGCAACAAAACTTCTTCGGTGATTTTTATTTCATTGATACTTGGTTGCGAATTATGACTGCGTCCCAAAATATAAAAAGTTGCAGCAACAAAAAACAAAATTATAAACCAATACACATAAATCGACACCGCACCAGGATTAAAACATGGCTTTAATTTTCCTTGTTTTGACACCGCTTTGGACGCCGAGACCCGCGTATTTGCGCGACTTTTTGACACTTGTTTTTTTGCAGCAGATGTTTTTTTCATGATAAAACTCCTCTCCTTTTAATTGAATATTAGAGAGTTTTTAACATTTCGTCAATCGTTTTCTGCGACAGTTTACAAATTTTTCCCACAGCCAGATTTCCTAGCTTAACTTTCCCATACGAAACGCGATGCAATTTAACCACAGGACAACCACATTCACGCAGTACAACTCTTATTTCATTTTTTTTACCTTCGCATATTTTTATGCGCAATCTGTTGTTGCCGATATCGATTATTTCCATCGGTGCATATGTTATACCATCAATCGTTATACCTTGGCGTGCACGATCCAATCCAGATAAATCTTTTGATGAAATTTTTGCAATATAAATTCGTGGAATATTTGACGAAGGCAGTGTTAACTGACGCGCCAATTCACCGTCATTGGTCAACAACAATAATCCAGTCGTCCTAAAGTCAAGTCTGCCGATATATTTTAAATTCCTGTATTCCAAAGGCAAACAATCATAAATCGTTTTACGACCACCTGGGTCACGCACAGTTGTCATTGTATTAATTGGCTTATGAAACATATACACTTCTGTTTCTGTACGCGGTGTAACCTGCCGGCCATTAACTGTAACAACATCTCCTTCTTGGACAAAGTAAACAGGATCTGTTACAACACTTCCGTTAACACGCACCTGACCTGCATTGATAAGTTTATCAGCAGTACGTCGTGACGCGATTCCGGAACTGGCGATATATTTTGAAATTCTTAATTCTGTCATTTTATTCCACTGTTATATTAATTTTGATATTGCGATTGCCGCGGCTAATTCTGCCCGCAAAATTGTCTTACCCAAAGATATACCACATGCGCCCGCAGAATCAAGTGCAGAAAATTCAGAATCTGAAAAACCGCCTTCGGGGCCAACAAGTACGCTGTGCGCATCACTTGGTATAACACCACAGTCACGTCCGTATGCTGCGCGTTCATCTGCAAAGACAACACCTGACAAATCCAAATCCGTAAAATTCTTTGGCGTCAAAATTTCTGGAACACTGTTTCTGTTTGATTGCTCGCTGCTTTCGATAACAATTTTCCGCATACGCGCCCAATTGATATGATTTGCGTTACTGCGCTGAGTTATAACAGGCTGAAAACGCGCCACCCCCAATTGAGTCGCCATATTCAATAAATCGTCCGTTCTTTTTATTGGCGCAAACATCAGCGTTATATCATTTGACGGGTCAATGTGAGCAGTTTTATCGCCAACAACCAAATGCCGTTTATCGGTATCCAGTGTCGCATTGAATTCATCCCCATTATGAAAGACCAAACACGTATCTGTTCGCATAACACGCGTTAAGTAATGCACAACATCTTTATCCACATCAACACAATCGCCAGCGTTAATATTTTTATCGATATAAATTCTTGGAATATTTTTCATATTTTTGTAATTCCTGATTTAAAAATAGTGTTTTTTCTGGTATAATCTTAACACCATGGCAATAAAATTCAACCTTTTATCGGCGTCTGGCAAGGGCAAAGGCCTAAAAATCTTTGATTCCAGTGCATATAAAGAGCACGAAAAAGCACCCTTGGCACGCGAATTCTGGACAATCAGATGGACTGTTATAATCTGGTTGGTTGCAGCTGCGATGTTCGCATGCGCATTCCCGATTGAGCATTTATGGCGTTACGGTTGGTCTGATGCGACCCAGCATTGGATTTGGGTATATCTGGAAAATATGCTGTCAACTGCGGGCATGTCTGTTATCGCAGAAATTCCATATTGGCTATTACGTTGTGCAACACATCCAGACATACCATGTATAACACCACTGTTACCGATAATTGGGTATTTTATCTTGGCTGATGCGACTGTATCAGACGAACTTAACCCACACAGCAAAGATAAGTACGAAGAAAAAACTGCGCGCAAAGCAGACGCAAATGATATTAAAAAAATGGGCACAAACAAAAACAACAAAGAAGGCCTGTTTGGTGGATTTATGATGGTTCTGGGGTACTTTAAGAACAAACCCTTGAAAATGGACGAATGTTTATCTGCATTATTACTGGCGCCTGCTGGTACCGGTAAAACACAGGGTGTCGTTATTCCAACAATACTAGGATGTGATAATGTATCAATGATTATTAATGACCCAAAGCCAGAACTGCGATTTACAACATCTGCATATCGCGCGACATTGGGGCCGGTATTTATATTAAACTGGGCGGCACGCGACGAACCAGAAAACGGAATTTATTATCCTGCGTGGAATCCGCTGTCGCCAGAAAACTTGCCAGATAACGAAGAAGAACGCAGCACATATATTCAAGTTGTTATTAACTCTATTATCGCAGACAATGCCAAAGACCCACATTGGTCAAATACTGCGCGCGCGGCATTGACTGGATTTTTAAACTTTATTATATCCAAGGTCGAACGCGCCAAGGCGAATGACTATTTTTATTCCAGATTAATGAATGGCAAATTTGATCGCCAAGACGCGACTGTATTGATGGACTATTACACAACAATGACATCTGACCCGAATGCATATGCGGCGATGTCTTTGTTACAAAAAGGGCAATTAAACAAGAACAACTATGTCCATATCGGTACATGGGCGGGCCTGCCACGCGATTGGCATGGCGCCGAAGCGTCAATTCCTATGTTCTTGGCGTGGTATATCGAAGGACAATTAAAAGTATCAAACGAAATCGAAGAACGTAAACGCCAAGGCGATCAAACATTGATGATGGCCGACCCAATGAAAGACTTTTTAAACGAAGCCGTCGACGAAGCCCGTTTATATTCATATGACCCAGATTCTGTATCTGCATTAATTAACTTGGCCAACACACCTGAACGCGAACGTGGTTCTATTATATCGACAATGAATGCAGGGCTGAACATATTCCGTCATCCGGCGGTGAACAAGCACACACGTCATTCAGACATACACTTTGGCGACTTGCGCGGGATGATTGATCCACGTGACGGCAAGATGAAGCCTGTCACAGTTTATCTGTCAATGAACGTTGCGGACGCGCCTGCATTCAGTGCGATTACCAGTATGTTTATTGAATTGCTGTCTAATTTCTTGATTGCGAACCCACCTGAAAAGACAAACCATGGCAAAAAGTTGGGGCCATACCCTGCCCTGTTTGTATTGGACGAAATGCCAACCATGAACAAGTTACAGGCAATAATCCAAGGCCCTGCGGTCGGACGTGGCCAGAAAGTATCATATCTGATTGTTGGTCAGGACATCAGCCAGATTGCAGAAAAATACGGCGACAAAGCCGCCGACACAATTGTTGCAAATACTGCAGCCAAAGTATTGTTACGCGTAAACGACCCTGCGACGGCGGAACGCTTTACCCATATGATTGGCAAAAAGAAAACGAAAAAGAAAGAAAAAGGCCCAGATGGCAAAGAAGTAGAGGTTACAAAAGAAGAAGACTTGTTCAGCCCGATGGATTTAATGACCTTGCCACAGGGAAAACAATTGGTATTATTCCAAGGCTATTACAACCGCCCGATAGAGGCCGAAGGCGAATGGTATTTCTATCGCAAGAACGCAATTCAAAAAGAAATGGCGGCCAAAGTTGATTTGGGCGAAGCGTCCCCAATTCCAGAATATATGATACCAAA
>JAWPOC010000010.1:0-12579 GCA_033345235.1 Alphaproteobacteria bacterium | reverse complement strand
ACTTCAGCATATATGATACATCTGAATCGACTGCGAAACGTTGCTATATGAATTTATTCCCACGCAGCGGCACAAACAAAGTAGTTGTTGAATACAAAGGCACAAAATACTACAGCAGCAGATAGTTGAAAGTGCAAGTGATAAGTGTAAGTGGGAAGTGATTGGGCGCTGCGCGCAACACATTCACCTGGGTTCTGGACTCAAAGGTCCAGAATGACAAAAAATTTGATAAATTTTTTGTTTTTTTATATGAAAGTTGTTCAAGAATAAAAAACTTAAAAACCTATGTCATCCTGTGGCTTGACCACAGGACCCAGGTTTGGCTATTAAAATAACAAAGTGCGCTGCGCGCAACATATTCACCTGGGTTCTGGACTCAAAGGTCCAGAATGACAAATTTTTTTGCAAAAATTTGTAAAAAAGCATAAATTACTGGATTGCCATACTTCGCACAAGAGTGCTTCGTATGACACAGCCACAGTCGTTACACTCCCTCGCAATGACAAAAAAATCATTATTCCACCACTAACCACTAAATAACTATTTCCCCCATTTTGTGTCGATGACGTATTCGGCAACCAAGGGTACAGATAATGTTGTCACGTTTTCCATCGCGTGCTTTATTTTCTGCGCAAATTCTTTGGCAAATTCAGATTGGCATTCAAATACCATTTCATCGTGAACCTGCATAATCATACGAATTTTGTCCGAATTATCACGTAATATGTCTTGGTGTATCATAATCATCGCACGACGCATCAGATCTGCTTCGAATCCTTGGATTGGGGCGTTTATCGCCGCACGTAATGCGTATGCACGCATGCGGGGATTATTTATGTCAGGTAATTCAATGCGACGACCCCATGGCGTATAAACACATGCATGCTGGGTCGCAAATTCTTTGGTGCGTGCAATGTATTCTTGTATCTCGGGCAGGCCAGATAAATACGAATCGATTATTTTTTGTGCCTCAGCACGAGTAACCCCCAGTTGCGCCGCCAAGCCAAATGATGATATGCCATATATTATCGAAAAGTTTACTGTCTTGGCCGCACGACGCAAATCACGCGGAACAATCGTGGATTCAGGAATGTTAAATATCTTGCGCGCAGTTTGCTCGTGAATGTCGGAACCACTGTTAAACGTGTCGCAGAATGTCTGAATGTGCGCAATGTCCGCCAGTAAACGTAACTGTATCTGCGAATAGTCAACAGATATCAATTTATATCCAGATGGCGCAATAAAACATTTGCGTATCTCTTCGCCCAGCGCCGTTTTTATTGGAATGTTCTGCAAATTTGGATCGCGACTGGACAGGCGGCCGGTGTTCGTACTGGTCTGTAAATATGTCGTGTGAATGCGACCATCAGATCCAATCTGACGCGGCAGTGAATCTGCGTATGTCCCAGCCAATTTCGCAACAGAACGCCAAGTTAATATCTTGTCAATTATCGGATGAGAATCTGTTAACTCGTTCAGACGATCCGCATCTGTTGAACGCTTTTTGTTCGCAGGCAGCCCCAGTTCTTCAAACAAAACAACCCCCAGTTGTTTCGGACTGGCGATATTAAATTCATGACCCGCCAGTTCCCAAATTTCTTGCTGTAATGTTTGTAACTGGGCATGAAATATCCCAGACAGTTTATTCAATTTTTGACGATCAGCCAATACACCTGTGCGTTCCATACCCAGTAATATCGGCATCAAAGGCAAATCACACGTCTGGTATAATTCTTCCAGACGTTTGTCCGCGTCCAGTTTCGGGCGCATATGTTCATACAGGGCAAATGTTACGCATGCGTCTTCTGCAGCATATGGGGCGGCAGTTTCAATCGGCAGATGGGCGAAATTCATATCCGAATCGCGGGTCTTGGGCGGAAATAACGATGCAAATTTTATCGTTTCGTGGCCTAAATAACGCAGGGCTAATTCATCCAGACCATGATTGTGTGATGTCCCATTCAATATGTACGATAATAACATCGTGTCATCAAATGGGGTAATTTTTGACGTGTCCCAGCCCATGTTCGATAAAATGTGAAAGTCATATTTCAAATTGTGACCGACCTTTAATATCGATTTGTTCGTCAGTATCGGCCATAACTTTTTATATACCACATCAATTGATAACTGGTTCGGAGCAGCTGGTGCGTCGCCAAACAAGTCCGCCGCCGCTGTGCAATGTCCCAGTGGAATATATGCCCCAGATGTGCGCGATGTCGCCAATGATATACCAACCAATTTAGATGCCATAAAATCCAGCCCTGTGGTTTCTGTGTCCAGTGCAATAATGCCTTTAACCCCAGATAAAAATGCGTCTAAATCATCGGCCGTTCGTATTATCTGGTGGGTGTATTTTATGTTCTGGGGGGCGGGCGGTGTGTCAGATAAAGTGTCTGGTGTCAGACCTGAATCACACGCGTTGCCAGAAAAACTAAACTCTGTAGTGTGGGACGTCGCAGTGGTTGTAGTGGCAGTTTCTGGAAATAATTTATTTACTTTGTTAATTAACGCGTTGCTTTCGATGTCTGTGCGTATAAAGTCCAGCGCCCCACGACGATTAAATACCAATGGCCCCAATGTCAGGTCTGATAAATCAACATCTGTTCGTAATGTTACCAGTTGGCGTGATACATATGCCATATCACGATTTTCACGCAGTAAATTTCGTATGCGCTGGTTCGAAACGTCGTCCAGATGTGTGTACAAGTTGTCCAAAGAACCAAATGTGCGTATTAATTCTGAAGCGGTCTTGGGGCCAATGCCAGTAACCCCAGGAACATTGTCAGACGAATCGCCCATCAAAGATTGAACATCAACAACTTGGGTCGGTAAAACACCGAATTTTTCCAACACGTCGGGTTCGTGAACTTCGCGCTGTTTCATACCGTCATATAAAAATACGCATTCAGAAACCAATTGCATCAGGTCTTTGTCACTGGTGATAATTCGGGTCGCGCGTGGTTCTGTGCAATTCTGGCGCGCCAATGTCGCAATTACATCGTCTGCTTCGACATTCGGAACACATAGCACAGGTACACCCATCGCAGCCAACCCACGACGAATTATTATGCCTTGGGCAGTTAGGTCGGCCGGTGTTTCTGCGCGGTTCATCTTGTACGCAGGGTATATGTCTTGACGAAAGGTTATGCGAGATGCGTCAAATACACATACAAATGAATCTGTGGAATTCGCCGCAGAAAATAACGGTAATACCATATTGAAAAATCCATATACCGCACCAATCGGTGTGCCATCAGACCGTGTCAAGCGACTGTGTACACCATAATACGCCCGAAATAATAATGAATTCCCATCAATCAGTGTCAGCATATGAATATTTCCCCAAAGGTTGTTAATCAAGGGGGCTGTGCGCCCCCCAACATTTATTCGTTAAAAGTCGTATCGTATCTTTAGGCGACCTTCGTAATGTAACAAGTCGTGTTCTTGGTTCAAATGTTCAAAGATATCATTTGCGTATAATACACGACCTTCGACATCAATGCTGATTGGCATTAATGGCAAATCAAATGATACACCCAACATACCTTGGTATGCGATTGCGTCTTGGATGTCAATGTTTGTATGTGATGTCAGATGATACTGGCTGGAAAAAGTTGTCCCAGCACCCACACCAATGTATGGCGTAATAACAGGTGTTGGTAACTTTATATACGCATTAACCAGTGCCAGATTTAAATGCATATCATCAGAATTCATATAGTTATATTCACCTTCGATACGTAATAATGGCAAGTTCATCCCAAATACTGCACCATAAGACTGGGCAGATGTAGATAAATGGTCGTCGCCTGCAATTAAGGTCTGACCGCCAATGCCGTATGTGCCGCCTGCATAAAAATCAATCAACAGACCTGCGTGCGCAGAACCCGCAGATAAAAGGACGGTTGCAGCTGTTAAAAAACCAAGTGAATTTATTTTCATGTTTTCTCCTTTCTGTGATATTATAATAAAAAAAGGGTGCAGGTTATGCAAGAAAATAAACCGATTTTGATTGTTGGACTGGGGAATCCAGACGCTAAATACAGTAATACCAGACATAATGTCGGATTTATGGCACTGGATATGATTGCGGGCAGTGATGTAAACTGGAAGGTAGAAAAAAATGCGCTGGTTGCACGCGTGGAAATAAACGGTCAAAAAGTATTATTGGCAAAACCGCAAACGTATATGAATAACAGTGGGGTGGCTGTTGGGGCATTGATGACGTTCTATAAAATCCCACTGGAAAATTTGATTGTTATTCACGATGATATGGATGTTGATGTGGGCAAAGTTCGCGAAAAAATCGGTGGCGGCAGTGCAGGGCATAATGGCATAAAATCAATTGATGCGCATGTTGGACAAAATTATCGCCGTATCAGAATTGGTATCGGTCATCCGCGTGATTTTGAACTGCCGATTGATCCTGCCGATTGGGTCTTGGGCAACTTTACCCCAGAACAAAAGCAAGCTGTGTTGGATGTTATTGACCAGATTAATCTAGTATAAAGGTACCATAGTTGTCTTTGAAACTAACCGCGTTCTTTGGTATAAGTACGATTGGAGTATAGGAAACCATATCTATCTGTTGTGTATATGTGTCGTCTTTTGGGTATGGAAAATACGTGCGTGTCCGACAGTTGGTATTTGCTGATGTTTCGGAGCAATATACAAGTGCATCTGGGTCATGGATTTGCCAGCCGGTTTGTCTGTTTGCATCGCACTTAAATAATCCTTGGGAGTGTACAGGATAGTCAGTGGCGTCTAATGTTTCGCCAAAAGATTTGTTCACTGTATGTTTAACCTCGCCGTTGGTTTCGCATTTAAATTGGAACTCAAGTTGAATAGGCGTGAAGTCCGCATACATTGTTATATTTAGGTCTGTTTCAGGGGTTATTGTACTATGCCAGTCGGATGGGCTGCCTGTTTGGTCGGTTGCGTTGCCGTCTTTGTCATAACATCTTTGAGTTGTAGATATGTCATCAGTAGTTTTTTCACATGCACCTGTGAAGTCATATCCAAATTTGTATAGATTTGTTGTGTTTATTGATTTAGCTTGGGTTTTTGTTCGCGTATATAGTTCATTATTGTCACATTTGCCGTCTTCATCTGTATCTGTTTCGTCCAAACAAATCGTTATGTTCCATGTAATTTCTTTGAATTTTATATATAGTATATTTGTCGTGCTTTCCCAAGCGTTGTTAGTCGGGTTTAAATTTGCGTCATATATTTGTCGATTTTCTTTGTCGAACAAGCCAGTAAATATGTAATCAGTACGTTCTTTTTTTTCATTTTGTATTAACTGTCTAATTCCGGGTGCATTGGGTACGTATGTAGTGTCTAGTTGCGGGGCAATCTCGTTGTACACCATATCGATGGCATAAAATGTGGTTCCGTCGTCGTTGTGTATCTCGGTTGTCATTGTGCATTCGCCATATTCGGTACCGGACCCCCAATGTTGTTTGTCTAAAAATTCTATGTATGCACCAGAACTTCTATAATTGTTGGGACATTTTTGGCATTCATATGTGGTGTCATTTTGTACAACAATAATATAGCCATTGTCGCACCTCAAGGTCCAACCTTCGGTACTGTCTGTACTACCACAATTACAATCAGAATTTTCGCCGTTTGTGCATTCACATTCTGCCATGGCGGGCAGGACAGGCATACAGATTAAAAATAAAAATGTTACGATATATCTTGTCATTATTATTCTTCTTTTGTTATCTCTATTGACCATCCGGTTGGGGTTGGACATTCTGGCTGAATGTTCCATTGGTCATATGTACATTTGCCGCCCTGGTCATCATATATATATGACTTTGTAATGTTATATGGATAGGCGCTGGTATACGGTGGTTCGTATATATTATGGGTGGTGGGATTGTTGACGATTATAAAGGCGCCATCGCATGTGTATTGATTTTTCAGTTTATCAAATGTAATTTTGCCACCAATACACATCAATGTATAATTACTGTATTCCAGTATGTCAAATGGTGTTGTTGACTCTGGCAGGCAATATTTTGTTCCGTCTGCCGATGATAGTGCGGTGCCTTTACAACATATGTTGTTGCCTAACAAGCCGCCTGTACAACAGTTTGTAATGGTTTTGTCATTGCCAGCATATACAATGAATCTTTCTGCTTCACATATACCTTCGGTGGTGACGTGGTCACTGGGGATACATTTCCCGTCATAGTATGTGTCGCCTGGGGGACATGTTGTATCGACACAACTGTAAGCATTATCAGATGTGCTGGTATTACGGGCAAACCATGATAACAATGTTTCACGATTGTCCGAAGTGTTGTTGATTAAGATTTTATTGCTTGCTGCTGAAGCTGGTGCAAGTGGCCCGATAGGTGTTTTTGGCTCGTGTTCGCAATTGCCCCAAATCTCTTCGGACAGGCGACATACCTGCCAATCAAAAGTGGAAGCCGTTTTGTTATTATGATGGTCGTTCTCGCACCAATCGTAAATTGGATGGTTGGCGTCTGCAGTATAACCATACAATTGTTGATAAATGTCACCGCCATTGATGTTTGCATTGCGTCCCTGATCCGTCATAATTTGATTGATAGATTCACTGCCTGCGCTGGCAACACATTCAGCAACTTCGTTCCAACACGCGGTTCTGTTAATAATAGATTTACGGTTAATTGATGTATAAATATTTTCACATAGTGCGAAATTTCCTGCAACCGACTTGCACGATTGCATAATACACTGGCGACCAACCTCGCGGCATGTTGATAAAATTGTTTCGTATGTCTTGCCCGCAGCAATTGCGGTCATCCCAGTGTTCCAATCTGTATCGCCATAGGTGCTGTTTAACAGCGCAGTACACGCAGTCCGAATGTCAGAACACATCGCACTGGCTGTTTTGTTCGCTGCAACACCAAAGACCGATAATGCACGCGAATCGAATTCAGATATAGATTCCAGCGCGTCATCCAGACACTGGGTCGTTAATGTTGTGCACGACTGACGCATTTGTTCCAGCTTGCTTTCTTGGGCCAGTTTTATTTGCGCCAGCGCGTCTTCAATAAAGTCCGCCCATACATAATCCGCAATGTCCTGACAATTTTCCATCGCAGGTTCCAAGAATTTCTTTTTATTTTCCAAGAATGATATAAATTTATCATTGCCTGGGGCCTTGGTCCAGGTTTGACCAGAACTTGGGCGCGTTATCAAATTGCCTAAATTAACCAAATCAACTGTTAAAAACGCTTCGCCTGTTGATGGGTCAATGTAACGGCCTGTTGTATCTAAACATTTTGACATATCGTCACCACATACAGTCGAATCGGTTAACATATCTAACATCTTCTTTTTACATGTCAATATGTCATCGGAATTTCTTTGCTGATGAATGTTTAATCTGGACATATCTAACAGCGCGCTGCTTTCAAGGATTTTGCTGCGTGCCTGATCGTTTTGCGATTCGTATGCCTTGGCAACAGTGTTACAATCTTGTTCAATTGACATTTGATAACCACTTTCGGCAATATCTAAATCATCGGGGGTACAAACCTCTGCCGCCATTTCACGACATACAGGCAATGCGGCGTTGTATAAATCAGCGCCAGATTTTGTCGTCATAGACGCGCCCGCCATAGAATCAATGTTGTCAAATGCCGCGTCCATATTTAATGATAATGATATCGCGTTCAAGTTCTGATCAAAATTACTGTTGTTAAAACTGGTATTTAATTTCTTGGAAATTTGATCCAGCATCTTTTTGGATTCAGATGTGTCTTTGGCCGCATATGCCAGTTCCCCTTCGGTTGCCTGATTTAATGCCAATGCATCTTCTTTGTCCATATTCACAGTCAGCAGACGTTGACTGAAATCCAACAATTTGTCTTCGATTTTAGTAAGTTGTTCTTTCATGCCGTCAAATTCGCGCGCACGCGCAGAACAAGCACAACGCTTTAACGTGGCGTCTTTGTTCGCACAAAATTCATCCATACAGTCGTAAAAAACAGTGCGACAAGATTGAAAATTACGTGTCATGATGCTGTCGCTGGTTGCAGTCGCGTTGCGCGCCAATGTCGCAGAACGCCCAATGTTACGCGCCCCAGCCCCAGATAATGCAGTGCGACCAACACCAGATGTGCGTGATGGCACAGCAGTACGCGCATTCTTAGAAACAGAAACAGGAACTGTCACACTGCGTGATTTTATATTTCGTGTCGAATTTGTTGTTGCGCGTGACTGCAATGATGGGACAGTGTTGCGCGTCGTTACAGTTCTGGATGCGGTGGTGTCAGTACTTTGTCGTGATACAGTGCCGCGTTCGCGTGGCGCAGTTGTTGTGCGCGCAGATGATGTTGTGCGTGATGTAACAGGTGTGCTTGGCGCGTCAGATGTGGTCTTTTTACGCGCAGATACAGACGCAGCATTCCCAGAATTCCGGCGTACAGCGGCACGTGCAGCATCTGTTGCTGTATCAGCAAAGCCCGCTTGGTGTACAAGCAGTGCAAAGATAGCAGTGAAAATTAATTTAAATCCCTTCATCCTTTTATATGTGGATGTTAGCAAATTTATAAAATTATGAGCAAGTACAAAAATTATAAAATTCAGCAAATCTGATAACATAAATCTGGTGCGACCAGGGGGAATCGAACCCCCATGGTGTTAACCACAGCATCCTTAGTGCTGCGCGTCTACCAATTCCGCCATGGTCGCTTTTTTTTTCATATTTTGACAAGTTGTTATTTGTTTTTCAACTGTTTTTATGATAAAGTATTGTTATAATGAACTGTCTACAAGGAAAGGACGAACAGTATGAAATTTATGTCAAGAATGTTGCTGAATTGCTCTGTCATCGCGATGTTGCCTGTGTTGGCAAATGCGGCTGGGACGTATTATACGGGAAATTATCAATCACCGCAAAGTAGATACAGCCAGCAACCATATGCAGCGGCCAGACAATCTTATCAGCAATCGCAACAACGTGCAGGCGCGCAAAGTTATTCTCAACAAGGGGTGTCTGCGTATAATCGCAATCAGTATGCAAATGCAGGGTATACAACAAATCCGAATGTGCAAAATAACGCGCAAAGACAACAACAAAATAATCAGCAAATGAACCGAAATGCACAATCTAATGATGGCTTTAAACTGGGGGGCGGTTTTTCGCGCCAGTTCGCAAATTGGAAATTTGATATGAAACAAGCAGGCTCTCAGTTGCATTATGATAATCTGGAATGGAATGTTTTTGATGTTACTGCAGGTTATGGATTCAAGGCGGGTAATACAGATGTCTTGTTAAATGCAGGTTTTAAATATGGTATGCAGGCCGGCGAATCAACAATGATTGACGATGATATTTCTAATGGCGGTTTCGGTATTACAGAGTGGGTAACATGTAAATCGACAGATGCATCTGGTAATTGTACGTCTTATGAATCGTTGGGGGATCAGATTGGACATGCTTTGTCAATCGGTACCAGTCGTGATGGCAGTATGATGGAATTTAATGCGGGTATCGGTTTAAAAGATGTGTTTCGTATGGGAAATGTAAAGATAACTCCATCTGTTGGGTGGCGCTATTTAAAGTACGAATTACAAACGCATGATAATTACGGTTTGTCTGTTGATACATTTACAGGAACAGGTGGTTGTGTAAATGTGGATGGTGAAACGCAATGTGATCCTGTGTTGGTGTTCTATTATATAAACAGCGACAAAGAAGTTGTGCAATCTATCGTCAGCCGCAGTGATACAAACGAAGATGGCGTTATCGATACAAATGACGGTATAGAAGTTCCAAGCAGTTCTGGTATTCAGTACTATGTTGAACCAGGTGGTACTTTCTATTATTATCAGCCAGGCATAAGCCATAAGTACGAAGTAGAATGGTCTGGGCCATATGTTGGTTTAGATATGTTATATGACATAAATCAGAATAACTATGTTAACGCATATGTTGAATTGGGTTTGCCGTCTTATACAGCAACCGCGGATCAGCCATATCGCTATGACTGGGCGCATCCAAAGTCGGTCGAAGACAAGGCCGGAATGGGCGAAGGTTTCCATCTGGGGTTGGGCGCAAATTGGTCTTCGGCAATCACAGATACTGTTGCGCTGTCAATTGGTGTAACGTATGATTATTACACAGTGTCTGGGGCAGATGCGACAACGTATTTGAACGAATCGTATTACACAGGTGTTTATAATTACTTGTTGAACGAATACGGTGGCGACGAAGCAAAAATGTTGGCAGAAAACCAGACAGCCATAGATATCAAAAATCTAGAAGCAGAATGCCCAGGTTGGGTATGCAAGACCGATGGTGAAATCGAATCGTTTTACAAGTCGATGGGTGTTCGTGTTGGTTTGAATGCGCGCTTTTAATGGTGGATACGGATGAAAGTAAAATTCATATTTTGTGCTTTGTTTGTGACCCTGTGTGTTCGGGGGGGGCATGCCTTTGAATTGCGTGGAACAGTGCCTGTAAATATCACCAGCGATACAGCCTCAGTTGCAAAAAATATCGCTTTCTCTGAGGCGACAAGACAGATTGTTATGGATTCTTTGCGTCAGTATACAGATTATGTGTCTTTGGCGGATTTGGTTGCAAATACACCTGTGGCAGATTTGTCAGATTTGGTTACAGAAACCAGTATTGATGGTGAATTGGTATCAAATACATCGTATGCAGCGAATATTTCAATGGTGCTTAGTATACCTGCAACGCGTCAATGGCTGATTGAAAACAATGTGCCGCAATGGTTGCCGGACGAAAACAAACAAGATGTTTTTGCTGTCATTGTCAGTATGTCTGATAAATTGGCAAATTGGGCAGAATTAAACGATGTTGCACGCAGGGCAAACATTGATATTAATACAAAGTTCTTGTACGGAAACAAAGCGCATTTTGAAATACCAACAGCAATGCGTCGGCAATTTACAACTGCATTGTTCGAAGCAGGTTGGTTCTATTCCGATAAAGATGGAATCTTGCGTATTTGGAAATAATTTTTAATTGCGATAAGAAATGAAACGTATATTGGCTTTTTTATTTTGTGCAATTGCACCATCTGTGTTGATGGCGTCTGAAACAGACGATACGTCTGTGTTGAACTTGGCGATTCGCAGAATTGGTCTGGAATGGTCCAGAACAGATGTCAAACACGCAGAGGCATATCAAGATTCGCCTGTGGCCGCACTAAAGGCAGACAGTCAAGATTTTATCAAAGGTATTTTCGATACTGTTTTGGAATATAATAAAAATCGATTCCAGTGGGATAATGGGCTGTTTATGGAATATGGTGAAACAAAATTAAAGCCTTATAATGCCCCACAGACAGTCAGTGAAAATGCAGATGATATTTTGCTGTCCAGTAATTTGTCATATGCATGCTGGGATTTTTCTGGGTTTAAGTTTGGGCCAACTGTGCGCGGCGCGTATGATACGGAATTTAGAAGCAGTGATGATACGCCACGTCAAAATGTTATTCGTACAAATGCAGGTATTTCTTTGTTCGATAATCAGATTTTAAAAAGTCTGTATTTAACAGGTATGTACGAATACGATTTTACATATTCTGACGATACGATTACCAAGACTGCGGCAGAATTCGGATGGCGCGCAGAATACAAGATACGCGATGGGGTTAAAATGTCGTCTAATGGATATTATCGTGAATATCTGGGGTTTTCAAAGTATATGCCGACGGACTTGGAACGTGATTTCAGTGCGGTTGTCCGAATGGATACGAACCTGTGGGGCGATTTAACCATGGGGCCATATGTTCAGTACAGACGTGCGCGCGCACGCGGCGCAGATGTATACGGCAGTAATTTTATTATGGGTATATCCTTTAATTATATTGCATCGTTTGGATTATAAAAAACACCTTGCCAGATTTTAGTATATCAGTTATAATCAATGCGTCACTGGGGTCATCCAGTGATGGGGTGTCAGAACCCGTACACTAAGCGTCTGGGAAAGAAATTTCCGCGCCGTTGGGCGTATTTTTTATACCCAGATGAAGATAAATCTCCTGACCGTTCCCAGGTCAGGAGGGCTGCGAATATATTGAATAAGCACACAATTCTTAGTGATTGTTCTGAACCTCCTGACCACATTGCGTAAAAAAAACGTGTGGTTTCTTTTTTAAAAAGGCAAAAAAAGGAAGCGGGGGGACGTCGGTGAACAAAATACTGACCGGTTTATTAGTTACATTTACATGCAGCGCATCGTTTGCGGACGATGGCGTTGGTGATTTTTTGAAAAACTTTGCATCCCAAGGCCCCGTTTTATGCGGTTATGGATATTTGCGTGCCGCAGATGGTACTTGCGCCCAGATAAACAGTGATTATCAATCGCCTGAATGCCCATTGATTGATGGCGCGCATACACATCGAATAAATTTGGATAAAAACTCGTTCAGATATCTTGAATTTTCCGAACATAAGTGTTTGGGGATGTACAGTATATATCAATATAACCCCAATATATTTGTTGATGTTCCGTCCACTGGGGATTATTTCGCATTTGGGCCATCGATGTGTGGTTATGGCGAATATAATTTAAACGGCACGTGTGTTAAAACAGTC
>JAWPOC010000009.1:0-62590 GCA_033345235.1 Alphaproteobacteria bacterium | reverse complement strand
GTCACACATACCCATCACAGGATGTAAAAATGGCTGATCCCCCGCAGGTACCCCAGGCAATTCAATACTGTAATATTCCCCGCCATGTACATCACAATTACTGTTAAACATCTTTTGGAATACGCCATAATCCCCAATCGCAGACCCTGTACTTAACAGTGTTCCGATAAATAATGGGTAAATATCATTAAACGCTTCTTGTTCGTATTTATATTGGGTATATGTCCCAAGGCATACTGGCGTATATGGAAACAGTGCCATAAAAGACGCCTGATCCGCGACAGTTAAATAAGAATCTGCATCACAATAATTACGTGCAGCCTCACTGGTGTATTCTATGCATTCGCCATTTAAATGATATGAACCGTACTCGCACAATGCTGCGCCACCGGTGGTCAACAACGTCCCAACAAACAATGGGGAAATACTGTTGTTTGTATCTGCAACATAATCATATTCTGTATATGTACCCAAACACACTGGCGAATATGGAAACAGTGCCATAAAAGACGCCTGATCTGCGACGGTCATATAATAATCAGTATTACAATTATCTTGGGCAGCTTCACTGGTGAATTCTATGCATTTACCATTTAAATGATATTGTCCATATGGACACAGTGCCGCGCTTGTCGTGATATTTAACAGGCCATCTTCAGTCGCGTATGCCGCACCGCCCCAAATGATTACAGGTAAAAATAACAGTGTTTTTATCTTCATTTTCTCCTACGACTTTCCTTTCTTATAAAAAGAAACCACCGAAACTTCACGCAGTGGCCAGGAGGTTGAAGACAATCACTAAGAATCGTATGCTTATTCAATATATTCGCAATCCTCCTGACCTTGTTATGGTCAGGAGTTAATTTTTCATCTGAACAAAAAAAACACGCCCAACGGCGCGGGTTTTCTTTCCCAGACGCTTAGTGATGCGGGTCTTCACACCCCATCGCTGGATGACCCCAGCGACACTGATATTATAAACAATATAAAAAATCGTGCAAGGTGTTTTTAAGAAAAAAGTAATCAATTTTTATTTAAAAAAATGCCCCGATGGGGCGGTCTTTATTGTACACGTTGCAAGACGGCTGTAAATGTTGATTCTGCAACCTTTTTCCCGCCGACCATCGCAATGCCATGGAATTTGTATAGCTGCATCTTGGTCATTATTAATTCGACATGTAATTCTAATTTATCGCCAGGATGCACCATATGTGAAAACTTTATCTTTTCCATCGTTGTAAAGTATCCCAACATACCCCGACGTTCAGAATCACTTAGACGCTTGAACGCAACAAAGCACGCTGTTTGTGCCAATGCTTCAACCTGCAGAACACCAGGCATAATCGGATTTCCCGGAAAATGACCTGCACACCAAAATTCGTCATCACGTACGTACTTTACGCCAACCGCACTGGTGTCAGTGTATTCGCGAATTTCATCAACCATACGCATGTCGCCACGATGTGGAATGATTTCTTCAATTTCTTTGATGCCAATAACCATATCTTTCACCATTATTTCTTTGTGTTCTTGCGCAGCCATGCATAATGACGCATAAATTCAGTCCCAGGCCCCGCCGGATATCCCATATAGCTTTCGCCATTTGGAATGTTGCGAAATACGCCACTGTTTGCACCAACAGACGCGTCGTCGCCAATGTGAACGCCATTTGCAACACCAACATGACCGCCCAGTAATGCACGATCACCAATAACAACGCCGCCAGCCAAGCCAACCCCACTGGCCAGAAAACATTCTTGGCCAACAACAACGCCATGCGCAATCTGGCACAAGTTATCAATCTTTGTCCCATCGCCAACAATTGTGTCTGTCATCGCACCGCGATCAATACAGGTGTTCGCACCCACAGATACGCGTTCGCCAATAACAACACGACCAACATGTGGAATAAATATATTATGACCGTCTTGGCGTGTGAAACCAAATCCATCTTTGCCAATAACCGCATTCGCGCCAATAACAGAATCTGCACCAATCGTCGCATTTTCAATGTGTGCGCCACTTTGTACAATCGTGTCGCGTCCCAATACAACGTTGCGGCCGATAAATGCGTTTGGATATATCTTGACCCCAGGTTCAATAACTGCGCCACGTTCCACAGTCGCAAAAGGCGCAATGTAATTCGTGCGCTTTTTTCTGAAAAAGACCCCAGATTCAATGTTTGCCTGCTTGCTGACACCAAATCGCGGCTTTTCACGATAAATTTCGCCCAGAATTTTTACAATGTTGCCACGTGGACTGTTGGTTATCAACAGTGTCGTACCCGCCGGCGCATAAGATGCCATTTCTGGTTGCACCAAAATAACAGTCGCACGCGTGTTTTCCAACACAGATACAGGCAGTATCTTAAATGCATTGCTGTTTTGTTCGGTTGAATAGAAAGCCAACTGGCCGGACTTTGCATCTGCAATTGGTGCAACACCGCGCACGATTGCATTCGCATCACCGCGTAATTCCAGACCAAACTTGGCCGCCAATGCGCCAGCTGTGGTTTTATTTGCCGCTGGCATAAACAAAGATTTTAAAATATTTCTCATAGCCAGCAGATTATAAAGCAAAAAAAAGCCTAATGCCACATTTTTATGAAGTGCATTTTTTTCTTGTAATTTTGCAAAAGGTGTTTATAATACCAAACGTTCTTAAAATAATTTTTAAGGGCGGGGTTAAAAAACCCCGCTCTTTCACTAAGACATCGAATAAATACAAAGGAGTATATAAATGTCTTTCGTTTCTATGCCACGTCAGGACTTGCTGTTAGCGATTGACTCGCTGGCCCAAGAAAAATTAATTGATCGTGAAATCGTTATCGAATCTCTGGAGGCCGCAATCGCAAAAATTGCAAAGCACAAATATGGTGAAGAATTTAATATTACTGCAACTATTGATCGTAAAAATGGCGCAATACACGTTAAAAGATTGTTCGATGTTATCGATAGCCCAGAAAGCGTCGGTGAAGAATATAACCCAAATACAATGTTAACTGTCACACAGGCTGCTAAATATGCTAAAAATCCGTCTGTTGGCGATGTTGTCGAAGATGCTTTGCCAGAACCAGAATTTGGACGTATGGCATTCCAAACTGCAAAACAAATTATGACAACACGCGTTCGTGACGCAGAAAAAGGCCGCCAATTCGAAGAATTCAAAGATAATATCGGCGATATCGTCAGCGGTGTTGTTAAACGTATCGAATTCGGCAGCATTTTTATCGATATCAATGGCAAGGCCGAAGGTTATATTAAAAGTACAGAATTAATCCCTGGGGAAAAATTGGCGGTTGGGGATCGTATTCGCGCGCTGATTATGGACGTTGCACGCTCTAATACAGGGCCTCAAATTTTCTTGACACGTACACATCCAATGTTTATGGAAAAATTGTTCGTTCAAGAAGTGCCTGAAATATACGAAGGTGTTATTAAAATTAAATCTGTGGCACGTGCCCCAGGGTCACACGCAAAGATTGCAGTGGAAACATCTGATCCATCAATTGATGCAGTTGGTATGACAGTTGGTATTAAGGGTACTCGTATCCAGCCGGTAATTAACGAATGCCATGGCGAAAAAATTGACGTTATCTTGTATTCCGAAGACCCTGCTGTATTTATCGTAAATGCAATGCAGCCTGCCAAGGTCGCAAAAATCATCGTTGATGAAGATACACGTACAGCATCTGTTGTTGTAAACGAAGATCAACAGTCTTTGGCAATTGGACGTCGCGGTCAAAATGTACGCTTGGCGTCTCAGTTGACAGGGTGGAATATCGACATTATGAACGAAGCCGAAGAACAAGAAAAACGTGCAACAGAATTCAAAGAAAAAACAGAACTGTTTATCAGTGGTTTGGATGTTGATGAAATGATTGCACAATTGTTAATCACCGAAGGATTCCGTTCTATTGAAGAAATTGCATTTGTTGATTCTGCTGAATTGGAAAGCATTGATGGATTTAATCCAGAATTGGCCGCAGAATTGCAAAAACGTGCAAACGATTATCTGACAAAAGTCGAACAAGATTATCTGGACGAAGGTCATAAATTGGGTATGACAGATGATTTGTTGCTGTTCGATTTTGTAAAACGTCCAACATTGATGATTTTGGGACGTGCAGGTATCAAGACATTGGCTGATTTGGCTGACTTGTCCACAGATGAATTAATGGAAATCGTGGGTGAAGATATAATGACACATCGACTGGCGGGCCGTATCATTATGAAGGCACGTGAAGTTGCATATAACATCACACAGGATGATAAATAATAAATAACAACAGGAAGGTGGCTTTTATGGCAACATTGACACTGGGAAAATCTGTAACAACCGACGCTGTGCGCAGCAAGAAAGGCGATGCGGTCTTTGTTGAACGTCGACGTCGTGTAATTACACCTGGAAATAAAGAACTGCGCGAAGACGTGTCAGAGGTGGCTGTACAAAAAAATACAGCGGATGAAAAATTGCGTGCGGTTTTGGCTGCGGCCAAGGCCAGAGAAGAAGAACGCAAAAAACGCGAAGCAGCCGAAGAAGAAGCGCGTGCTGCACGTGCCGCGGAAATCGAACGCGAAACACGTGAATATGAACAGGTCAAAGAACAATTGGCCGCGCGTGAAAATGCCAATGTTGCAGATAGTCACGAAGAAAATACTGTTGTATCACAACCACAGAAAAATGTGCAAACACCAAAAGTTTTCACAAATAATGCTGTGGCAGGTGGCGGACGCAAAAATCGCGATAATGATGACGAAGATTCAAAAGCATCACGATTTGCAAATTCCAAGAAAGATTTTAAAAAGTCTGGGAAAATTCATCTGCGTGATATTGTAATCGGCGATGGTGATGACGAAGATGAAATCGGAATTCGTGGCGCAAATCGCCGCAGATCCGAGGCGTCTTTGAAACGCTTTCGTGAAAAAGCACGTGCTGTTTTTGCAGCACCACAAAAGATAGAACACGTTGTAACATTGGGCGATACAATTACAGTAAAAGATTTAGCCGCCGCGATGGCCGAAAAAGTCGGAAATGTTATCAAAAAATTAATGGAAATGGGTATGATGGTATCTGTTAATCAGTCGATTGATGCAGATACTGCAGAATTAATTGCAGGGGAATTTGGTGCGACTGTGAAACGCGTTGATACAAAACCATATGCAGAAATTCTGGAACGTGAACCAAATCCTGAAAAACTGACACCGCGCGCACCTGTGGTAACTGTTGTTGGGCACGTAGACCATGGTAAAACATCGTTGCTGGACGCGTTCCGTAATGCGAATGTTGCAGCTGGTGAAGCGGGTGGAATTACACAACATGTATCTTCGTACGAAGTAAAGACGAAATCTGGCGCGATGATAACTTTCTTGGACACCCCAGGACACGAAACATTCACAGCAATGCGTGCACGTGGTGCCCAGATGGCGGATATTGTTGTTTTGGTTGTTGCAGCAAATGATTCAATTATGCCACAAACAATCGAAGCGATTAATCATATTCGTGCGGCAAAAGTACCTTTTATTGTTGCGATAAATAAAATTGACTTGCCAGAGGCAAATCCAACACGTGTGAAAACAGACTTGTTGCAGCAAGAAGTCCAAGTCGAAGAAATGGGCGGTGATGTTCAGTGTGTTGAAATTTCAGCAACCAAGAAAATCGGCTTAGATAAATTAGAAGAAGCAATTTTGCTGCAGGCGGAATTGATGGAATTAAAAGCAGATGCAGAAATGCCGGCTGTGGCGTACGTTGTCGAAGCAAAACAAGAAAAAGGTTTGGGTTCTGTTGCAACTGTACTGATGCGTCAAGGAACATTAAAAATCGGTGATGTATTCGTTGTTGGTGAAACATTCGGTCGTGTACGTGGATTAATAAATTCTGCAGGCGAACGTGTAAAATCTGTACGTCCAGGCCAACCTGCGGTTGTGTTGGGGCTGAATTCTGTCCCAGGGGCAGGTGATGAACTGCGCGTTATGGAAACCGAAGCGCAAACACGCGAAGTGGCAGCATATCGTGTCCAGAAATCCAAAGACAAGGCAAATGCTGTTAAACGTTCGTCTTTGGAAGAATTGTTCGCAAAACGCGATGATAACAAGAAATTGATATTGCCAGTTATTTTGCGCGCAGACGTTCAAGGTTCTGTCGAAGCGATTACAGATATGGTCAAAGATATTTCGACAGATAAAGTTGGTGTTGAAATATTATCTTCTGGTGTTGGTCAGATAACCGAAGGTGATATTCGTTTAGCAACTGCGTCTGGGGCTGTGATTATTGCGTTTAACGTTCGTGCAGATTCTGTTGTGCGTGATATGGCGCGATCTAATGGTGTTGATATTCGTTATCACAGCGTGGTATATCGTATCACAGATGAAATCAAAGAAATCTTGTCTGGAAAATTAGCGCCTGAAAAGCGTGAAACATTTATCGGTTATGCAGATGTGATTGCATTGTTTACAGTTGGCAAAGGTATACGTGTTGCCGGCTGTCGTATGACCGAAGGCACAGTGAAAAAAGACGCTTTTGTTCGTTTGCTGCGTAACAATGTCGTTATATATGACGGCAAAATCGGTCAGCTGCGTCGTGAAAAGAACGAAGTCAAAGAAGTTTCTGGTGGTGTTGAATTCGGTATGTCTTTTGATAAATATAATGATTTAAAAGAAGGCGATCGTGTTGAATGCTATGAAGTCGAAGAAGTTCGTGCCCAGATATAAAAAAGAATCCCCCGTTTGGGGGATTTTTTTAATGCTTTTATTATCTATTAAAAATGCCCCGATGGGGCATTTTTATTTACTTTGAAAAGCTGTAATCCATTTCCAAATGGTTTGGATTGTATGTGCCATTCATAATCGCCAAAGTATCTTCAACGATAACCAGTTCTTCATTTGTTGGAATCATAAAGACTTTGATACGGCTGTCGGGTGTGCTGATTTCTGTTTCATCAACGCCCAAGCGTGCCAATGATTTGGCGTTCTTTTCAATGTCCAGTTTGATACCCATTTCTTCCAGACCTGTACAGAACTTTTCACGCAAGTAATCATCGTTTTCACCAACGCCTGCAGTAAATACGATTGCGTCAACGTGTCCCAATTCCGCCATATATGCACCGATGTATTTTTTTACATTGTGTACTTCGGTATCAATGGCCAATCTGCAAGAATCATTGGATGTTTTGTTTTCTTCGACATCGCGGCGATCAACAAAGCATTCTGTAATACCTTTCAGACCGGAATCCTTGCTAAGATGAGTTTGCATTTGTGCAGGTGTCAGGTTTAATTGTTCCATAACATACAAAACGACGCCTGGATCTAAATCACCTGGGCGTGTACCCATGGTCAATCCTGCCAATGGTGTCATACCTAATGAAGTATCTACAGAAATACCGTTACGGATTGCAGTTGCAGATGCGCCAGAACCGATATGCATTGTGATTATATTGCATTCGCTGGCTGGTTTGCCCAGCATTTTTGCAGCGCGTTTTGATACGTACAAGTGGCTGGTTCCATGGAATCCGTATCTGCGTACGCCCAGTTCTGTATACCATGCGCGTGGCACAGCATAACGATATGCAAAATCAGGCATTGTCTGATGGAATGCAGTGTCGAACACAGCGACTTGCTTTGCATTTGGTAATAATTGCATTGCAGTTGTGATACCGCGCAGTGCAGGTGGGTTATGCAATGGTGCCAATGGTGATAATTTATCTATTGTTTTGATAACTTCATCAGTTATTTCAACCGAAGACGCGAATTTATCGCCACCCATAACAACGCGATGTCCGACACCGCCGATTTCGTTCAAGTCAATAGATGCTTCGCGCAGCATAAACAGTACGACATTTAATGCTTCGTCATGGTTTTTCATAGAAGTCTCTTTCTTTTGTTTTGTACCGTCTGGGTACTTTTGTGTCACGAAAGAGTCTGGTAAACCAATTTTTTCGACGTTTCCGCCAACCATAACTTTTTTAGAATCCGCATCAAAGACCTGATATTTCAGGGATGACGAACCACAGTTCAATGCAAGTATGTACATATGAAATCCTTTTTTTATCGTCTGGGCTTAGCATAGCAAAGGCGAAAAAGATTTTCAATAGTAAACTCGGAACAAAATATTCCAATTTTCATCGTCGATATTTGTTTTTGCGCCGGTTTCTTTGTGGCGTACCCAGTATTTTTCAAAACCTGTTAAAAATTGTACATTCAGTCCATATTCGTCCAAGGTATAGTTTGGCATTGTTGCGTTCATTTGGCCAACACCAAATGCGCGCACACAATCAGACGTCGCATAGCCTGCGTCATTATTTACGCATACCAAACAAACGTCAATAATTTTAGGCGTACTGTGTATATCAAAAGTATATTCTGTACCACTGGCATTACTGTTGACGGGTAAAGGTTCGCTTTCGATTATTTTCATTTCTGTGGGCGTAAAATCTGTAACGATTTTATTCCAAAATTCATCTGATACAGAGTTAATATCGAAAGTATGTCCGTCGCGTACGAATTCAAATCCCCCCAGCGTTTCGCCATCGTGGATACGAATAGTCTTTTTTTCTATATCCATTGTGATTTCGCCGGCCATCCCTGTAAATGCGTCATTTTGTGCGGTTGTGCCGCGTCTTAGTTGTAAAACACGTGTCATATTAATAATCCTTTGTTATTTTGCTTAAATTGTTTCTATAGAAAAAGCCGTCCAATCAGACGGCAAAAAAACACGCATCACTGTCCCCAATGATGCATGTATACATTATACCATAAATCAAGATAAAAATCAATCCTTTACCGTATATTTTTCCAAATAATCGGCAAAAATTTTGTCTTTTTTCTCGTCAAGACGCTTTTGTGCCTTGCTGGCTTTCAATTTCCAGTTATACATTTTTCCGGTATGGAAATCGCGGCCAGTTTCCAACATATCCCAATAAGCCATATATTCTTGGAATTTGTCTTGATGTGTTTCGTCGAATTTATTAAATTCATCATCACGTTTTTTGATTTGTTCTTGTAATTCCTTGATTTTTTCTGTTGCGTCTTTCCAGTTTTGTATATTGGTTTTTAAATTGTCATTATCACGTTTTCGTCTGGTGATATCGTTTTCACGAGCGTTCAGACCGTCTACGATGGGTTTATGTGTTTGATAAAGCCCATGGTTGTGCGCTAGCTGAGCATTTACAATGTTCAATTTGTTGTTTATGGTTGTAAGTTCAGCTTTTTTTGTCGCAAGTTGGGCTTTTTTATTATCTATTTCTTGTCGTGCATCTGCGTCATACGCAGATGTTGTACGCTCTTTGTCTTTTATTTCCTGTTCTAACGTATTAATGTTAGTTTGTATTTCAGTCTGTTTTGTATTTAAATCATTTTGTTTTGCAAGCAATTGCTCGTATTGTTCAACAATATCAAAACTGGATGTATTTGCTTCTATGTCTGTTTGCAGTTGTGTTTCGTCTTGCTCTATGGAGTTTTTGTTTTGTTCAAAAATTCTTTTCTGGGCATTAAAATCTCTCCGCGAGTTTATGCCTGTCGCGTTGATTGTATTTTTTTCTTTGTTGATGGCATCGCGTGCGATTTTGTTGTTTAATCGTTTGTCTTTTTCCGCGGCTTTTTTATCATCTTGATACTTGTCTAACAGTTCTTTGCGATCTGCTGACATTTGATCAAGTCTACCTCTGAATTTTATGCCGCGCAGGTTGTATGCATTTACGGCCGCAGTTATTCCGTAACCAATCGTCATAAACGCGAACTTGATGCTTTTATCCAGTGCGTTCGTCACAAATTGCATGCCTTCGTTTTTATTCCAAGACAAATCTTTGTCAGAAAATATAGAAAATTCTTGGGCGCTCATTGTGTCCATTATTTTACTGGTGGTGTATCCATATCTGACAACAGACAGAACTTCCATTGCAGATTTAACTTTTGCATCAGCGTCTTTACCATCTTTTACAGCGTTCATTATCAATTGTTCGACAACTGTGCGCATTTGACGTCCGTTGCTTAATGCACCTTCGAACGCTTTTGGGGTTGTAGATTTAATTTTCTCTAACTGTTCAATAAGCCAATCAAAATGTTCTGCTGCCGCTTTTGATTTATTTGAAATTCCGTTCTTGATATCTTTTGCACTGGATACAATTTTTTCCAAGCCATCTGTTGGCTTAACTTTTTTATTTAATGCACCAACAATGGTCTTTGCTTCGGGCGAGAAATATAATCTGTCGCCTGTAAATTTGATATATTTTTCAAATACTTCAGAGTATGTTTTTCCTGCCCATTCAGATATGCGTTGAACTGGTGTTAATTTATCGTCTACCTTTGGTGCAATATAGTCTTTACTGTTTGTATCGTCATATCCAACCAGTGATTTTGATTTATCAAATGCACTTTTTACTTTGTTCGATGGAAATGCGTCACGTATTTTGCTGTTGTTCGCCAAAGTGTCCAGCAGTGATGGTAACGCTTTTTTGAAATCTGTTAAAGTTTTGTCATCTATATCTGTTTTTTCAAAATTATTTACAATATTTGTAAAGTTTTGTTGTGGTATACCTAAGTTAGCTAAATCATTACCAGGGGCTGAATATACCTGTATTGCATTTGCTTTTTGTATTAATTCTGATTGAAAGTCGATATCAGACAGATATTTTTTATCCTTGATAGACGTTATCAGATCTTCATACTCATTGTTGTTCATACCAAAGAAACGTGATAATTCAGCACGTTTATCTTCTAATAATTGAAGCAATACAGCGATTTCTTGTTTTGCTTCATCTGATATAGTTGCGGGGGTAAACAGACGCCCTGTCCCAAAATATTGATTAAGAAAATCTATAATTGTATTATTGTTAATACTGAAATCAATAGCGTTTGAAAAGTTCTTACGATTTGCATCCAGTGAACGAAATGCATTTTGGAACTCTTTGAACATTTTTTTTAGTTCAGCATCCGTCAGATGAAATTCGGCGCCATCTGGATTAGGCAGTTTCTTTTTTTTGCCGTTTTCCATAAAGCGTGCATTCCACTCTTTCATATTTTTGGTAAGGTCGTTATTTTTTACATGCTTTTGAAATTGTGCAAAAACTTCTGGGTCCATTTTATTAAAATGTAACTGCATAAAGTACTGCAATAAAAAATCATTGAACTTTACATCTGCCATAACGTCACCTCTTGGTTATGTTCACTCACCCACTCATATTATTATAGTACTTTTTTGACAAAATTCAATATTTGCTATGTTTTTTTTGACAAAAAAATCAGGTAGATATGGTAAAAATACGTAAATTTTCGAAAAATTAAATAAAATGTCAAAAAGTTCCTGTATATATTGCACATATATTCGTGTAATCTGTTCGGTATGAATATACAAAATTTCTTGTTAAAGTCTTTGCCGTACTTGTTATCAATTGCCGGCGGTATATTGCTGTACACAGGCGCTATAGATAATGCCCCAAACGCAAATATTCGTGATTTAGTTATCAATGTATCTGCATCTTTGTTGTCGATACCGCTGGTGTTCTTGTTATACGATTATACCAACAGTCGCATAAACAACCAGATGAAAAAACATATGGCAAACAGTGTTGATGACAGACTGAATGATTTGATGATAAATTTAATATTGTTGTTGCGAGAAGCCTTGGTTGTTCGTGGCAAGATTACCACAGAAAACATAAACAGAATGTTGTCTTGGCGTGCGCCAGAAATAATGCGCAGACTAAAAATATCTGGTTCAATAATAGATAAAATGCATCAATATCATGATGATTTAGATACTTTATTATATCGCAACAGCCAAGCAGACGTGCTAAGTACTGAACAAATCCAGATTTTATCATCATTGGCGCGTGCGATGACGCATTTTATCAATGAAAACAAGTATCATAAAAATCGGCGTATGTCTGCGAAATATTTAGAAACAATAATGGCGAAAATACTTGATTGGTTGGATGTTGATACGGTTGCCGCACTAAGTATCAGCAAGCACTTATTAGGCGTGCCAGTGACATCGCAAGAGGGCGAAAAATAAAAAAATGAAAAAAAGTAGTATTTTTTCTTGATTTTTATTTTAATCTGTGTCAAAATTTGCCCCGAACTACGGAAAAGTTGCTGAAAAGTTTCTATTTTCCGGTTCAGTTTTGGGGACATAGCTCAGTTGGTAGAGCAAATGACTTTTAATCATTGGGTCCAGGGTTCGAGTCCCTGTGTCCCCACCAAAAATAACGACCGTTTATCGGTCGTTTAATTTTTGTATGGGACGCGGACGAGAACCCGTACAAAGGGTTCGACTTTGAGTAAAAGAGCCAAGCGAAGTGCAGGCGATTTGTTAGGAATGCCCCACAGCCGGTGCTTTGCACCGTGCGAGGGAGTCCCTGTGTCCCCACCAAAAAATAACGACCGTTTATCGGTCGTTTAATTTTTTATAATAAGTTCTCCATAACACTTCAAACCGTTTTGCATATTCCTGTGCTGGGGCGGGCAGGAAGATGCAGTTTTCACTGTTGGATTTAGTTGCGGCGGCGGTCCAGTTATAAGAACCGGTTACTATGCGCTGGTTATCAAAGATGGCAAATTTATTATGCTCAATCTTATGTCGGCGGTTGGTACGGACGGGTATGCCGGCGGCACTCAGTTCATCAATCAAAGACGACTTATGTCCCGCCATTGTTCGGTCTGTGATAATTCGCACCATTGCCCCACGACGGTGGGCGGCAATAATGGCATCGGCAATTTTCGGATTGGTTATGGAATAGACGGCAATGTCAACGGTCGTGGCACGCGCCAGTTCGGCAATTATGCGGTCTTCGCATTCGGTGCCGGGGGTAAAATAGACCGCCACATCTGTTGGCACCATCGCATGGCGCGGTGGCAGTTGTGTCCCCACAGTCATCCCCAGGGCAAACACAATCGCAATAACAAAAGTCCATTGTCTGACAAACATACAACCCCAAACAAAAGACCACTCAATGAAAGAGTGGTCGGGAGTTGATCGATTCAAGAACAGAACTCTGCGCTTTCAGGATAAACCTTATTATATAGCAACAGCATCCCGACCATTGTCGGGACATTAGAAGTTGTGGTTCTCGGGCGATCAAACCCGTTCTCACTTTTAATGCCTTTGTGCAATTACTTGCACGCACATATTGTACAACATTTCCCGCAAAAATCAAGAATTGTTAAAAAGTATTGACAAATAACATAAAAGTGTTACAATTTTGCTAAAATAATAAAGGCGAAATTATGGAAAAAATTCGATATACAGACTTAGATGCCGCGGATTTATTCAGATTTTATGACTCTCAGGGCAAAATAAGTTTTTATTGGAATGATAATGTGAAATTCAAACGTGAATATAGTTCTGGCGGCGGTGTTGTTCGGACTTCTATTTATTATCCAGACGGCAAAATTGGCATCAGATGCAAGTGCTATAAACAGCATCGTGAATTTGGCAAGCAGTTTTTATTGGAAACATGGTATGAATCTGGCAAAAAGCAATTACAGGCCACTGGCTCTGAACGTGATAATCCAGAATGGTATATTTTGTACCATGAAAACGGCCAGAAAAAAGAGTTTTATGCATACGACAGATTTATCAGACGTTGGGACGAGCAGGGCAATACAATCGAATGTAAATATCGTCCAAACAAAGAATGGATTGATATTGTAAAAATTTGCCAAAAGGATTCAGTATCTTTTGGCCAGATGAATTTATTTATAGACACTATAATACGTGATTTGCGTGCCCGTAATATGATGCCAGACGATGATTTTGAATATTCATTCAGGCAGCGTGAAAAGATATATGATTATCTGGCATTTGTTAAACAGCGTTAAAAAAAATCCCCCGATTGGGGGATATTTTTATTTTTTCCAGAATGCGAATCCGCGTCGACTAGATTTTTCTTCGCGGTTTTTTCTTTCTTCGGTTGCGCGTCTGCGTTCTGCGCGTCGTTCTTGGAATCTGCGTGCGGATTCTTCGTCGCGTTGAATTACGGAAATTGTTGTCGCAGACAATTTACCATTACGAACTTCTTCTTCGAATTCGACGATATCGTTTTCGTTTAAAAATCTGATGCCGGCGGCCTTTAGTGAACTAGAATGAACAAATACATCATCTGTGTTGCCATCTGCGTTTGGGGTGTCTGGGCTAATAAAGCCGAAACACTTTTTACCATTGTACCATTTTACTTTTCCTTGACGCATAATCGTATTCCTTTGTTATGCTTGTTATGGTTCTGTCAGACAGTTAAGAACCTGATAATATTTTTGCATTTTTAGCCAATGAAAGCAAGGGGAATAAAAAGCCCACATATGTGGGCAGGTTTTATTTCTTGTAATAACGTTGCACTTCGTTCATTACGAAATTAAACAGTTTTTCTGGCTGGGTTGTCGCCGGTACTGCCCAGTCACGCTGCATATACGGCATCGCAGACACCAATATAAATCGCGCCATAAAGTGGAAAATACTGCTTTCTTGGTGACGCGACAGTTTAACAGGTGCATTTTCAACATGGAACACTTCGTTTTCAATTGCGTCATCCAGTTTTTCGATAATATTATCCAGTACTTTTGGTGGGTAATACAGCGTGCATTCCTTTGGAAAGCCTTCGAATATAGATATGTTATTATTATGTGAATATAAAATATTCCATCCAACACGTTCGAACAAGTCTTCCAGACAGTTACAAATCATACGGTTATAAGACTTTACACCGTCTTCCATAAAGTTGGCCAGTTGTGCCTCAATCCCGTCAGACTTAGCATTTTTCTTTTTACGTGCGATTTCATATGCGCCATGTGTTTTGCGTTCAAATTCAAAGAAAGTACGCACTTGGCATATAATTTCCATTGGCACGATATGATTTGTGCTGGCGCCGATGTTTATAATAACCTTGGCGTCACGATAGTTTCTGGGGTTTTGCATATTATAGAAATTATCGCGCACAGACAAAATTCTGTCAGGCATAATTTCGTGCAGTCGTTCTATGAATAATCGTGCCTGTGGGATTAAGTCGAACAAACATTTTACGCGCCAAACGTCTTGCAGGCGTCGATACGGTGGCATAACCTTGTCGATTTCGCGCACTAAATCAACTGCGATTTTTTCATGTCCGCGCCCGATAATGGCCAGCACTGTTTCAGAACCAGAACTGATATATTTTTCAGAAAATATTGTGCGGATTTTATCTGCGATTGCCTGGGCAGATGCTTCGCGTTCGTGCGACGCCAGTACGCGATATGCAGCGTTTGCGACATCATTGACATAGTCTGAATAATATTTCCCAGTAATTTTATCCAGCGCACGTTCGATTTTCTTTTGTGCAGCGACGATAACAGTTACAATCGACGACACTGACAGGTCGATTTTATGGCCTGCGGAACTGGAAAAGAATTGGTTACGCATTGGGTCTGCGTCCAGACGATGATTAACCAGATATGGCATCAGCGGATTAATATCAGAAATTCTGATTGGTTCGTCAATCGCGCTGTCGGATGTATAGTCATATTTCATCACAGGCGCTTTTGGTGCACCTAATGTTTTACCCAATACATAGAATACTTCGCGCAGCCATGACATACTGTTTGAATACAGTTCGGTTAAATATTCCGCAGTTTTATTATCAATGCGCCCAGATTCCAGTGCGCGTTCAATTGCGCCCAGATTCTTGCTGTCGTTATCCAGTGTGATAAGTTCTGCGTGGTTTTCTGTTTGTGACATATTGTGCCTTTTGTTATTTCATCATCGGGAACAGCACGATATCGCGCAGTGTTGGCTGGTCGAATATGATGCTGGCCAATCTGTCAACACCCATACCGACGCCGGAAATTGGTGGAAAACCATGTTCCATCGCGCGAACAAAGTCGTTGTCTGGGTTAAAGGCTTCTTCGTCACCGTTTGCGATATTTTTTGCCTGTTCTTCAAAGGCCGCCAATTGTTGTATTGGGTTTACAAGTTCTGAATATCCCTTGCAGATTTCTGCGCCACAAACCAGCAATTGATACATATCAATTCTGCGTTCATCTGCGTCATTTCTGCGCGCCAATGGCACCATATATGCCGGATAGTTATACAGTATTGTTGGATTTACGATGTCGCCGCGAATTTTACGCTTGTACACATAGTCAACCAATGTTGGGATAGACTTTAAATCTTCCAGTTCTGCCATTGGGAACATTCCATTATCGACCAGTTTTTTGCGCAACACATCAACATCATCAAAGTCCAATATATCGCAGCCAAAGAATTCGTTCATTTTGGCGGTATAGTCAATCATTTCATACTTGCTGAAATCTAATGGTGTGCCTTGGTATTCGATTTGCAGTGTCCCGCGACATTTCATCAGTAATTCTTGAATCAGATTCCATGTAAATTCGATATTTTTATGAAAATCCCAGTATGCGGCATACCATTCAACCATTGTGAATTCTTGCAAGTGCGTTGCATCCATACCTTCGTTACGAAAGTCTTTGGCGACTTCGTACACGCGGTCAAAACCTGCGCCGATTGCCTGTTTCAAGAACAATTCTGGTGAAATACGCAATTGAAATTCTGTGTCCAGTGCATTGTGATGTGTTGTAAATGGGCGTGCTGCGGCACCTGAGGCGACGTTTTGCAATACCGGTGTTTCGATTTCCAAGAACCCATTTCTGTTCATATAATCGCGCCAGTATTGTGTCATCTTGAACCGTCCCAACAACGCATTTCGTGCGTCTGGGTTTGAAATAATGTCCAAATAGCGTTGACGATATCTGGTTTCCATATCGGTCAGTCCATGATATTTTTCAGGCAATGGGCGCAACGCCTTGGCCAAGATATCATACTTGGAAACTTGCACAGTTAATTCACCGGCTGTGGTATGATATAATTTGCCTGTAATGCCGATAAAGTCGCCCAAGTCGACATTTGCCTTCATAAATTTATAATTTTCTTCGCCCAGTTCTTCGCGGGACATAGAAAATTGAATTTCGCCATTAATATCATAAATACGTCCAAACATCAGTTTACCCAACCAACGCAACGCAGTAACACGTCCGGCCAGCACGACATCTGTACCATCGGCCAGTTCGCGTGCCTGTTCGATTGTGTGTGTGCGGTCGAATTTATCTTTCCATACAACGCCATCGCGTGCGCGAATATTTTCAGCCTTTTGCAGACGTGCGGTTAATTCGTTTGTTGATATTTGTGTTGTATTTTCTGACATTTTTATTTTTACCTTTGTGTTTTATTATTAAAAAACGGACGCAGAAATTGTGCGCCCGCAGTTTGTTATCTGAGTGGTCGCACTATATTAAATCAAACGTTTATCATTGTTTTTCATTATATACTACTTTACTTACGCCAATGATTATATATAAAAAATCCACAAAGTAAAGATATTTATTTAATTATTTCGGCTGTTCAATGGCAATGTTCTGGAAGTATGCTTGTCTGGGTATTCTTGCGTCTTTTTTATATAACCCAGCGTTTAAACATCTGTTGTTGCAGTCTGCGATATTGTTAAGTTCACCTGTATAAAGCCATGCCGTAGATACAGGATGTGTCATTTTCGCTATGCAATGCTTTCTTTCGTAATCTGGTTTTTCGCTTTCTGGTATGTTAGGGTTTATGTTAGCGTCCAAATACCAACCGTTTGCGGCGATATATTCGTCAGAACTGCTATTAAGGGGTGTCATAGAAGGTATCTTGGTTTTTCCATCCCATCCAAAATATTGCATCATTTCAATTTTTGATAGGCATGCATTTGCACCATACAAAGTACCATATTCAAAATTTGCTTTCCATAACCACTCAGTATCATTAATTTGGCCACCAGTACCATCTATCATGGCATCCAGTGGGATTACAATTGTATCGTTTCGGGCGCACATTTCTGTGGCCCAGGCATTGACAGTCATTAAAGAAAAACATAAAAAACATCCAACTTTATTCATAAAATTTTCTCCCTTGTTGTGTTACCAAATTGTGTTAAACAGTGCATAACGACCGCGAATGTCGTTCGCTTGGTCGATAAAGTCGTTTGTGGCAAATTTTTCTGCACAATATGTGGCGCATTGCTCTTTACATAATTGCTTGGTATCGTATTTCTTGAAATACGTCCACCACGATGTAACCGGCCCATCCATCTTGCACCAGCAATTAACCCCGCTGTCCAGTGGTGACGATTTCAGGAATGTGTTCGCGTCGCCAACGCTGGCCAGGCCGGCGTTGTTTGATGTGCCTTCCAGATTTGATTTTACGTCTTTGCCGTTACAGGTCGCACTGCCGTAAATATCGCTGGCGGTAATTCCTGGGCGCATATTCGCAAACAGGTCATAATTAAAGTGCACAATCCACTTCTTATCAGTGTTATTTAAGTCAGATTCAGGATTGAATGTCCCTGGTTCGTCTTTTTGTATCACCAACATGGTCAGCGTATTACGACGACAGATTTCGTCTTGGTCCGCCGCAAATGCACATATCGGCACCATCAGTAAAAATAAAATCAGTTTTTTCATTTATACTCCTTTCGTTTTCTTTAACAATCTTCTTCCTTTTCTTTAATCTATCGTTATCAGGTTGTCGGTGGTGTGGGTTTTACCACTGCTGTCTGTCCAGCTTAGTGATTTTCCAACACGTATCGGGTTTGGTTTTTCGCCAACAAAGTGATCTATTGCCTGTGGTGGAACAAGGTTCACATAACATGTCTGTTCATTCCCCGCCGTATTTACAAACTTAAAGTGCATTGATGGACTGCTGGTTTTTGATGCATATAATGGATAGCTGTATTTTTCGCCATCAGGGCGCGCAACGTGCAGGCGCATCTTATTGTCCCCATTCATACAGTAACCATCAACAGAACACACGCCAGAATTCGTATAAACATAATCTGCGCTGTCGCACAAAACGCCACATATCCAATTTGCGTCAATGTCATTTTGATTCGTTATATGGTGGCAATTCTTTTCAACAACGAACTTTGAAAAACCAACGTCGCACATCCCCAGGCTGGGGAATTTAAACGGTGTGTCGTTGATAATTCCCATTTGATAGTATTCATTGCCGTTGACAGTACATTCTGTTCCGGTCATATCTTTTGTAACGTGTATTTTTGCCCCCCACACCAGCAGTGTCCCATTATACAGCGGATAAATTTTACTGTCGTCCAAAGACGCGCTGTCTGTGCCCGTAACAAAGTCGTATAAGTAATAGTCCCCATTACAACGTGGTTTTTCTTTCTTGGGCCCCATAAATGACGCGTCTGTTGCAACGGTCATATGTGATCCTGCGTCGCAACCAAACTGGGACGTTTTATCCAGTGGATAACACACCCCATCCAAATGATATTGGCCATACGGGCACAGCGCACCTGAAAAAGACGCCGCATACAGAAAGTCGCCCCCAGATTCCACAGGCTGGATTAAGTTAGGATTATATGTATATTCTATATACGCGCCGCGACAGTTGCCAGACGCTTCGTGATACAGGAAAGAACTGATATTTGCGTTAACGACGTGGGTTGCATATGTTGTGTTGTTTGTTTCTATGTCTGGACATTGTGGGGATTGATAATCGTTATTGATACAATTGCCATCTGGGTCGTGATATTGTCCGTATGGGCACAGGGGACCCCAGGTTGTACCCCTAAAGTAAGACACATCCATCAGTTCACCTGATGTATCAGATAAATCATCTGCATACGCCGTTACACTGAACAATAAAAACACAAACGCAATTCTTCTCATGTTCTCCCACTGCATTTTTGTAGTTAATACAAAAATTAAACCACCATGCCCTAGGTTGTCGGTGGTTGGAGTTTAAGAACAATTGACAGAATTGCGTGCGTTATTCATTATATTCCACACACTCCAACCAAATGTTGGAGGTTTTTCCGTCTTTTCTGACGCTGCCAATGGGTTCTTAAGCCCAACACCAGATGATCCTGATGGTACGCGAATTATATGAAATATGTAATTTTATTGCAAGGTGTTTTTTGTTATTGAATCGAATGGTATTTTTCACTAAATTTTATGTATATGAAAACAGATTTAGTAGATTTTTTAAATACAGACTTGCAATTTATCAAAGGTGTTGGGCCTGTGCTGGCGGCGCGTCTGGATGAAGTGCTGGGGGGACGGCGTGTGCTGGATTTTTTGCTGCACAGACCGTCATATGTTCGCGCCAGAAAAATAAATGAAAATATTATGGATGTCGCACCAATGGATACAGTTACAATTCCATTGCTGATAAAATCTCACAAGGTTGCCCCCAGATTCAGACGGGGGCGTAAAATCCCAACCCAGATTATATGTGCAGATAAAATGAATAATACAGTGGTTATTCAATTTTTTAACTCCAGTTATCTGGATTATTGGTTAAAAAAAATGCCTGTGGCCAGTTGGCGTATGGTGTCTGGGCGTCTGGAACGTGGTGGCGCGCGCCCGACAATTAATCATCCTGAATTCGTCGAAGAAATCCAAAATGCAAGTAAAATTCCTTCTGTTCAGGTTATATATCCATCCGGCGAAGGATTAACTCAGAAAGTATTTGCGAATATTCGTGATAAAATCTTTGAATTGTTGCCGGATAAATTGCGCGGGGAATCTGATGACAGAATATCAGAATTTTTTGATGCACTGCGACATGTGCATTTCCCAGAATCAGATGCAGATTTAATGCCAAACGCAACATATATGGCAAAACTGGCGTATTGTGAACTGTTGGCGCACCAGTCCGCAATTGTAATCAGTCGTAGAAATCGTCGTGATGTGCGAAATCATCGAACTGTGCGCTTGAAAAAGTACGATTTGATGAATAAATTTTGGGCGTCGCTGCCGTTTGAAATGACGTCGGCTCAAAAACGTACTTGTGATGAAATCTTTGCTGATATGCAAAAAGATTGCCCAATGATGCGTCTGGTCCAAGGTGATGTCGGCAGTGGTAAAACAATCGTGGCAATGGCTGCGTCTGTGTATATGGCGGAATCAGGCGCCCAGACAGCATTGTTGGCACCAACAGATACATTGGCGCAACAGCATTATAAAAAACTGCGCCCAATGTGCGAAAAAATCGGTATTGTATGTGAACTGTTAACTGGGCGTGACAAAGGTGTGGCACGTCGTGAAAAATTAACATCATTGCGTTCTGGTCGGACAAAGTTAATTGTCGGAACACACGCGCTGTTTTCTGATGATGTCGAATACAAGGATTTAGGTCTGGTAATCATTGATGAACAACATCGCTTTGGTGTTATGCAGCGTGAAACACTGCGCGCCAAGGGAAATAATCCAGATGTTTTGGCGCTGTCTGCAACGCCGATTCCGCGAACACTGTCAATGACTGTGTATGGCGATATGGATATATCGATAATTAATGAAAAGCCCGCAGGTCGAAAACCAATTAAAACAACCAAGTTGCCTGTTGCGCGTGTGTCTGAATTAATCGCGCGCTTGCAAACGCAAATTCAATCTGGTGCCAAGGTGTTTTGGGTATGTCCTTTGGTCGAAGAAACTGAATTTAATATGGGTTTAATGTCTGCCCAAGAACGATATGATGTGTTGGGGCAATATTTTAAAAATATCGGTCTGGTGCATGGACAAATGGATAAAAAAGAACGCGACGCAGTTATGGCAAAATTTGCAGACGATGATTCTGATATGAACATATTGGTCGCAACAACTGTTATCGAAGTCGGTATCGATGTCCCACGTGCGTCAATCATCGTTATTGAAAACGCAGAAAGGTTCGGTTTGGCCGCTTTGCACCAGTTGCGTGGTCGTGTTGGGCGCGGCAATGTGCAATCGTATTGCGTTTTGGTGTTTGGAAATTCTGTCGGTTCTGATGGTTTAAAAAGACTGGATGTTTTATGTGAAACAGATGACGGATTTGTTATCGCAGAACAGGACTTGATGATGCGTGGTGTTGGCGAATTATTGGGAACAAAACAAAGTGGATGGCTGCATTATCACTTTGTTGATTATCGCGATCACAGGGATTTGTTTAAATTAGCCAGCATGGCTGCGCGTGATAACGAGATGGATAATTGGACAAATGATTTGATGTTCATTTTTGGGCGCGGGGTAAATTTAGGTGCGTAAAATATTGTGCTTTTTATTGTTCTGTATTGTATCGCTGCCTGTGATGGGGGCGGCTTTGATTAACGATACAGAAACGGAACGTTTGTTGTATGAAATGGTGGAACCATTGGCGGCGGCGGCGGATATTCCATCGGATCGCTTAAAGATTCACATCATAGATGACAATGATTTTAACGCGTTTGTTCGTGGTGGCGAAGATGTTTATGTTTATACGGGGTTATTAAAGCAAATAAAAAGCCCCAGTGCATTGCAGGCTGTAATCGCGCATGAAATGGGACATATGTTGGGTGGACATACGGCTCAGATGGCGGACAGAATGGCCGCGGAAATAAAAAGAACAATGTTAATTCAGGCCTTGGGTGTTGGGTTGATGGTGGCTGGCGGCAATCCGTCACTGGGGGCGGGGGTTATGGCTGGGGCCAGTGGTGTTGCGACACAGTCAATGATGGCGTTTACCAGAGACGAAGAAAGAATTGCTGATAATATGGGGGTTGATTTAATGGTTCGTGCCGGCCAAGATGTAAATGGTTTTATCACTGTCTTGGAACAGATGAACGATATGATGGGCGTGATGGAATCTAAAATTAATCCGAACCGAATTAATCATCCGCTGACAACAGAAAGATTGAATAATGTAAGTGCGCGTATTGCAAAGCACGATATCCATACCCAGAACAATGATGAATATAATGCCAGATATGAACTTGTTCGTGCAAAGCTAGTCGGGTATCTGGATACGCCTCAGCGCGTCTTAGATTTATATCCGTATTCTGATAAATCGGATGCAGGTCTGTATGCACGTGCAATTGCAAATATGCGCAGCGGCAATCTGGATGGCGCGCGTATGGGTGCGCAAACATTGGTATACAGACATCCGAAAAATCCTTATTTTTATGAATTGCTGGGGGATATTGAATATCAATTTGGGCATTATGATGACAGCATAGATTTGTATAATAGGTCTGTTGAATTATCAGATAATGCGCCGCAAATTCAAACAGCGTTGGCATTGGTATTATCTCAGCGGGGCAGGGATAAAGACATAACGCGCGCCATTGAGTTGTGTAAACATTCTTTGCTGCAGTCGCCATTGCCATTGACGTATTGGGTGTTGGCGCGGGCGTATGGTGATACGGATGTCGGACGCAGTAATTGGGCAATGGCTGAATATTATTATATGAATGGCAAAAAAGAACTGGCAAAACAGTACGCAATGCGCGCCCAGAAAAAATTGAAAAAAACAGATTCTGAATACATAAAATCAGGCGAATTAATAAAATAATCTTCTAAGAAACTACAAAAAAATGTGTTAAAATATGACCGTATATAATTAATAACGGTGAAAATTATGTTGTTAAGTATTGTTATATTAGTTTTAGGCTTTGTGTTATTGGTTCGTGGGGCTGATTATTTTATAGATGGTGCGTCTGGTCTGGCGGGGCGTTTACGTATGTCTGCGATGATGGTTGGACTGACGGTTGTTGCAATGGGAACCAGTCTGCCAGAGTTGGCGATTTGTATAACATCTGCCATAAATGGAACCAGTGCGATTGCAGTTGGAAATGTAATTGGATCTAATGTTGGGAATATTTTATTTATTTTAGGTGTGCTGGCGATAATATCTCCGTTGACGGTTCGTCGGCGCACGATTTATTGCGAAGCGCCATTTACACTGTTTATAATCGCTGTATTATATTACATCGTTTTTCATTTTGGAATTTTGTCACGTGCATTATCAGCGGTTTTATTGGGGCTGTTTGTATGTTATTTGATATATTTATTTTTGATGTCATATTACAATCCACAAAAACCGGACAAAATAAAGACAGTCAGTGTTACAAAGATAGTTTTATATATTGTCTTAGGTTTAATTGCCATAATAATGGGCAGTGATTTTATTGTTAAATCTGCGACAGATATTGCAGAATACATTGGTGTAACAAATCGTATTATTGGCTTGACAATTGTTGCGCTGGGAACCAGTTTGCCAGAACTGGTCACAGGTATTGTTGCGCTACGTAAAAAGCACCCAGATATCGCAGTTGGTAATATTATTGGTTCCAGTATATTTAATATGCTGTTTGTGTTGGGAATTGGCAGTATGGTCGCGCCAATTCATTTCGAACAAGTCTTTTTATTTGACTTGGTAATATCTGCGTTGGCGGTGTTAATGTTGATATTGTGTTCTTTTCGTACTATGCGTTTAGGACGCTTGGCGGGTGTATTATTTCTTGTAATGTACGCATTGTATGTTTTGCATATTATTTAAAATGCCCCGATGGGGCATTTTTTTATTTCCACGTGGCTGGTATTTCCGCATAGTCAGCAAGGTTGGTTGCATTACGATAAGTATACATTGTTGCATTTGGCCATACGTTATATAGATACTTGTATGTGCCATCAGATTCATCGTATACCTTGGCAGATTCGCTGGTTAAACCTGTGCAGCCCCAAAAAGTTGCATAGAACATACCAGACTGTGCGGTGCCAGATATTTTACCGAACAAATCTTCTGGTATTGATGTCAAGCCTGTGCAGTTTAAGAATGTATTATTAAACATCATTGTAGCTGGTTCGTTATATAAATTACCAAATAGTTGTGGCGGAATTGCACCGATTAATCCATAGCACTTATCGAATGTTCCGTTGAACATATTTGGTGCTGGTGCACCAGATATCGCAGAAAATAGCGCGGGCAATTTACCACTAAGTTTATAGCAATTACAAAACGTTGCCCAAAACATTCCACTGGCTGGCGCGCCATATATTCCTGCGAATAAATTTGGTGGAATTGCATAACCGTCAATCATATATTGTGGCATATTTTCTGGGGAAATATCTGACCCCAGTTTATTGCAGCCCAAGAAAGTATATTTAAACATATCTGGCGCAGGTATTCCATTAAGCGCCCCAAACAACCCATCTGGAATTGCACCAGCTAAGTTGGTACATCCATTAAATGTTGATTCAAACATACTCTGTGCAGGTTTACCAGAAATACCCGCAAACAAGGCCCCGCCGATTCCTGTCAACCCACTACAATTATAGAAAGTGGCAAAAAACATCCAAGATTGGGGCATTCCACCAATTCCTGCAAACAATCCGGATGGTATTACGCCTGTCAAACCACTACAATTATAAAAAGTCTCGCGAAACATTTCTGGGGCAACATCACCCGTTATCGTACCAAACAATTCTGCAGGTATTGCATCTAATCCGGTACAACCTGAAAAAGTTCCTTGAAACATACCATTGGCGCCAGTATGCGCTTTAATCCCAGTAAACAGATGTTTTGGAATTTCACCGTCTAACTTAACACAGTTCATAAACGTTTGATAAAATGCAGCAGCCGCACCATTATGACCTGACAAATCGCCAAACAGCATATCTGGAATCGCCCCCGTTAACCCAGAACATCTCGCAAAGGTATGAGCGAACATATTTGGTTGTGGCGCACCATAAATATTGCCGAAAAAAACACTTGGAATTGAACCAGTCAGCCCCGTACACCCACGAAATGTGGCTGAAAATATTGCTGGTGCAAAATTCCCTGTAATTGTACTAAACACACCGCCAGAAAAACCGGTTAATTCTATACATTGTTCAAATGTAGATTCAAACATACTGGTACAATTAACATTTACTTTGATACCAGTAAACAAATTATCAGGAATAACACCATTTAGTTTATAACAATCACGAAATGTGCTATTAAACGCATTTGGTGCACCATCGTACCCAGAAAAGTCACCAAACAACTTATCTGGAATCACACCTGTTAAATTTGAACACCTATAAAAAGTGTAATAAAACATGCGTGTTGCAGCAGGGCCAGAAATATCCCCGAATAATTTGTTTGGAATAGTGCCTGTTAAACTGCTACAATCCCTAAACGTGCTGGAAAACATATGCGGCGCAGGCGCGTTTTTAAGATCACCAAAAAAATAATTTGATAAATTAACGTTTAAATTCATACAGCCCGAAAAAGTACCTGTAAACATAGAAGGTGCTGGCGTGCCAGAAATTTTTGCAAATAAATCATCAGGTATTTCTCTTAACCCATAACACCCACTAAATGTATCACCAAACATATATTCTGCTGGCTGTCCATATATATTACCAAAAAATCCCGACGAAATTTCGGTCAACCCCACACAACTACGAAATGTACCACGATACAAACCAACGGTCGGCGTCCCAGATATGCGCGCAAATAAGTCTGCTGGCACCTCAGTTAAACTACTACAAAGCGCGAACGCATCATGAAACATGTAATAAACAGGTTGACCATGAATACCAGAAAATAAAGTTGCAGGAATATTTGTAAGGTTTGTACAACCTTGAAACAAAGTAGAAAAAGCGGGTTGCATCGGTTTTGTTGGATTTTTGGGATCTTTCAAAGTTGAAAAAATCTTTCCCAAACTACCATCTACTGTAGCAACATTTGTATTACCTGCAAAACTGATTACCGAACTAACATTGTACCCACGTGAATAACCGCCCAGTCGTATAGTATACTCGCCGGCTGTTTCATAAGTGTGCGAACATGGTTTTCTGCTACTGTTCGATTTATCGTAATGTTCGCGTGTTCCATCTCCCCAGTCGATATGATATACGCCATTAGCACTAATCTGAAAACTAAAACTGGTTGTGTCGGGGGTGGTGGTTGCTGTGAAATAATAATGTTCGATTAAGTTTCGAATACAATATATGCCTGCGACAGTATTTGCCGCCTGACGTGTCGCGTATTCTGGGTCGTCACCATAATTCGTCCAACCATCACCATTAAAGTGCGCATTTACCATATCTACAATCGTCAGCAAGTATTTCATATTCGCGGCCTTGTTCGGGTCGTCGCCGTATTGTAATTCAACCCCATGTTCTTGCTTTACCAATTCATGAATGTATCGGATGTTTATTATTTGTCCATGATCTGCCTCTGCCGCGTATGCGCCATATGATAAAAACATTGCAAAAATTACAAACAATACTTTTTTTATCATAAATTACCCCCTGTGTCTGCTTTGTTTTAGATTGATTGTAATGCTGGTGGAAAATTTGGTGTTGGCACATCCAACCGTCCTTTATTTGGTACAACATTATACGTGCCGGCCATTTCGTTTTCTGTGCCTTCCAGCTTGCTGACCTTGGTTGCGACGCATTCGTCGACGTAACGCACAGATGCCACACTGGCAGCTGATGCCGATGATGTAAGAATTAGAATTAAAAATATAAAGACTCTCATCCCCTGTTTCCTTTCTTTTGTGTTAAAAAAGAAACCACGCTGTTCTTACAAGGTGGTCAGGAGGTTAGAGCCAATCACGAAGAATTGTATGCTTATTCAATATATTCGCATTCCTCCTGACCATTGGTCAGGAGTTTTTTTATTCTTTTTCAAACAAATACACACAACACAGCTTACACATGTGTATCGTTTGCTTCGTGAAGAGGGCTCTTATTCCTCAATATCAGAAAAGTCTCTGACATCAACCAAATGATAACAAATAAAATTTATTCGTTCAAGGATTGTTTTGTTGGCAAATGTATGACGTATGACTTATTGTGAATTTTGTTGGCATTTATCGCAGATTTTTCCGAATTCTGTCATCGTCATTTTTGAAGTGTTTAATACTTTGGCGATTGTAGAAAAAGATGGATATCGTGACTTGCCATACGCGTCATAGCGTTTGCTTTTGTTAAATGTTGTCGCGTTCAGGCCGCTGATAATCGCCAGACGCGATGCGCTGATATTTTGTCTTTCGGCCATTTTATCTATTGCGGTCCATATTGTGTCGTGAGTAATCATTGTAATATTCCCTTTGGTACGATACTGTTATTATTATGCATTATTTCCGATATGTAGTAAATCTGAAAATATAGGCAAGTTATCTTAGAATAAGTTGTGAATTCTATTTAAATAAGAAAACTATAATGGTGTTCTTTTGGACGTTGTGTTCTGATTTGGGGTGTTTGGTTTAATATATATCTTGACATAATTATTATTTGTAGTAAAATGCCAGCCGCTATGCAAAGAGTGACGTTTGATTTAGATAATGTAATTTTTGATATGAAACCGCTGTATATGCGGGCGTTTGATATGTGTGGCGAGGTGTATTTTAAGTCGACTGATTGGAATTTATCCGGTTGCCACAGTGAAAAAATGGTTGAAACGTTACGTGACTTATTCGGGCATGATATGTTGTATACAATGCCGGTTTTAGACCCTGGTATGCCAGATATATTAAATAATTTAATGCAACGTTCGGACTTGGAGATTTTATTCGTCACAGAACGTAAATATAAACAGCCTGAAAAGACATTTAATCAACTGCGTGAAGCAGGCATAAATTGTTGTTTCGAGCAAGTGTACGATAAACCAGGTAAAAAGTCCGATATTTTAAAAGAATTAAATCCATACGTCCATTTTGACGACAGTCCATATGTTGTCTCTGGATGTTTGGAAAAGAATATACCGATTGTTATGATAAGTAATAACGCGACGCTGTATAACCACTATTTGCGTTCTCAGGTTCGGCACTATAATTCTTTGCGTCGTGCGTTGCGTGCATGCGGTATATATAATCCACGTGCAAAATAAGGTAATGTTATGCGTAAATGTTCAGAGATAAAAAGATTGAACGGTGATAACAGGTTTCGTTCAGAATTAAATGAAATGTTGAATTTATGTCATCAAAGTGGTCACAGACCTGTTCGGGGTACGGATGTGTTTCGTCGTTTGGCGTCTATTGAACATGCAATGTATATCAGAACGACAAAAAATATACTTGTTCCATCTGATATTATGGCGCTTATATCTGATATCAAGGCATTCCCCAGTCTGGCGGAAAAGCAACAAGCTGAAATCGTAATGCAGGCAAAAAAAGAACAGGGTGCTTTTGATGCGCGGTATCAGAAAGTGGTAGAAATATTTCCGTTGGTAAAATTGTTGCGTGTTATATATGACGAAGATTTGTATCAGCGTTTTATCAACGCCGATTTTAACGCGGTGGCGGTTAAGTATATTTCAGATTGTGTGAATAATGCTGTGCGTGATATAACTTTGTATGGAAATGTGTATAAAACACATGTTGATATACTGTGCAAATCCGCAGGAATCGGTATCACAGAATCAGATATCCAAAAAATACAATATTTATATATTCAAAATAATGTATCAGGCAGACGTGAGCCTACGACAGATGGGTTGAATAATTTTGAATTGGGTTTTTTGTACAGTAAAGCTTGTGAAGGAATTAGATACAGAATCACCAAGGTGCAAAGATGGTTACGTATTAAACTGTCTGATGTTGAAAAAGGTATATCTATGTATGTGTCTGGCGATGTTAACGGCTTGTTACGTATAATACCGAATAACTTTCGACAAATGTACAAAATGCAATTCAAAACAAATATTGTTGATATTCCAACATCAGACTTGTTAATCTTGGGAAAATTGTTTGTAGATACTGGCAGTAAACCGGTTCCAAAGACCCAGAAAGTAAAACATCAAAAAGAAACCAGTGCGCCGATTGATAATAAAGAACCAATTGTTCCTGTGGATAGTTTCGCAGTAAATTACCCACAGATAAAACGCTTGTTTCCAAAAATTGATATATTATGTGATATGTTAAATAAGAAACAATTTAAAGCTTTTATAGAACAGCCAATAAATCAAATAGTGATACAGGCAATGTCAGATCGTATAGAGAACAGAATTAAAGATGTTCGTTCTTTGGGTTGGGGCCCAACATTAGAACGCGATCTGGATATGTACTTAAAATTTAATGGATTTGGCGTGACAGATATGGATGTTGAAACAATAAAGAGTTTCTATCGAATGAAAGGTATGACTGACAAGCCAGTCCCCAGCATAACAGGATTGAAACATGATGAATTGGCATGTTTGTATGGTATTTCTGAGGGTACAGTCAGCAATTGTATTAATAAAATGCGTAATAAATTACAGCGTTGGTATGGTTTTTCTCTGCACACAGCGGTGACGATGTACATAATGGGGCATAATTCAAAACTGATAGAATATCTGAAACCCTCGTTAAAAGAAATGTATGAATTTGAAGAAAAATATAATATGACAAAAATGCCATTGGATGAATTGTTGTTGGCAGGTCGTGAATTATATAAAAATTCTATTTATTGTAATGCCGTTAAAGAACGTTAAAAAAATCGGGCGTTTGCCCGATTTTTTTATCTGCCTCTATTCGCCAGTCTCGCCTTTAATTTTGATACTACAGGTTTGTTTTCTGTAAATACACTTAATACACCTGCTGTTTCTTCTGGGTGTGCACATAAATAGCCGTCTAATATTGCAACTGCCATATCAACAAAGACTTTATCTTTTGTGATATCGACTTTGCCGTTTATTATCATATCAAAATAAGTAGCGTTTTCTTTTGACATTCTGACGATAATATCTTCTGATTTTTTCAGTAATTTTTTTACTTGTTTTGCGTTCAGATTGTAATCTTTTCCGAATTTTTCCAAATCAACCATCATATCAACTGTATCAAAATCTCGTTTAAGTTCTTTGTTGCCGTATGCAAAACCAGCAAAGAATAACAGTGATATTATCAGATTTGCCAGCCATGTCCCATGTGCCTTGAATTTTGGATTTGGGTTGACAGTTAATTGACCTGTTTTGTATGTGTTTTCATCAACAATGTATTTATCTGTTGGAATATATGCATTGTGTATGGCAGCCTTGTAAGGCATATACATACCGTTTTTATGATTCCAGAATGGCTTTGTTGGTTTGCATTGCATTAAAAACCAAATTGTATTTCCCATTAAGAACAAAGCCAATGGAACAGCAATCAGTTCCATACGGTTTTTTTCTTTTAGTTCTGTGGGCGTAATGCCAATGTGTTTTTTGTATAAAATTGTGTTGTTTTTTACTGCCATTCTTGTTTCCTTTAGTTTGTTATTTGCCGGAATAATAGTACTTTTATAAATTTTGTAAAGTTTTTTTTCTTGATTTTAGATATATATACAGTACAGTTAATGTGTGTAATACAAAACAAAGGATTAACCCCAATGTGTATATAATATTGTAATTTTTATCAATCACTCATAGAAATATGTGTATGTTTAATTGCAATAGTGGGGTTTATTATGGCTTTAATTTCTTTATCAAAGGTATTTTTTGGATATAACGGCAATGATTTGTTACGCGATGTATTATATGTATTTAATGACAATGAGCGTGTCGCAATTATTGGTGATAATGGGTGCGGCAAGACAACTTTGTTAAAGTTGTTATCGGGGGTAATATTGCCTGATTCTGGCATTATTAATAAAAATGCCAGCGTGTTTATGTTGAATCAGATAAATGTGTCAGATTCTAAAAGCGGCGGCGAACAACAAATGTTTGCACTGATGCGTGCATTTGATAGTAATGCGGATGTTTTGTTGTTGGATGAACCGACAAATAATTTAGACACGGACGCAAAACAAGTATTTTTTAATTGTATGGAGGCTTATTCTGGTGGTGTGGTTGTTGTGTCGCATGATCGTGAATTATTAATGCGTATGGATAAAATAATAGAATTGCATAATGGGCAATTAAAAGTATACGGTGGGAATTATGATTTTTATGTCGCGCAAAAGCAGATTGAATCAGATAATATTGCCTCTAAATACGCCAATACCCAAAAGACAATCGCGCGTTTAAACAGCACAATGAATATCGCACAAAATACAAGGCAACATCATGAATGTAAACAGCACAAAGAAATAAACAATAGGCGTCGCAGCAGACTAGAGGCGAATGCGCTAAAAGGTAAAAGTATCGAAACCGAAGCAAAAAAACGTGCGATTATTCAGAAAAAGTTAGATGAACAAATATCTGTGCAAAAAGAATTATCTGAACAAATGCGCGGTGAAATAATTAAAATTCCTGTGCCAAATAAACCGTTTTACGGCAAAGAATTGATAATAATATCCGACCTTTGTTTTGCATATGGGGACAGATGTGTATTTGATAACTTTAATTTTGTAATGTATGGCCGATACAGAGTTCGTTTAAGTGGAAAAAATGGTTCTGGTAAATCAACATTGTTGAAGATAATTTGCGGTGTTTTGACGCCACAATCGGGCAGGGTAAAAACATTTGGCAAAATCGCATATATTAATCAAGACTTGTCCATATTAAACAAAGATAAAACAATTATTGAAAATATAATGGAGATTTCTGGATGTTTAAAACACGATGCGCATGCAATTGCGGCAAATTTCGGATTTCGTGGTGATACATCTTTGCAGCGGGTCGGTACATTATCTGGTGGCGAATTACTAAAAGCAACATTGGCCGCAATTTTAGGGGGCGATAATCAACCTGATTTATTAATCTTGGACGAACCTACAAATAATTTGGAAATTAAAAGTATATCTGTCCTAGAAGATGCGCTGAATCAATACAGTGGTGCGATATTGTTAGTGTCACACGATGAAATGTTTGTAAAGAATATTAATATAGATTCAACAATCTATCTGACCGGCAGGTAATTATATTAAAAAGATTGTCCCCTGTTTATGAAATGACAGGGGACTAATATTTACTGTATTCCAGAAATGCCTTGTTTACACAGTTGTGTATAAATTGGTCTGTTTAAACCGTATGTTTGAATAATGTTACTGGGCTTTTTGTGAATTTGTAATTGATGATATGTTGTATGTCCGTCTTTTATTGTTTTTATCACTGCGCTGGGTAAATCGCTGCGCCCGATACAGGCAGACAAATATACAAAACATTCATCATTATTCCCCAGATTTTCGCAGGCTAATTTACGGGCATAGATGTTTAGAGTTAAATCTGCTTTTGTTGCATCTTTTGTCCATGGGCTGCCGCCGCCAATTGGGCATGCTGTTGAATAAAAGTCGCAGGCCAGTTTACGTCCTGTTATACCACAATCTGCAATTGGCCCATGGTATGTATAACGCCCAGTTCCATTTACAATTATGTTATCAGGTGTTTCGCCCAGTACAGATATGATAAATTCGGTTAAATCTTCATCGTGTAACATTGGTATAGCAACGATGGCTGTTTCTATTTTATCTTCATTTAATGTTATTTGTGTTTTTATATCCAACCCCAGGTTCTTGGACGTGCGGGCTTTGATATACAGTGCGTGATTCAGCTTTTTTGCCAAGAATAATTCACGATTTATCAAGTTGTCACCTTGGCACGCATAACCAACAAAGACACCTTGGTCGCCCCAACCATCGGCACGCACTCCATAATTAATATCTGCGGATTGCACACCGATTAAATTTATGATGTTTATTTGGTTGGGGTTTATTGTCATATCACCCCATATAGATGCATATCGTTCGTCATACCCGATATCTAGCAAGGCTTGTTTAACATATTTATTCAGATTATCCAGATTAACATTGCCGCTGATTTCACCGCCCAATACAACAGTATTGTTTTTAATCATAACTTCGACGGCATATTTCACATCTTTGTCTTGTTCCAGCATTCTGTCCAGTATAAAGCAAGAAATATAGTCTGCGATTTTATCTGGATGTCCGATTGATACTGCTTCTGCTGTTTTTTGCATAATTTACTCCTTTGGTTTTGCAAACATAACCAAAGGCGGATTTGCGGTGTATACCGCCCGTTATAAATATACAATAAAGGAAATTTTGCATAATAATAACCCCATATTTAGTCCGTTTTATCTAGGTAGGACAAGTCTGGTTAAATCCACCTTTGTTTAATTGCATTGTATCACATCGAATAAAAAAATCAAGCAGAACAAGCAATTGTTGGGATTATTATGTTCGCTTATATTATGATTTAATTATCCTATACCACTGCGTTTTCTGTGATTTCAAATGTATGGTTGTCACAATCCAATTTTGCCATACATCCCATTGGTATAACCATAATTGGATCAGTGTGTCCGATATCAAAGTGTGTTACAACCGGCATATCGGTTAACCCAAATTCCGCCAAGCCTTGCAAAATACGTTTTTCATATTTTGGATTGTTTTCATTTTTTGGTCGGCCAAATATAATTGCCCGCATTTGTTGCAGTATGCCACAAGCCCCATAATTACGCAGCCAATATAACACTTGGTCTGGGGTTGGGTTTTCTTCAGAAATCTCAAAGAACACAATTGCATCCTTGAAATTATCAGGATTCCAGATTTGTGTACCTTTTATCATTTCTATTACTTCCATACATCCTCCGAACAGTTTGCCAGTAACAGTACCAGAGCCTTGAATCCAGTGCCAACCATCTGTCGGTTGCATTTTGCGAACTTGCGTTTGTCCTTCTGGTGTAAACCAGTCAACACGTTCGTACGTAAAACCAGATTTATTTTCTGGCACAGTGCCAATTGTTGAATTATCGAACAGAACCTTGCGCATGCTTTGTTCAACGTACGGCAATATTCCACCAGCTTCGGCCATTTGGACCAACATTGACGGCCCATAAAAGCTGTTCAGACCTGCATAATGACACATGTGACAGTTGACTGTTGTATCAGAATATCCCATAAAAATCTTTGGATTATTGCGTATGACATCCCAGTCTATGTATGGCAACATACGAATTGTATCATCGCCCCCGATATTGGAAATAATTGCCTTTACATCAGGATTCTGAAACGCCCACATCATGTCGGCGGCACGAATTTCGGGGTGTTCATATAAATATTTCGCATCATCCAGTGCATGTGGTGCCTCAATCACTTTAACGCCAAAGGTTTGTTCCAGTTGTCGTTTTGCCTGGGCATAGCGTTCTGGCAGCAATCCCGCACCACCCCATGATAATGAAACGGTTGCAACAACATCACCAACATTTAACTTCGCAGGTTTTATTCCCATGTTTTGCCCCTTTTATTTACCTTATAATCGTATGCTTGAACCACTGTTCTTGGAAGGCGGTTTTTTGTTCAATATATTCGTTTGTTGGATTTTGTCCGTCTGGCACAACTATTAATTTATCATCGTTGTCGTTTGTGCGATGAATAATCGCAACACATTTTCCTGTAAACGTTGCTAATGGCGTATCGATGCCCAGTACATATGCGTCTAATTCTTCGCCGTCACCCGATACAGTATTCGGAATAAATCCATAGTTCACTTCGTATGTAAAACCATGTTTTGGATGCTTGCTGCCCAGTGGTCTGTCCATTTTTACGTTAACGATTTTACCAAGAAAATCATGTGCATTAACAGGCTGTGTCTTCATCATTTTTTGATAGTTTAAAACCATGTTAAATCCAGGAATAATAGATGGTATAAATTCGCCAGTATTCTGCATGTGGTGAATTTCGGCCAACGATGCCCATTTAACCGCCTGAACTTCACTTGCCTGTGGTTTTAATTCGGAAATATTTGCGTTACTGTTCACCAGCCATATATCAACAAAATCCATTGGCCGTTTAATCGTGCCAACCAAGACTGATTTTTCAGGTACTGGTTTTAAGCCCAATTCTTCCACAGTTTCACGCGCACATGCGTCCCAACTGGATTCTCCTGCGATTGCACCGCCGCCGGTCTGCCCCCACATGTTTGGGAATTTCTTGGCTGTTCCCATACGTTGTTGCAACAGGTATTCGCCGCGGTCATTTACAATCCATACATGAACAGATAATTTATTTAGGCCATTTGGAATTGGTTGACCACGTTCAATTGTTGAAACAGGGTTGCGCAGATTGTCATACAGGGTATTTTTTTCGGACATTTCAAATCCTTATGGTTGGGTATGGAATCAGTATAGAACGCTATAATCCTGTTGTCAAAGTTTTATATCAGCTTGCCTGAATTGATGTCTTTTTTTACAAAAAACTTGTAATATGAATTTTTTGCCCTATAATGAAAAACGAAAGCCGATGACCCTCTAACAATGGCGAGGCGGAAGAAGAACGGCGGCACGATTGCGTGCGCTTACTAGAACTTCCCGGGACTGCCCGTTACAGCAGTGGACTCTTTAATGGTATGGCGATCCCAGCGAGAGTTGAAAAGGCAGCATTGGCGACAGTGTTGCGAAACAAGGTGGCACCACGTTGTCACGCATATTTTCAGATTCTCTGGTGTATGCGTTTTAACGTCCTTGTGTTCTTATTAAAACATAAACAACGAACACAAAGGAGGTTAAAAATGTCTAAAATAAGAACGCATATCGCCGAAATTTCACAAAAAGTTGGCGAAACAATAACTATCAAAGGTCACGCACAAACAATACGCGCGCAGTCCAGTATTGCATTTATTGTTCTGCGTGAAATCACTGGCACAGTTCAATGTGTTGTTGAACGCGGCTGTGCATGCTTTGATGTGGTAAAACAGATTACAACAGAATCTGTCATATCTGTGACGGGCACCGTTGTAAAAACCCCCAGTACGGAATCTGGATTTGAAATTCACGTAACCGAACTGGAAATTATTTCGAAAGCCGAAGCAACCCCAATTCCTGTTACAACCAAGGGCAGTGTTGAAGTCACACCTGAAAAGGCTCAAGATTGGCGGTTCTTGTCTTTGCGCAGCCCACGTGGCGCAACCATTATGCGTGCATTATCTGCGATGACGGCCGGATATCACCAATACTTAGAAAAGCAAGGCTTTATCGAAATTCAAACGCCAAAGATTATGGCAACACCGTCTGAATCACGCGCTGAATTATTCAAACTGGAATATTTTGGCCAGACTGCATACTTGGCACAATCACCACAGTTGTTCAAGCAGATGGCAATTGCATCGGGGCTGGAACGTGTATTCGAAGTCGCACCAGCATTTCGTGCTGATCATTCTTTCACGACTCGTCATGCGACTGAATTCACATCTTTCGATGGTGAAATGGCATATATTGAAAGCTTTGAAGAAGTAATGTCCGAACTGGAACAGGCAATACGTTATATGCTGACATCTATCAAAAAGACGTGCGGTAAAGAAATAGAAAAATACTTTGGTATATCGGAATTCCAGTTAAAGAAACCGATTCCACGCATCACCATGGCGCGCGCCAAAGAAATCTTACGCGAAATGGGCTGTGCATCTGAAGAGCCAGATATTACAACAGCTGAAGAAAAAGCGCTGGGTGAATACGTCAAAGAACACTATGGTTCAGATTTTGTGTACATTACTGAATGGCCATGGGAAGCCCGCCCATTTTATCATAAAAAAGGGGTAGGTGAACATGGCGAACCGATATCTGTATCGGCTGACTTGCTGTACAAAGGTGTTGAAATTGTGACTTGTGCCCAACGTGAAGAGTCTTATGAAAAACTGTGTGAACAGTTGCGCGAAAAAGGTTTACACCAAGAGGGTTTGCGGTGGTACTTGGAATGCTTCCGCTATGGTATGCCGCCACATGGTGGTTGGGGCTTTGGTGGCGCAAGATTCATAAAGCAGTTGTTGGAGTTGCCCAGTCTGCGAGAATCGACATTCTTGTTTCGTGGACCAACACGCCTTATGCCGTAAAACCAACCGCCCTTTAACAGGGCGGTATAAACTGTGGCTCGACTCAGCTTGTTCATGCCGGCGCGAGAATCCAACAGAATTTTCAACCATTGCTAGACTTTGTGAAATGTTTATGAAAAATTTAGATTGATTTGTGGCCTTTTTTTGGTAAAATTTACGTTGATATAGAATAAGGTAAAACAATGAAAAAAACACCTTTGCTACGAAAAACAAAACAAGTAAACAAGACAAGGGTATTATTTTTGTGTGCTTTGCCTTTAATAATTGCAGTAACACTATTCATTTTGGTTTATCATATACAGACAACAATATTTTGGAACCTGGATGGAATGTATTTATGCCCTATGGATTATGGGCCAGGTTCTGCGCACGATGCTTGTGTAGATGCAATCGTTAAACGTCTTCCATATGATAAATTTGTAATATATACAATGCCTTCACTTGTTTGTGGTATGATTGGATTTGCTATTTCTGTTCCAAAAATAATAAAGCATCATAAATTGCTTCGTTGGTTGGTTATTCTAATCGCATTATTCATAGGGGGGTATTTTATAATAAAAGATTATGCGTATATACAAGGAGTAGTGTGTGAGCATTACTTTGATTTATGTTATTAAAAGCCTGAAGTTTAAAATCTCTGTTTGCTTAAAACTATAAAAAGAGTTAAAAGGTACCGTTTTTAACTCTTTTGTATTATACGGTTCGGTACAGACCGAAAAACGGCCAATTTTACAACCGGTATTACCGAATTGCAAAAAAACTTAGAAATCCAAGCAAAAACCGCCCTTTAACAGGGCGGTATAAACTGTGGCTCGGCGCAGCTTGTTCATACCGGTACGAAAACCCAGATGAATTTAAGCAATTGTCCACTATTTGCGAAATGTTATTATGTGATTGACCAAAGGCACTATGGATTCACTATTACTAGATAAAATTTGATATTTCTAAAAAATCGGTATAGAATATCAAAAAGGATGCGTCATAATGCTAATTCTGAATATCAATGGGCCAATAAATTCTGGAAAATCAACAGTATCAAAACTGTTGGTGCAAATGTTGCCGCACGCAGTTTTTATAGAAGTTGACGACCTGTTATCAGATGCCGAAGAACAAAAACTGGGACTGACTATGCAGGACGGTTGGGCTGAGCGTCTGAACAGATTGGATAAAATTATTTCCGACCAGAAAACTCAACACCGATACGAAACGATTATTTTTGCGTATCCTATGACGGACAATCTGTATCGGCGCTGGTCGACACATGTTGATAAAAATACGCGTTTTATTGCGATTACACTGGCGCCCAGTTTGGAAAAGTGTCTGACAAATCGAGGAACGCGGAAATTGACCGATTGGGAAATGGGGCGTATAAAGGAAATGTATAGCGAAAACTATCATAAGCCCACAAATGCAAATTTGATTATAAACAATGACGGTCAGACTCCACATCAGACCGCCCAACAAGTTGCAGATTTTATTGCTAAACAAAGATAATAAGGATTGCAAATGCCAAAAGTAAAAAAGATATTTACCGAATACGGTTTGGACTTTGATAACAACAGGTTTGGTTTTGGGCGCAGTACAGAAATTGAATATGCTGATGGTACTGAAATGCGGACGCATGAACGTATAAAAATAAATAAAATTCACGCACGTTATTTTCGTATTTGGATTGGCAAGATAGTGTTTGTCATAGATTCAGACAAGCCACACTTTTCTATCCGCAAAAAGAAACGCTGGAATTTCAAGATAGTATATGGGCGAAGTGGTGTGTAATGTAAATCATATGCCTAAATTAGAAGTTTGATAATTCTATATGAAAGTAACTGCTGCGATTTTTAGAAACGGTGATAATGTTCTGCTGATGCGACGTGGGGCAGACCAGCCGTTGGCGGGCGAATGGGAATACCCAGGTGGCAAGTTTGAAGATGGCGAAGACGGTCCAACATGCCTGCACCGGGAGTTGTTTGAAGAACTTGGCATTGATGCACAAATTGGTGACCTGATTATAATTGCAAAACACACAACAGATTCTGGCAAGGTTATCGAACTTCATACATACGAAATCAAATCCTACACCGGCGAAATCCAACTGCGTGTCCATGATGATATGCATTGGGTGCCAGTCCAGGACTTACCATCCCACCCACAACTCCCCGCCGACCAAATCGTATCTACAACCTTGCAAACCATGAGGAAGTAATATGAGCAACGCTAAGTTTTTTTATACCACCTTTTGGCAATATATAGTATATATCAACGTAAGAGAGTTGTAAGATATGAAGAATATAAAAAAAGGTACTGATTGGTTATCAAATGTTGTAGATAGCGCTCTCGGGGTAATACCTGTTTTTGGAACGGCCTCCCAAAATGCATTTAGCGCATGGCGTGCAAAAAATATAAATGTTGCAAGGGAGGTAATATTATCCAATATAAGACAGGGCGATATCGAAAAAGTGCACGAAGACGAACTGTTTAGTATGTTGGCACGATTGATGCGTTCGATTCAGGAGGGAGTAGCAAAGCAAAATTTAGTTTTGTTAGCTAGGCTTATTTCTGGAATTGGCCAAAAGGAAAAACAGCATGCTAATTCTGGAACGTTTAACGATTTTGCGAATATGTTGGAAGTATTGACATACGAAGAAATAGAATTTTTGGCAATGTGTATAAAAACAAATAGTATTCAAGATGGTAACGAAGAATTAAAACAAAGCCTACAATTTAAAGGTTTTTTTGTCGCGGAGCCAAAGTCAAAAGTAACGGTAGAAAACACCTCAGGAATTATACTTAGAAAGTATGATAACGTATCTAATATGCCGAATTCTGCTAGAACCGCTGCAGATATAACTAATGACAATAAAGACAATAATAAAAAAACATATGATGCGGATATAAAAATGGTATATTCGTTTTCAAAGAAATTTAATATTTTATTAAATAGATATGGAGATATTTGGCTGGATATTGGTAAATATTACATATGAGACCATTGATTGACAAACAAAAGACAAATAATTATTATAATGTTATTATAGAATAATAGGATATAAGTAATGACATTTGATAGATTGCGTGATGATAATGAAGCGTATGCTCGTTTGAAAATAAATCAAAAACTTATTGATGCAGGATGGTTTTTGACGGATACAAAAGAGTATAAGCGTAATGTCAAGGTAGAGCAGAAAGTGGAAGGCGGCTTCGCTGATTATGAATTATTAGATTCAAAAGGGTTCCCTCTTTGTGTAATAGAGGCAAAGAAGCCGTCTATAAATCCTTTGAGCGCTAAAGAGCAAGCACGCCGTTATGCAGTAGAACATAATATAAGATTTGTGATACTATCAAATGGTGAAATTTGCTATTTATGGGATATAAAATCTGGGAACCCACAGATAATCACTAGTATTCCAACTCAGGAATCATTGGAAAAACGTCAGGGATTCAATCCTCATGTTAACGATATGTCAAAAGAAAATATTATTCCCGAATACGTTGCTTTGCAAAAAAATTCTAAACTCTTGAATGTGCCGGAGTATCAAAATGTTGATACGCGTAGCGCCTATTGTTGGAATAACGGGTTACGCATTTTGCGAGATTATCAGATTGAAGCGGTTAAATCGGTTCAGAAAGCTGTGATGAATGGTAAAAATCGTTTTTTAATAGAAATGGCAACCGGATTAGGAAAAACTTTGACTGCTGGTGCGATTATTCAAATGTTTTTGCGAACTGGACATGCGCATCGAGTATTGTTTTTAGTGGATCGTATAGAGTTAGAGCAACAAGCTTGGAAAAATTTTAGCGATTATTTATGCAATTTTATAACAGTTATATACAAAGAAAAGTCTAAAGAGTGGCATAAAGCTGATATTGTTGTGTCTACAATCCAGACTCTTATGTCTGGAGATAAATATAAAGTTTTTTCTCCAACGGACTTCGATTTTATTATTTCAGATGAAGCGCATCGCTCTATTGGTGGAAATAGTCGAGCTGTATTTGAATATTTTATAGGGTATAAACTTGGGTTAACGGCAACTCCACGCGATTACATAAAAAATGTCGACATTGATAAAATAAAGATCGCTGACCCAAAAAGCTTGGAAAGACGATTGTTATTAGATACATATAACACATTTGGATGTGATAATGGCGAACCAACATATAAATATACTTTAATGGATGGGATAAAAAACGGCTATTTAATAGGGCCAGTGGCAATTGATGCTCGTACAGATATAACAACTCAAATGCTTTCAGACAAAGGATATCATGCTATTGGGATTGATGGCAATGGAGAAAATGTCGAGGCAGATGTTGTGGCAAAAGATTTCGAAAAACGGTTCTTTAACGACAATGTAAATGCTGTGTTTTGTAAAACTTTTATAGAAAATGCGGAACGAGATCCAATAAGCGGTGAAATAGGTAAAAGTTTAATTTTTTGCGTTAGTCAAGAGCATGCTGCTAAAATAACACAAATATTAAATGAAATGGCTATGCAGGCATTCCCCGACAAATATAATAGCGATTTTGCAATTCAGGTTACAAGCAGTGTACAAAATGCACAACAAATGACAAATCAATTTTCAGAAAACAATTTAAGTGGTACAACAACTTTTTTAGAGGGGTATAAATCTTCTAAAACTCGTATTTGTGTAACTGTTGGCATGATGACAACGGGGTATGATTGTAGTGATATTTTAAATGTAGTATTCATGCGCCCAGTGTTTTCGCCTACGGATTTTGTACAAATGAAAGGACGGGGAACAAGAAAGCACACGTTTAAATATATTGATGTAGACAAAAACGAAACTATTAAAGAAAAAATCTCGTTTAAACTGTTCGATTTTTTCGGGAATTGTGAGTATTTTGAAGAAAAGTTTGATTATGGTCAGCAACTGAAATTGCCGCCTCTGTCAAAGGGATGTGGTGCGGGCACATGTGAACCAAGAACTTTTGTAACTTTAACATCTGAAGAAATAGCGCGTTTGGTTCAATTAGAAACCTTGAATATTCCAGAAGAAGGTATGCGTATAGATCGTGAATTTTGGGGTAATTTCCAGAATGCAATACGTGAAGACGATGATATAAAAAAGGCAGTTGATTTATCTGATTGGGATAATGCAGTCGCACTAATAAAAGAAAAATATGAAAATAAACCGGATTTATATCCGAATTTAGAAAAAATAAAAAAGGCAACAAAAATAGATAGAAGATTGTCTTGGCGTGAAATTTTGGAACATATATTTGGACTGATATCACGTTTCAAAACACGCGATGAAATGTTGGAAGAAGAATGCGAAAAGTGTATTTCTATTATTAAGCCGGATGCCAAGGTGGTTTCACTTGTAAAAAATTACATAAAATTATATGTTACAGACAATGTTTTTAGAAATATAATAGAAACAGAGCAGTATCCTCGTCTAAACGTAGATGTTGCTGGTTTTAGTATGCAGGATTTAAAAGATATGGGTAAAGAGTTACGTGAGAAATTGCCCGTATATATAAAAGAAAATATTATATTGAATCATTATATGGGGTAGAGAGATGTTGGACGTTAGAACAAAGCAGATTATTGATAACGCATGTGATGTATTGGTAGGTAGGGTACCAAATCCCCAATCGCAGGTTGATATTATCACAACAACCCTGATTTATAAGTTTATGGACGATATGGATCTTGATGGGCTTGAACTTTCAGGTCATAGAACTTTTTTTATTGGGGAACTAGAACCGTATGCCTTTTCCAATATTATCAATACTAAAGGCAATCAGGAGCGAATGAATTTATATCTTGCGGGGCTTGATAAAGTACAGACTGCAAAAAGTGTACCAGAATTATTTCGTCGAATTTTTAAGGAAGCGCTTATTCCATTTAGAGAACCGACGACATTTGCATTGTTTTTGAAAGAAATAAATGAATTATCCTATGACGATTCTGAAATCATTGGAGATGCGTTTGAATATTTGTTGAATAAAATGGCGACTGCAAAGAATGCCGGACAATTCCGCACACCGCGCAATATAATTGATTTTATTGTTGATGTTGTTAAACCAACCAAAGGCGATACAATATTGGATCCTGCGTGTGGGACAGCGGGATTTTTGATTTCCGCATATAAACACATTACATCAGACGGTAAATTAACACCGGACGAATTAAAACGGGTTACAAACAGCATTGTTGGATTGGATATTGATCCAACAATGGTAAAATTAAGTTTGGTTAATCTGTATCTGCATAAATTTGAACAACCCAATATTTATGAATATGATACATTGTCCAATGATACGCGTTGGGGTGACCGATATGATGTTATTTTGGCAAACCCACCGTTTATGACGCCAAAGGGTGGCATTACACCACACAAACGCTTTGCAATCAATGCAAACCGCAGTGAAGTTTTGTTTGCCGACTATTTTATGGAACATTTGACGATAAATGGGCGTGCCGGTTTTGTTGTACCAGAAGGTATTATATTTAAAACAGAAACAGCATATAAAGATTTGCGTAAAATGATGTTGGATAGATTTTTGTATGCCGTTGTATCTTTACCGGCTGGTGTATTCAATCCATATTCACCTGTAAAAACATCTATATTGTTTTTTGACCGCACTTTTGCAAAAGAATCTAAAAATGTTTTATTTGTGCGTGTTGATAATGATGGTTTTGATTTAGGTGCTAAAAGAACCCCGATTAAACAGAACGATTTACCCGAAGCATTAAAGATTATAAACGAATATCGCGACGGTAAGGATGTGTCGGGCTGTGAACGTGCAATGGTTGTATCCAAAGAACGCATTGCAGAAAATAATTATGATTTAACCGCTGCAAAATACATTGAAAAAGAAATTATTCAGTGTAAATATGAAAAGGTTAGATTAGGTGATTTGCTTGATTATGAACAACCAACAAAATATATTGTGGAAAGCACCCAATACAATGATTCATATGATACACCAGTATTGACCGCAAACCAAGCATTTATTTTAGGATATACAGACGAAAAGACCGGAATATTCATAGATGTTCCTGTAATTATATTTGACGATTTTACAACAGATACAAAATTTGTTGATTTTCCATTTAAAGTCAAGTCATCAGCAATGAAAATTTTGAAAAACAGAGACCCAAAGCGTGCTGACATCAGATATTTATACCAAATTATCAAAACAATAAAATTTAATGCGGAAACACATAAACGATATTGGATTTCGGAATATTCAAATATTGAAATCCCACTTCCACCATTGGATGTGCAGCAACAGATTGTGGATGAAATTGAAAACAAACAATCCGCAATCAACCATGCGCGTGAAATCATTAAAAATCTAGAGAGAGAGAGACAATATTTTACCTGCCTTCTTGACGGCATAGATTACAACGAAGTTAATTTTGATAAATTTGTATCAACTTTGACACCTGTTAATAAAATACAGAAAACTGATTTTTTACAAACTGGTGAATACCCCATTATAGACCAATCGCAAGATTTTATTGCAGGTTATACCAATAATGCAGATTTGGTAAACAAGTTGTCTGCACCAGTGGTTGTTTTTGGAGACCATACTTGTGCGATAAAATATATTGACTTTGATTTTGCACAGGGTGCCGATGGTATAAAGATATTAACAACTGACGCAAAACATCTGTTGCCAAAATATTTATATTTTTATTTGATTGGGAATCCAATAGATTCGAGTGAATACAAGCGTCATTTTAGTATGTTGAAAGATATAAGTATTCTTGTTCCATCCATTGACGACCAAAAACGCATTGTCGCAAAATTGGAAGCGGAACAGGATATTATTGACGCAAACAAACGCTTGATTGATTTAATGCAGGACAAAATCAACCAGGTTATGAATCATATCTATAAGTGCGATGAATGATTATGGATATAAGTTATTCTGAAGAGAATCCTATTTGTCAATTAGATGCTTTTTTGCCTCCATTGGATGATACTATTTTGTATTTACATAAGTATTTACTTGATTTAGCGTATCATTATGAGCATAGTTTTTATAATTTGGCATTATTTTCATTTCACTATATTTACATGACGATACTTTATATTTATCTGTTAAAATTTCATAGGATGAAAGTTTCTATTGTAAATTCGTGTAGACAAAATAGAGCACCCGTTGAAATATTAACTCCACATGTGTATGCTGATTTAAAAACAGAGAAAACCCAAATAGATATGTTTTCTAATATAGCACAAGAGGTAAAAGATAAGCATCATAAGTTAGTTGCAACAAGAGACAGCATAGCGCATGCTACGGGTATAAATATAGATGTAAAATCGTTTGAACGACATGTAGAAGAAGCTATTGGCGTACTGGGGAGTTTGCGAGATTTATCATTGAATAATTTGATACGGTATTCTGGTGATAATTTTACAGTGTCAACATTGGATATTCTTAATGAAACTAATGAAAATGAAAAGAAGGCAAAGATATCTAACTGGATTAAGGATTTTTATCTTTCGCTAAACGATTGGAAATATTTGACAAACAAAGGATTTATTGATTTTGGAGAATATTATGATTTTCTTCGGGAAGAATGATGCACAAAACATTATGTTAAACCAATAGTTTTACTTGTGTTAATACTAACAAATATATAATATATCAAAGATAAATAAGTAGTTATTCATGGAGATCAAAATGTCAAGAACAATGGATTTAGCAAAAGAATTAGAATATCAAACATTAAAAGCTCTATCAGTAAATGGTGGGGAGTTGAGTACAGTGCGCCTTAAAGAAATTCTTAAAGAAAAGGTTGAATTAGATGACTGGGCTAAAGGCGTTTATGAAAAAACTGGATATATCAGATGGGAATCCACATTACAGTTTTATTCAATAGATTTGGTAAAAGCAGGATTTATCACGAAGAAAAATAGCACATGGTATATTACTGAGGAGGGGGAAAAGGCGATCAAATGGGGAAAAGATAAGCTGTTTGAAGAAGCTCAAAAAAGATACAAGCAATGGAAGGCCGCCTCTGTACCAGCATGCCCCGTAGAAACAACAGATGTAAGCGAAGAGCAAATAGAAGAAAGTTCTCAAACGACAGCATCCGTTTTAGAAGATGCAAAAAATAAATCGTATGAATCTTTTGAACGGTTTATATCTAAAAATTTTGATCCGTATTCGTTTCAAGATTTGTGTGCAGCATTGTTTAGGGGAATGGGATATTATACGCCATTTGTAGCCCCAAAGGGCAAAGATGGCGGAGTTGATATCATTGCTTACAAAGATCCAATAGGAAGTGCATATCCGCATATTAAGATTCAGGTTAAATATCGTCAAGATACAAAGGCTTCGTCTCAAGAAGTTCAACAGTTGAAGGGAGCTTTAACAGGTAATGATATGGGGGTATTTATTTCTTTGGCAGGTTTTAGCCCAGATGCACGAAATGTAGCAAGAAGTTCTAATCCTCACATTGATTTAATAGACTTAAATAGGTTTGTTGGATTGTGGCAAGAATTCTATGATAAGATGAGCGATGAAGACAAGTCTTTGATGCAAATTACGCCCGTGTATTTTATTGCAGAAAACGATTAAAGACGCCCCTTTTATGGGGCTTTTTATTTCACTAGCTATTCCATTTTTTGTTGGCATTGTTGTGTTGAAAAACAAGAGGCACAACATGACAACGATAAACAAGTAACATGGGTTCTATGGTGCGCTGGCGGCACGCTATGACAGCCCAGACCACCGAAACGCAATCTGGGACGTGACGATTAAACGCCTGGGGCGAATTCACCCCGAAAAGTCCGCCGATGAAATACTGGAATTTCTGAACGAGCGTGCCGGGCGACACCTGGCTGACGAGATATTCGACGGCCCCGGCACCCCGAGTTATGGGGTGGCGATGCTGCGCGTAGCAATGCTGAGCAAACTAAAAATGGCCAAGTGGTGGGCGTATCACACCGGCACAACACCACACCCCATCACGGTGGACAAGCGCATGCTGTACCGGTCCGCAATCAGGAACGAAATGCGCAACCGCCGCATCCGCAAATTGGTGGAAAGTGCGCTGGCCTGTGCCCAGGACGACGTATGGCAGACCCCAGAAATGTGGTTGAAATCAGACCTGACGGGGTTGGATGAACTGGAATTGATGTGGACACAGATTCAGCAAGAACTAAAAACCAAAGGCGCCACACATGGAAACGATTGAAGCGCTGAAACGGAAACTGCACGCCGCCCAGCGGGGTGTGCCGGGGGCGAAATATCAAACGGGCCTGGTCATCGACCTGAACGGGCCGGCGGGCAACATCTTCTATCTTATGGGGATGTGCAATCGCCTGGTGCGTGAACTCGGCCTGTCAGCACAACTAAAACGCGAATGCGAAACAGAAATCAACTATGCGGGTGACTATCAATCCCGCCTGACCGTCATGCAAAAATGGTTTGGGATTGTGTTTGTGGATATAAATCATCCTTGAATTTTTTCCACAAATATCCTATATATGTCGCGTATGAAAAAAGACCTATATAAATCTTTTATGATATTGACTAGCCTGTTTGTTGCCGGGCTAACTGTTGGCATTGCAATAGGATATGGTTACTGTGTTGGGTATGAAACGTTAGACTTTGTAAAGTACCTAATTGATCGGGCGGTGCTATTGTTGCAAAGTTTTGCGTTTGTTATCTTGGTTGTTGTTTTGCTATTAAGAAAGCCTTTAACAGGGTTGGTGGAAAAAGTTAGAGATAACGTTACTGATATTTTAACTGTTGCGATGCAAAAGAATGTGAAAGCGCAAGAACAATATAAACCCACTCAAGAAAGTCCATTAAACAAACAGGGAGAACAAGAATGAAAAAGCATGTTTATTCAGAACAGGATACTCCTCAGGTTATAAATGAACGTTATCTTGAAGCGGTCAAACAGTTTGTGAAAACCGAATTGGATAAAGTACCAGCAGAAAAACAGCTTGAAATATTGATAGCTGACGACGCTACATTCAGAATTTTTACGGATTTTGAAATATACTATCGTATAATATTTGGCAGTCAAATAAGTTTGTTAGTCAGTCTGTATGAAGCCAATAAATTCTTTTCTAAACATGAACTAGAAATGTTCTTTATGAATCAAATGCAAAAAAGAAAGATCATAATAGGTGTAGATATTGAGTTTGATAAATGGTTGGGCTTTCTTGTTGATCAGGGCTTGATTGCCAAAAAAGAAGAAACAAGACTTGCAGCAATGTTGTCAAGTGCTGACTATCACATAACAGATAAGGGCGTTGCCTTTTTAACGTATATCAGTAACAGGAATTACGATAAAAAAGATTGGGGAATGTAGTTCTTATTGTTTATGCATCCCCCACAAATATTCAAACCGTTTGGTGTATTCTTGCGCTGGGTGGGTCAGGAAGATGCGGTTTTCGCTGTTGTACTTGGTGGCGGTCCGGTTATATGAGTCAGTTACGGTTTTTATTTACCAATATAAACACTGTCCGAATTTGCATAACCAGAGCAGATTTGTAACATTTGTGGGCTCATGTTATCTGGGTGCGTAAATTCGCAACGAATACTATTACAAGCCGATAAAGTTAATAAAGTCCCGATTAGAAATATTTTATTCATGTCAAAATCCTTACTTATGTGTAGCCAAATAGACCAAAGATAGCAAAGCGGGGGTGTACAAAAATCCACCTATTATTACATCATTTGTGTTCATAGAAAGCAACATGCCAAAACCGCCTATAAATACCGCAAGCCAGCAAAAGATATATAAAGCAATTCTCATAACAATCCTTTTTATCTGTATGTATGATTGCTGATTTTATACAAAAAGTCGAGCGTTTTTATTCCTTGCCTGTTTGTGCGCGGGTGATATAATTCCCTTATGGAAGCGTTTATCATAGTCTTTTTAATCTTTGCTGGAATGTTCTTGTTATTACGGCAAGAGAACAAGAGAAAGATTGAATACAATAATCACAAAAACGAACAGATTGAAACTGTAACTGCGCTGGACCGTGGTACATGGTCTGAACGCGACTTGGTGTATGAATTATTGGAACATGGTATCGCACCGGGTGCAATTTTTCATGATTTATATGTCAAAAAGGCAAATGGGCGACATGCACAAATTGACCTGGTGGTTGCGACCAAAGTCGGTTTGATTGTGTTTGAGGTTAAAGATTACAGTGGCTGGATTTTTGGGCGTGGCAACCAAGACAAATGGACCCAGGTTTTGGCCTATGGTCGTGATAAGTATCGTTTCTATAATCCGATTAAACAGAATGCGGGGCATATTGCAGAACTGCAAAAACAGTCTAAACAAATGTCTGAAATCCCGATGTTTTCAGTTGTGGTATTTTATGGTGGCTGCACATTGCGTGATGTCAGTATCATTCCGCATAACACCTATGTGACAACATGGCGTCGTGCGCTGGATGTAGTAGATACGATTTTGGAAGAAAATGAACCTGCAAACTATACCGATAAACACGAAATAGTTCGTATCTTAAAGGCGGCTGTTGAAAATGGCGCCAATGAAAACATGGCCGAACAACATGCGGATGAAGTACAGGACATGTTGGGCCAGGACAGAGTTTTTGATTAAGAATTTGCGACAAATTTTGCAATATGTTCAAAATATGTAGATTTTTTTATGGGTTGTGAAATGGTAAGTCATTCATCGGACTGCGGATAGGTTGCGGATCCTGTGTAGCTGCTGTGTAGCCAAGGGGTTAAATAGTGGTGTTTTTAGGTGGATTGTGGTGTGCCTAAATCCAAAAGTGTTAACAAAGAAAAACGCCGCAAAATCAACGATTTTGCGACGGAATTCGTGGCTCGGGCAACTGGACTCGAACCAGTGACATACGGATTAACAGTCCGTTGTTCTACCGACTGAACTATGCCCGAATAGCGTTGCTTATATTATACCTTATTAAATCCTATTTCAAGTGTTTTTTTATGTTTTTTATAAAAATCTAGTTAAATTTTTTTAAGATTTGTTGAAAATGTCTGATCGTATTTTATTAATACTAGAATAAATAAAATTATTCTATTAAAAAGAATTGTGTGTTTGTATTATAGAAATCAGCTTGAGTACAAGCAAAACGAGAGTGTATGAATAAAATCTAATCTGTTTTTTGTGGTCTCGGTTAAGATTGTTCGGTGCAGCACAAAAAACAAAATCGCGATGTCATATCAAATATTTGATTTACATTTTTTGTCTTTCGTGATAAACTGTGAATTGAATCCATAGGGATATGGGTTCGGGGCTGTGGTGGCCCATTCTGTTCGGTACAAAACAAAGGGTATCGTTAGTCCGATATGTTTCCTGTGGTTTTGTGTCGTTATTTAGCCCTGACTGTAAAAGTCGGGGGGCTGTTTGCCATAAAACAGGGTTGTCCCGAAAGCGACAGAGTCAATAACAGAATGATTACCAACTCCCCGACCGCATAGTATCCTATGGCGGTCTAATTTTTATAAGGGTACGTGGGAGATGAAAAAACTTTTGACGTTTTTAATTTTTCTTGGGGGTGTATCTGGTGCTTATGGTGCGAACATATTGTCATTGGAAGAAGCATTACGTTCTACGTATACATCATGCATTGGGATTGATAATCAGTTACACGATTTAAAGGTAATGGCGGGCATAAATACAGCGGTAACATCGGTTGGTACGGCGGCTGGGGTTGGTGCGACTGTTACAGGTTTTGTAAAACAAAGTACAGATAATGAAATCGAAGAGTTATTAAAACGTATGCAAGAGTTATCTGCCAAGTACCAAGGCGGCACGCCCAGTGAGGCTGAAAAAAATGCTTTTTGGTCTGAATTTAATAACACGTATAAAGCGGCGGTTACAGATTTGGCAACTGCACAAAGTCGGATAGATAATTTGACCGCGAAAAGTAAAAAATTGGGGAATTGGCGTACAGGCTTGTTGGCGACGGGCACTGCAACCAATATTGCTGGTGCTGCGATTGCTGGCACGACCAAGGTAGATGCGGATTTAGATACTCAGATAAAGAACTGTATAAAATCTGTTTCAAGTTTACGTAATTCGATTATGCAGGCGCGTATGGATGGCGTTGATATCAGTGAGGCGCAATCGATTGCGGACGCGTGCGAGGGGTATTCTACGGTTGATTTGTCTAAGATTAATAAACGTGGGACAGGGGCGATGGCATCGTCTGTTGTTGGTGCTGCGACAGGTCTGGCGGGGACGATAACCAGTGGTGTTGCGAATACGGACAAGACCAGGGGAGATGATAGTGCCGCAGGTAAAAAGCGAGAAAAGAATTTAAATACAGCCTCAAATGTTTTATCGATTGGCGCGACTGCGGCCAGTGCGACTGCGACGGTATTTAATGCGACCCAGATTGCGGCGATAAAGCAAGTATCCAAAGTTGCAGAAAAATGTACGGAGGTGTTGAAATGAGAAAGATATTCTGTGCATTTTTGATGATGTTTATCAGTGTATTTGCGCATGCGAATATACATATTGATGGTAATGTAGCGAAACAAGTTATTTTATCGCATATTGATACGACGTATCAGTCCGCTGCACTGGATGTATATAACCAGCAGTTGGAATCTAGTGGCGATTATACAATATCCGCGTCAGGATTGTATCAGGTTTGTATTGCGGCGGGCTGGGATATAAAGATGCCTGATGGTAAAACAAAGTGTGACAGTTTTGTTAAATCGCTGCTAGATGGTGGCAGTTATACTTATTACGAGGTCTGCGGACCGGACAAAGGCAAATCCGGCGGAACAGAGCGTTGTATTGATAATGTGTTTTATCATTGGTATACCGTTGCAGATACACAGGTTACAATGCTTCAAGCTGATGGTTTGTGTAAAGAATATGCAAGAATCAAGTTCAATGATGATATAGAGTGCAGTAATAAATCAAGACCAGGCACAGTAAACCCTAATAACGATTATATAAAATGCACATCTAAACTAACCCCAACATATTACGAGTTTAAATTTGATGATGTTGTTGAGTCGAAAGACATTAATATAACCGCCAGTGTAGGTAAGGCCATTTGTGAAATGCATGGTGTGGATTATATATACAGTCAATGTTCGCAACATTCTACATTTTCCAGTGAAGTAAAATGTTATCCTGCGAAATGTAAAACGTCTGATACAAATTTGTGTACTAAGATAAATGAAAGTATGAAAAGGTTTGGCTATAACACAAAAATCCAAAACAATGAATGTGTTATATCTGAAAACACGATAATTTCAGAATCGCAATTAAGAACGGCATTTGGTATAGATAATCTGCATTTTAAAACAGGGTATCAGTTATCAGCATATTCTAATATGCGTTCTCAGTTGTGTGAGTATATCAGCAAGAACGCGAATACAACCATTACCAGTTGTGAATGTAATTATAACAGAACGCAGTTAATCAGGGATGGAAAGACCGATGATGTTTTAACATGTTATGCCAATGGTCAACCAATAGACTTTGTGTTTGACGATTTAAGTGAACATAACAAAAAAATAGCACAAGGCAATATGGAAGCCTTTGCATGTTCTGTTCTGGGCGGTGAATATCAGGGTAAAACATGCTTTACCCCAGATAAAAAACTTTGTGACCAAATTTCAGCTGCCACAATATCCGAATGTCCAGACTGTGCTAAGGCGTATTTTGATGAAAAAGTTAACGCATGCGTTTTACCAAATGCCACTAAAGCAAATAATCATCAAAAGAAAGTTAATATTGGCTTGATAGTTGGTGGTGCTGTTGTTGGTGCGGGTATAATAATATATACTGGTGGAACAGGTTTTGCTGCTGTTGCTGTTACCATTGAAACGATTGCAGCTGGGATGGAATTGGGCGGACAGATACATATTGATGGTGTTGCAGATGAATTTTTTATAAAAGCTAACCGTTGCGATAATGTAACGTGTGCAGAAGACGTCTTACAAGAGTATTTTCAATATATATCCCGAATGACCAATGATTTACAAAGCGGTGAAAAACTGGGGATAGATTCTAAAATGGCAACCTTGGTAGAAATGTTGCCGAACGATTCCCAGTTTTTAATAGATACCGTTGCGGGTTGCTATGAAGACAATGGTGATAATTTTGATATATCCAAATGTGATGATGGTGTATGGAATCCTGATCAAATAATACGAGCTATTGGCATAGGGTTACAATTTACATCGGTATTTACATCTGTTGGTAAATGGATGTTGGGTGCAGGTCGTGTTCAAAAAATCGTCAACCAAACACCCAATTTAACAAAAGCATTGCAAAAGAAAATCCCAGGCGTAAAAGATGCTATTCAAAAAAGCGCCCGACAAGGCAAAATTATAAAAACATCAAATGGGAAAACCGTTAAAGCATTGGGTCAGGTTGATACAGAATATATGGGAAAGCTAAAAGGATGGCAGGTGTCATACATAGATGTTGTTAAAGCCTATAATGATGAAGTACAAGTTTATAAATTTACAGAGAATTTATCTGGCAAAACATATTATTTAAAACATACTGATGAACTTGAAGAAATAACGCGAACAAAACGTGCCTATGATATCTTAGGAAATCGTTCAGATATTGTTCATACGGTAAAAGTCATAGAAGATGATCAGCAGGTTTTGATTGATTTTGCAACAAAACATAACTTGCCGAGCCACAAGGGTAATTATTGGTTTATAACGGAAGAAATGCCATCTTCTAGGACCGCGTTTAATTTATTAGAAGATGGTTCTGACCTTGGTGGAAAACCGATAACATTAGCGGAACAAGAAGAAATTATAAATGCTGTTAAGCGTTTAAATGATGGCGGAATTTATCATGGTGATTTAGGGTCTAATATGTTCTTTTCGCGTGATTCTAGTGGTAAATTACGTGTTGATATTATAGATTATGAGCCTTGGTCCGCTAGAGACATACCCAAACAAGATTTAAAAGATGTAAATGAAATGTTTGAATGGTTGGCAGATGTTGGACTGGCAGAATTCAGAGTGGGTGAAAAAGGTGTTGTTGCAGTAAAAGGAGAAGATGGTGTAATAAAGATTTTGACCCAAGGTTCAGAAGATTTGATGTCTTCCCGTCATGTTTCAGATATTGCACATAAGTATAATAAAACAATAGATTTGTGGACAAGTAATAATTTAGGGTATACCTATTATAGAATATATGTAAATAACAATGACAATTACGCGGCAATTGTCGCGGACTTGCAGAGAAGTGGTTATTATGTGTCCTCAAATAAGACAAATGATGGCAGGTATTTTATCGCCATCTCAGAGCAAAATATTTTTGGCCCTTGGGATAATTCTGCATCTAATTGGCTTAAGGCGAACAAATCAGTACAAAGTTCTACGGCAGGTGTGAACCAATTGTTTCTAGATAAATTAAAACAATATACTGGATATAATTTTATATATAAGTCCGCAGCTGAATCAGGATTGAAGCGCGGACATTACAGATTGGATGTGTCAAATATGTCAGATTCTGAAATATATACCATTCAAAACAAGTTACGTTACACAGGTGTTGCAGACAAGGCACAAATAATAAGAACAAAAGATAAAAGAACATTGTTGGTGCTTTATGAAGATGATATGATTAATCTTGGCAGTGATATGAAAGTAAGTGGTTCTATGTTAAATAATTATTATGGTTCCGGTGCCAAGGTAGATAATTTACAGGTAAAGGTTGAAAATATTTTAAATACTTCTTATCCCAACGAACATGCTTTACGACAAGCGTGGCACAATTCTGGTGCTTGGGATATGAATGAAGCATATAGATTAACACAAGATTTACGTGCCGGGGTTATTCGTGATATAAAATCCAATCCTGATTTAGCCAACCGTATAAGAAGATATAATTCTTTGAGTTCGGCTGAAAAAGATCAAGTGTGGATTGATATAAATTATATTGTAGGCGGTCAAAACAGAGTACATACAGGAAAAACAATGATAGGGATGGTAGATAATTATGATTTCGCTGCATCCGGACAAAAAGGTTTCCTTGGTGCGCACAATGGAAGTAATGAAATAGGTCATATCTTTAGATACAATAGACAAAACCTTAACGATTTTGATAGAATGTTCAGCACAGTTGTTCATGAAAACGTTCATGGTTTTCAAGAATCCGGACGAACAGCTATAAATGAAAACGCTTGGCAATACAGATCTTATAATTATTCACGCGGTTCAACTGGCGGATATACAAATCAATTGATCGAAATGGAAGCGCGGTATATACAAGAAGAAGCTAGCAAAAATTTTATGTCAGAATTGTTGAGAAATTTGTAACGCGTCGGGGATCAAATTATCTCTTGCGGGGGGACGGGGGGTATGATAATCTGTATTTTGTGAGATAAGAAAGGATTATTATGTTACTAAAAGATAAAAAAATTCTGATAACAGGTGTTGCAAATGATTGGTCTATGGCATGGGCAATCGCACGTGCTGCCGCCGCCCAAGGGGCAAAAATCGCGATGCCTTATGCAATGCCTGCGCTGGAAAAGCGTGTTCGCCCATTGGCAGAATCTATTGGCGCACAGTTCGTCCAAGAATGCAATGTCCAAAATGATGCGCAGATGGACGACTTGTTCAATAAAATCGAGGCAGAATGGGGGCAACTGGACGGTGTGCTGCATGCAATTGCTTTTTCAGATAAAAACGAATTAACAGGTCGTTACGCAGATACCACACGCGAAAATTTCAAGAATACAATGGATGTTTCGGTTTATTCTCTGGTTGATTTAACGCGTCGTGCGGCGCGCTTGATGACAAACGGGGGCAGTATTGTAACATTGACTTACTATGGCGGGGAAAAGTCTGTACCAAATTACAATGTTATGGGTGTGGCAAAGTCCGCACTGGACAGCAGCGTTCGATATCTGGCATCTGATTTAGGCCGCGATGGGATTCGTGTAAACGCAATCAGTGCGGGGCCAATTATGACTTTGGCGTCCAGTGGTGTTGGCGGTTTCAAGGCAATGTTGCGTTTGAATGCTGAAACAACGCCTTTGCGTCGTAATATGACGCTGGATGACGTCAGTGGTGCTGCGATGTATTTGTTCAGTGATTTATCTTCGGGCGTTACTGGCGAAGTTCATCATGTCGATTGTGGTTATTCTACAACGGGTATGATGCCGAACGAAATGAAAGAAATCTTGTTAAACGGATTGGATGAGCATTAAAACACTTCAAGACCTGCGATTGTGGGTCTTTTACATTTTAGGATTGTGATGAAATACCTAGATGCGCATTGTCATTTAACTCCGGATGTCGATTTAGACACCATGCTGTCGCGCGCGGCCAAGATAGGTGTTGATGGTATGCTGTGTAACGCGGCACAGTTTTCTGAATGGGACGATATTATTAATGCGACGCGTCTATGTTCTTCGGTTCATGGGGCGATTGGTATTCATCCATGGCATATATCGCACGCGCCAGAAAATTGGGCGACTATTTTGCAGGATTTATTACACCAGAATCCAGAATTATCGGTTGGTGAAATTGGACTGGACAAGAATTATCCGGACATCAATGCCCAACAAGACGCTTTTGTTACACAGTTAAATATTGCGTATCAACTGGGGCGGGGTGTATCGGTGCATTGTGTTGGTTTGTGGGATAAGTTGTTTGAAATTTTGCGTATGTGCCAGAACAAGTTGCCGCGTTTTTTGGTGTTACATAGTTATTCTGGACCTGCATTTAATATGGAAAAAAGTGCAAATCAGTTTAATTTATATTATTCATATGGGCCGCGTAATTTATCGATGCGTCGTTTTTCAGATTGTGTTACACATACGCCTTTGTCGCGATTATTGATTGAATCAGACGGTTCGAATCCATCGGTTTTGCCGGATATTTTGGATGCGCTTTCGCGTGAATTGAATCTTGCGCCATCGCATTTATCAGATATAATATATAGCAACAGCGAACAGATTTTTTAAAAAATGGACAGATTACACAGAACACGTTTATTATTTGGTGACGACGGCGTAAAGCGCCTGCAAAGTGCGACAGTTATGGTTGTTGGCTGTGGTGCGGTTGGTTCTTTTGTGATAGAGGCTTTGGCGCGCACAGGTGTTGGCAACTTGATTTTGATTGACTTTGACAGGGTTGAAGAATCGAACATCAATCGTCAGTTATTTGCACTTGGGTCGACGATTGGTCTGCCAAAGGTTTCTGTTGCGGCTGCTCGCATTCACGATATAAATCCAGACATTCACGTTGACGCGCGAAATATATTTGTTGACGATAGTTTTGTCTTAGACGTGCATCCAGACATTATAATTGATGCGATTGATACTGTTGAATCCAAGGTTGTTTTGGCGACGGTTGCGCACGCGCACAATATACCATTTATTTCCAGTATGGGTGCTGCGTTAAAGACTGATGTATCTCAGATAAAGTTATCGACTATATCTCGCACGACTGTATGTCCGTTGGCGTCGCGTGTTCGTCGATTGGTTCGTGGTTTGGATTTACCTGATTTTTCGGTTGTATATTCGACTGAAAGTCCGTCTCGTCCGGACGGTCACGCCAAGAATATGGGTTCGAACATAACTGTGACGGGGTCATTTGGTTTAATGTTGGCGAATTGGGCGATAACAAAGATAATTGACATCAGGCATTAGAATATTGTACGTTTAAATACATCAGCACCAAGGAGGGCGAAAAGATATGAAAATCAAAGAAAAAATAAAATCAATTTCCGGCATTTGGTTAAGTATATTGGCACTGGGCGTTGCACTGGGTGGATTTTTCATTGGTGACGGTATATATCGTGCGATGTCTGGGCGCACTGTTACGGTCAAGGGTTTAGCGGAACGCGACGTTGTTGCGGACACAGCGGTCTGGAATATAAAGATAAACGGTGTTGGTGGCGATGTTGCGACATTGCAGAACAAGATAGATTCTGACATTGCAGAGATACATCAGTTTTTGACTGATGCGGGCTTTGCGCCATCTGACATCAAGAACCTGCGGGTTCAGGTTCGTGACAAGTACGCGGGCTATTCGGATGCAGAGTTAAAAAATCAGCAAAATGATGGTCGTTATGTGATTGAAACGGGTGTTATGGTACGTTCGAACGACGTTATGTTGGTTGACAGCATATCTCGTCGCATGGGCGAATTAGTACGTCGTGGCATTACGATAACCGAAGATTATTCTGGGCCGATATATATCTTTAACGGTCTGAACGATATAAAGATTTCTATGATAGAGCAGGCGACCAAGAACGCGACTGCTGCGGGTCAACAGTTTGCGAAAGATGCGGACGCGCGTCTGGGCAAGATAAAAAGTGCAAACCAAGGTGTATTCAGCATTGAATCGCGTGATCCGACAGATTCTTGGTCTTCGAACGAGCGGCAATCGATAAACAAGAAAGTACGTGTTGTTGCGACGATAACATTTTATTTGAAATAAAAAAGTCCCCAAATGGGGATTTTATTTTTAAAAACGTCTTGCGTGGATTTTTATATTCGTTATAATAACTATGTCGCTGGGAACTTTTCAGCGATAGGGAGTAGAGGCCCTCGTCACTACGCGTCTGAAGCATAAGGTCGCGCCATTGGGCGTGTTTTTTTATGTAGATGACGTCTGTAAAAAATCTCCTGACCGTTCGAAAGGTCAGGAGGATTGCGAATATATTGAATAAGCATGCAATTTGTAGTGATTGTCTCTAACCTCCTGACCACTGTGTGATTCATCGTGGTTTTTCTTTTTTGATTATTCAGAAAAGAAAAGAGGGAGTATGAAAGAGATAGTGACATTGTTTTTATTGTTGTTTATTACTGTGCCCGCGCGCGCAGATGATGCTGCATATTATGCGGCCATTGGTGCGCCGATTTGTGGATATGGGATGTATCGCATTGGCGACACGTGTTACAAATATACCGATCAGAACGACACAATGTGCGACAGTGATTATGTCACTGGGGCGGCGTGCTTGGCCGCGTTCGTGGAATCGTCGGGCGAATTTGAAAACCTGTCGCCTTTTGCAGGCGGGTATACAGATGTTGGTGCCCCATTTAATATTGAAACGTACGCGGACAGGGTCTGTGGTGGCGCGGGTGTCAGTGGCGCGGCATGTCTGGCGGCGTTTGTTGAAAGTTCTGGTGAATTTATAACATTATCTCCATTTGTGGGTGGTTTTGGCGACATTGGCGCCCCATTTCAGATTGAAACGTACGCAGACAAGGTCTGTGGTGGCGAGGGCGTCAGTGGCGCGGCGTGCCTGCACGCATTTGTTGAAAGTTCCGGCGAAATCGAAGATTGGTTTCCGTTTTCTGCGGGGCTGGGCGACGTTGGTTCCCCCAGTGATATCTTTACCCGTATGAAAGAAAACGATTGCATTGGCACGATGGATGGCTATTACACGACCGGCATTGATTGGTTCAGTGCGCATGAAAACTTTGAATGTCCGCCCGACAGCACAGATTTCACCATTGCAAATGATTGTCAGTATATAAATATGTCGAACCGCGACCCCAACAATGTGCATTCGCCTTTAAATCCAGAAAATTGGTTATGTGCGGTACTGTGCGATACGGGCAAAATGTATACCAGTGTTGAAAAATGTGCGACACCATGCGCCGTTGGGGGTAAACAGCATCGTCTGTACGTTGGCGACGGTAAATATTCAGTACCGCTGTATATGGAGAAATTAACATCGCCTGCGATGCACTTTCAGTTTTCGAACCAGAATATGTGTTATATGAACCTGCGTCCACGTGTGCTGGGTGTACCACATACCAAGGTCTCGGTTCGATATAACGATACAACTTATTACAGTTCACATTAATGAAAAAACAACCAAAGGACAAGAAATGAAAGGAAAAATAGCAATTGGATTATGTTTATCGGCGATATGTGCCGACGCATTTGCGGCGGATGAATTAAGTAACGCATACTTTGACATATGTAAAAACGAAGGGGCCATTATATTGGTCTTGCACAAAGATATCAATGCAGATTCTGTCGAAATTACCGGCAACCAATGGACGGTGGAACTGCCGTACGATATTTTGTCGGGTGGCGAACCCACCAGTACAGGAACCAGTACGTTAAATGGTATTGCCGCGTGCAGTAATATATCTGTGAAATCCGCCCCCGACGGCAGTGGTTTTGACGGTGGCGAAATTGAACCTGGGGATGTGAACACATTTGCGGTTATGACAGACGCCAGTGCGGGCAAAAAATGTTGGTGCCGAATCGCGGGACCAACAATAACATCGTATTGGACATATGTATATGAATACGCCAGTGACGAAGATTGTAAAGTCAATTGCCCCACATATTGTGGCAATGGGTTTGCAACAAATACAAATTCCCCCACAATGACAAACGGCCGCAAAGTACGTGACGCCATAATCGACGGGGTATGGTGATAACGGGATGAAAAAAACAAGAAATAAAAGGAGAACAAATGAAAAAATATATAGTTGCAATAATGATATTATTTATTCCCTGTGTAACATATGCATTAACCATGTGCGCCCGCGATAACAGTTTGGTTGTGGCATTGAATGGCGGTATACCAGGTGATAATACTCAAACCTTTAACAGAGATGAGTTTACATGGCGTGTAAATTTTGAATACGGCACGATATTAGGCGAAGCAACGTGCTTGTCAGAAGCCGAAGGGGGAAAGCCAATGCTCGGTACTGGGAATGCAGGGTACCACCCATATATAAATACAAATAATCAGATGCTATCACAAGATATTCCTAAAGGTTACAGGGGAACATCACCTGTAAATACAGAAAATCCAGAACTTGGTACACAACGTATTTATTGTTGGTGTCGAATGACACATCCCGCGATGTCGCGCTGGGTTTTTAATAGGGAGACAGCGTACTGTGCAACTTCGTGTACCGATTATTGTGCAAATTACGTTAATACAAGTAATGGGATTGATCAGTATCAGCGTATTATTATGTTCAAAACCATAGGTCGATAGGGGGAGTTTTTTATGATAGGGGCCTCTACACCAATCACATAATCCCCCCCCAGCGTACCCCAGCCCAGAAAAATGAAAGGAATGCGAGATAATCAGAATAAAAAAACTTAAAAAACATACTTGTCATTCCTGCGAAGGCAGGAATAGGGACTAAGCAGTGTGAGCGTCAGCGAACCAAATACATACTCTGCGTCACAGGTTTTAAAGACCCTATCCCTGCCTTCGCAGGGATGACATAGGGGGCAGGGATGACAAGAGCCCCAGAATGCAAAGGGGACAATGACAAGGGGGACTAAGAGCAAAAAATAGGAAGAACGCTAGGCGTGACAAAAGAAAAAAAATAACTAAACACCAATGAAAAAACTGATATTTGGATTTTTATCATTAATATTCTTGCCCACCGCGTTATGGGCGGGGGATTTCAGTGCAATTGGTGCACCAATGTGTGGTTATGGGCAATATCGTATTGGAAATACATGCTATGAATACGGCGCGCAAAATGACACGTTATGTGATAGTGATTCTGTGTCTGGGGCGGCGTGCTTGGCCGCGTTCGTGGAATCGTCGGGCGAATTTGAAAACCTGTCGCCATTTGCAGGTGGTTACACAGATATCGGTGCCCCAACCGATACCGAAAGCCCCGCAGATGCCGTCTGTGGCGGGGCAGGGGTATCTGGGGCGGCGTGCTTGGCCGCATTTGTGGAATCGTCGGGCGAATTTGCAAATATGTCGCCGTTTTCGGGTGGCTTTACCGATGTCGGTGCCCCCAGTACCGCATTCGAAAATATGAAGGCAAAAGATTGCTTGGGGACAATGGATGGTTATTATATAACTGGTGTTGATTGGTATTCGCCAATGGTAAAGGCCACGTGCCCGTCTGGCACAGAAAACTATGTAATACCAAATGACTGTCAGTATATTGATATGGCCAATACCGACGCGTCTGATATTCATTCGCCGTTAAATCCAGAAAACTGGATGTGTGGTGTGCTGTGCGATACAGGCGCGCTGTACACAGGGACTGGCGCGTGTTCAATGCCATGCACGACCGATGGCATAAAACGCCGTCTGCATATCAAGAATGAAACGTATGAATTTTCAGTGCCACTGTACAGTGATAAATTAACGACCCCTGCGATGAACTTCAGCATATATGATACATCTGAA
>JAWPOC010000008.1:0-36682 GCA_033345235.1 Alphaproteobacteria bacterium | reverse complement strand
AGAGGAAGACGCGGTCTATGATGAACTAGCCAGAATCGCTCAAGGTATTTTACTTAATATCGATAACAGCTTGCTAACTCAATGCCAAAACGCTCTCGATAAAGCTATGGTCAAAGTCTGTGGCGATACTGATTCTTGTGATGGAATAGCGGTTGATAGTGGAACGGGAGAGCGTTCATTTAAATACCAAGTATGTCAATATACCAGTGACAATAGTAATAATATTACGTGGAATGGTGTTTGTCGTGATTCTTTGGATGGGGTTTCAAAGGAAGAATTAACCGATGGTAATTGGGCAGGTAAATTATCAGGTACAATGTATTGGGGTGATATTTCATACTCGTGCAACACAAACGATGATAACAAGGAAGAATGTTCATTCACGACCGAAGAAGAGTATATAAATGCTTTAGAAGACGCTGGTTATGTAATTGATGAGGAGACCAAGAAAGTAATCAAGGAGCGTGTTTTCGGAATGGAGATACGCAGTTTAGTAAATTCGGTTAATATGACAATTGATACAATTGAATCCGATCCGATGGTTCAGTATTGTATGACTGGTCGTAAGGTTCAGGGTTTGGTCAGAAGTAATGAGTCGATTCAAGAAATAGGTCGGGGTACAGCTAGGTTTCCATATTTAACGCAGCAGATGAGAAAAACAATTGCGTTGCATGCTTTGAAAAACGCACGCGAAGCATATAATGTGAAATATGATACAGAATTAACGCGTATGATGAAAGATCAGGTTAAGGCAGCGCAAAGACTTGATGAGACAAAAGCAATTCAAGCAGCAGAGAGTGCCTGTAAGGCATGGGCTGAAAATAGTGCGTTACCGCAATCGAAAGCGCCGAAAACTTCAAATGCTGGTAAATGGATTGCGTTTGGTTTGTTAATAGCAGCGGCTGTTGTTGCAGCTGTGTTTACAGCTGGGGCTGGTGGTGTCGCGTTAGGAACAGCGGCGATGGCGGTGGTAGGGTCTGTTGGTATTGGCTCGTTGGGGGCAGGAATAGGGGTTGTAGCTGATATTAGCTCTAAACCTGTTGGGGAGGCAAATATTGAACAATGGAATTATAAAGAAAATATTACAACGACTTTTCAGCCTTCGACCGGTGTTTGTACAAAAGTGCGCGTGTATCAAAACTGTGAAAAAACCAAGAAAAATTATTGTGAAAAATGGATGGAACCGGTCGAGGTGCGTGATAAGGTCAATTTGTTGTGAAATTACGATTTAAGACATCAATTCCTGCGAAAGCAGGGGTTGTTGTGATAGGTTTGACTGTTTAATATTTATTGTTTATTTTTACTTGCTTTTTGGGAAAATGTTGGGTATTATCAGGGCACGCACCTTGTGCGAAGAACACAGTCGTTATGCAATATTTGTGTCCAGATGTATCTGGTCTTTGACGCAAACGACGAGGATAATAACACAAAATAAAGGATAAAATCATGGCTTTGCCAAACTTTACAATGAAACAATTAATGGAAGCTGGCGTACATTTTGGTCACCATACACGTCGCTGGAATCCGCTGATGACACCATACGTTTATGGCGTAAAAGATAAAATTCATATCATCAATTTGAATAAAACTGCACCACTGTTGCATCGTTCTTTGGTCGCATTGGAAGCTATCGCAGCTGCAGGTGGTAAAGTATTGTTCGTCGCAACAAAACATCAGGCAAAAGATATCGTAAAAGATGCTGCAGAACGTTGCGGTCAGTACTATGTTAATAACCGCTGGTTGGGTGGTATGTTGACTAACTGGACAACAGTATCTCAATCCATCCGTCGCTTGAAAAAGATGGAAGCAGATGTCGCAAATGCTGAAAAATTGGGCTTGACCAAGAAAGAAGTCGGCGTTATGACAAAAGAAGTTGAAAAACTGCGTGGTATCTTTGGTGGTATTATGGAAATGCATGGCGTGCCACAGGCGATGGTCGTTATTGATGTGCCTCGTGAAATGAATGCTGTTCGTGAAGCGAAAAATCTGGACATCCCAACAATCGCAATTTGTGATACAAATGCAAACCCAGAAATGGTTGATTATCCAGTTCCAGGTAATGATGATGCTGCACGTGCAACACAGTTGTATTGTGACTTGTTCGTAGATGCAATTCTGTCTGGTATTGAAAAACGCTTGGGCGGTGCCGCAGGTAAAAAAGTCGAATCAGATATGAAAGCTGATGCCGCAGATGAATTAGAAGACGAAATCAAAGAAAAAGAAGCAAGAGTTAAATCTAAGACATCCGAAGCGCGCGCAGAACGTCGCAGCAAATTGGCAGATAAAGCAGATAAATAATATCTGACGATGCTTTAATCGTGCAGGGGTAAAACCCTGCACAAATAAATTCTTTAACGATGGGAGAAACAAATAATGGCAGAAATTACAGCAAAATTAATTCAAGAATTGCGCGAAAAAACATCCGCAGGTATGATGGACTGTAAAAAAGCGTTGATGGAAAATGATGGCGATATTCAGGCTGCTGCAGACTGGTTGCGCCAGAAAGGTATCGTCAAGGCTGCATCCAAAGCGGGGCGCGTCGCGGCATCTGGATTGGTAACTGTGGTTAAATGTGATAATCTGGGCTGTGTTGTTGAATTGAATGCAGAAACAGACTTTGTTGCGAAAAATGAAAAATTCCAAAAGTTGGTCGCAGATGTTGCATCCAAAGCATTGGAATTACAAGGCGATTTTGATGCGACAATGAACGCTGTCAAAGATGATATTGCTGCAACAATTTCAACAATTGGTGAAAATATGAATTTGCGTCGTATTGCAAAAGTTAACGGTGATAAAATCTTTACTTATATTCACAATGCTTTGGTTCCAGGTATGGGGCAAATTGGTGTTGCGGTTGCAATCAATGGTACAGATTCAAAAATCGATGAAATTGGTTCGAAAATCGCGATGCATATCGCTGCGACAAAACCTGAATTTATGACAATTGCAGATGTTGATCCAGTTGCAGTTGAACGTGAAAAGAAAGTGTTCATCGAATCTGGTGCAACAGCTGGTAAGCCAGAAAATATTGTTGAAAAAATGGTCGAAGGCCGTATTAAAAAATACTATGGCGAATCCGTTCTGGAAGAACAGCCATTCGTTATGGATCCATCAAAGACAGTCAAAGACGTTATCGCCGAAGCGGGTGGTACTTTGTCTGGCTATGCATACTTTGTATTGGGCGAAGGTATTCAAAAACGTGAAGATAACTTGGCTGATGAAGTTGCAAAAATGTTGGGTTAATCTGTTTTATGATTTTAAACAAAGGCCGTCGTTTGACGGTCTTTATTTTTTTTGTTCTTTTTGTTGACAGAATGAAAATATAGTATATATTTTGTCGTATGGATTATGCAAAAGAGGCTTATTTATTATATCTTAGGCAAAACGGTGTGATTTACCGTATGTATGAAAATTTTGGTCGTTTTTCGCCTTCTTATACTGTATCTAATGAACATTTAAGTGAAGCGATGGCGGTGTTAAAGCCTAAGGGAAAATCAGTGTTGACTGTGGCGGCCAGTGGGGATCAGGCTTTTTATTACAAGATTTATGGTGCGTCATATGTTGATACGTTTGATATTTCGTATTGCGCCCAAATTATAATGAATGTTAAAACTGCAGCAATCCAGAATTTGAATTACAGTCGCTATAAAGGTTTCTTGGATTCAATTAAATATAATTCAAATGATATTATGTATGTTCATGAGTATCCAAAAATATCTGCCAGTGTGCCAGATGAAACAAAGAGATTTTTAAGTGTTATGTGCGGGCAAAAATATCGTTTTGGGTTTGGGTATAATTTGAATGTGCCGACCGCGGCGCAATATAAAAAATTGCGCGCACGTGTATCAGAGCCGTTTAATTTTATTTGGTCTGATGTTATGTCTTTGTCAGGGCATTTGACACGAAAATATGACCAGATATATTTGTCTAATATTTTTCAATATAATTATGATGAAAAAACAAATATTCAGTTAATACAAGATTTGTTGCCGTCATTAAATGATGGTGGTGAAATAATGTTTTTTGTAACGCCGTTCTTTAGGTCGTATGAACAAGATTCTCTTCGTGTTGTTGCCAAGGCTTTGGAACGATTTGTTCAAATGCGTATAGAAAAAACACGTAATCAGCAGTATGTGATTGTAAAAAAAGTTATAAATTATTCAAATCTGTCACGACGATAATTCCGTCTGATTTCCATTGTGGTATCAGGTTTTCTAAATCCAGAATGTTTTGAGATTCCAAGTATAATACAGGTTTTAGTTTTTGTTGTTCTGCAACAGATTTTACGGCTTGGATTGGTGACGGTATTGATTTGCCTGTGGCGAACCAGTTGTCTGTATCGGTAACCCAAAAGTCAGTGTCGCTGTGTGTGATGATTGCGTATGGTGGTGTGATAACAACGTCGTCTTGGATTGAGAATTCTTTGTTTTGCTGTTTTAAAAAGTTTATAACAGTATTGTTGTTTCTGGCATGTGTGTCAGGGGTGTTCGTGTCTGTATCTGGGGCAGGGGATTCAGATGCAGTGTCAAAATTCAGGTCTTTGAATACAGGAAAGGCTGCTGGGACTTCGTCTGTGGTTGTTGGTGTGTCGTCAAAAGATATGTCAAAATCTGATGGTAATGGCATTATTTCGTCGGATTCGGTCGTACTGGATGCGGTGTTTGCGTCATCAGATTCAGGTTGTGTTTGTGATATTTGAATTAAATCCAGCTTTTTTAATGCACGAATATAATTCGATTGGATTTCAAAAGGAACATCTGGTGAGATTTCGATGTTGTCACTGTTGGGTTTGGGTTGTTCCTCTGGGGCCTCAGATTTTTTATCTGCGTCGGCGGCAGGTTTAAAGCAGGGGACAGGAATTTTTGGTAATGTAATCAGCATTTCTTGCTTGCGCGTGACCAGAATAGTTGTTGCCACATACAGTGGAATTGCCGCCAGTATTAACAGGCCGAATGTAAAGCCCGCAAACCCATGTAGGTGGGCGTGTGCTAAAAATCGCCATTGTGTGCCATTAAAAATGTTAAAGTTAAACAGAAAATATAAAATTGCCCACATAACAAATACGTACCCGCCAGTCCATATCATTGGCAATTTGTATTTCTTTAACAGGTCTTGTATTTTCTTCATGGTTAGTATTATAGACAATATGTAGTGTTTGTCAATTTTTTTAAAAAGTATTGTTTTATCTTAAAAAGTGCTTTTTAAAAGTCTTTTTTTATGTCATAATACAAGAGATAACATGGGAGGACTTTTTATGTCAGCATTATTAAGATTGTTCGGTATGTATGTTCTGGGCGCTGGGGTTTGTGCGTTGGGGATGTCTGGGGCAGATGCGGCACCGGCGGCTGTCCGCGGGGCGTATTCTGGGGCGCGTGCGAATATGTATGGTACCAATACTGCACGTATGCCGTCGTCTCCGTCGTTGACGTTAAATAATGTTGGTAATGTGTCCACAGGTGTGCGTAATAATAATATTAGTGTCAGTACAACGCCCAGTAACCCAAAACCAGATCCAGAAACATCAGATAACTGCGCGGATGCAATGACGGTGGAAGAATGTATGACAATGATTGCGTCTTGTGTTAATGGCGGTGCGTTGCCGAATGGTATTAACGACTTGTTTGATGCTGATGTTCGTAATGCGATTATGAATGGTATGGGATTGTGTTCTGCCCAGGTCGATATGTGTTTGGATGGGGTAAAGATAAAAACAGAAAATGGTAGTTGCACAAATGTATATAATGCGGCCACTGATGTTTGGATTGACTTTAATTCTCGTCGGGTACAGCCAGAATATTATAACTTTGTATTGCGCAAAACAGGTCTGACACCAAATCAGGCTGAAAATACATGCTGGTTGCTGGACAGAAATGTTTACGGCACATCATTTACTGCATTGAATGAAGATAATTATAATGGAAATCCACAGTGGCAGGTAACAAATGAATATGGTAAAAGTGTTGCGTCTTATAATCAACAGGCGGATCCAAGGGACGGTGAATATGATTACAAGACAAAACCAGCGGGATTAACTGTAAACAGCAATGGTTTCTATGATGCACAGCGTGGGCATTATGCGCGTTGGGATGCCAAGACAGCGACTTGTTTGGTACGTGTTGCAGCGTATAACAAAGATAAACATATTACAAACAGTTGGTTGTTTGACGCGATTGGCGATGAACGTCCGGCCGAAGTATGGCGCGCCGCGGGCGAAAGCTTTACATGTAACAAAGACTTGTTTGGATTCTCGCTAATGAACGATACCAAGACTGTTGCAGTTGTTGGTGTTGGTGGTGGTGCTGTCTTAGGCGCTGGAGTTGGTGCTGCATTTATCCATGGAGATCGTGCGTTCGATTGTTCTAAGAATCAACAATTGAAGGCGCTTAGTGCTGCTATGACAACTGAAAAGTTGTCAAAGTTAAATATGTTTGTTAAGACTGCTGCTACGGCTAACGTCCCTGCTGAGGCGTATAAATTCCCAGTTACAGGTGGGACTTTGACAAAGGACAATTGTACAGATATTGTTGGTTTGTATGAAAAATATGTTAAATATAAAACAGAGTACACTCTGTGTGACGGGGATGCTAGTTCGTACATGCTGATGGTTGTTGCAGCAGAAAATTGTAATGAATGGTCTCAATGTCTTAGCAAGTTGAAATCGGATAAGAATTATGGTGATTTGTTTAAATATTGTGATGCTGTCCCAGAGAATGTGACTGAATCAGAAAAAGGGTTGTACGGTAGCAACATAAACTCTCTTCAGCAATGTGCGGCACATTTGGAGGAAAAAGTATTGCCAACAAAATTGCCAGAGGGTATGTGTTCTTTCCGTAATATGTTGGCGCAGAATGCCGATGTTCGGTGTTCGGATGGCGGTACACTTTGTGTGCCAAAGGCGCAAATAGGTAGACAATTAGGTATTTTAGACGGTGTTTTTGATGCGGAAGTTTCGGAATTATTGCAGGGACAAAAGAATAATGTCGGTAAAGCACTGGGTATTGGTACGGCGGTTGGTGCAGGCGCAGGTGGTTTGGCAACTGCGATAACCGCGCTGGTTGAAAAAGAAAATATTTCTTGTCGTGTTGGTGATGGGCTGGCTCAGGTTGGCTTGAACAAGGCACATCGTATCGATACGCTAAAAGATTTCTATGTAAAGTGGAACTTGCGTTTGCCAGATGCAATTACGCCGGCCAAGACAATTAAAACTTATGAAGAATTGAAACAGGTTTGCAAATTGTATTCTAATACAGAATGCGACAGTGTCCAAGTGAACTTTAAGGCGGGCAATAAGATTGAAACACTGTATACGATATGTAAATTTGATGATACAATGGGTCAGTGTTTGGTGAATGATACGGTTGCCACATCGCATGGTTTAACCCCCGCACCAGCTCAATAAAAAATCCCCCAAATGGGGGATTTTTCTTTAGTGATTAGTATTAGTGTCGGCAGGATATTTTTTCTTTCTTGCTCTCTCTTGTCATTGCGAGCGGACGCGCAGCTGTGTCATACGAAGCGCACTTGTGCGAAGTATGGCAATCCAGTTAAAGCATGCAAATTTTACCTGCCCCCCTGAGGGGCGGGACGGAATTCCCGACAATTTATTGTCGCTGGAATGACGGGGGTGGGGGGAAAGTGTTGCGGGATTAAATCCCCCCCCACCCAAGCTATACTAATGGCGCTATTGCACCATAAGTACCGCTGTCCCGCCCCTCTGGGGGGGCAGGAGTAATAACAAAGTGCGCTGCGCGCGATATATTCACCTGGGTTCTGTGTTTCTGCCTGCGATAGGCGTGACAAAAGGGGGAAATCGTTATTACGACACTTTCCACTTATACTAATCACTTACACTAACCACTAAATATTATTTAGATTTTGTGGATTTTTCGGCCTTTTTCTTTTCGACCAGTTTGTTTGTTAAATCGCCAATCATTGATACCCCAGCGCCTGCGCCTGCGGTAATTGCGCCGGTGGTTATATTCTTGGATGTTTTTTCTGTTTGTTCAGCCCACGCGGCGGCGTCTGTGCCATTTGGATTCATTAATGCGCGTGCCAAAGATGCGTATGCACCACTGGTGCCACCAACAGAAACATCATCATACAAACCAGATGTTGCGCTGTCCAATATTGGTTCTGATTCAATGCCTGCGCGCATCCCCAGTTCATTTTTTACCGATTTCAAATTATTCGCCAGATTTACGTATTCTGAATACAGTGCGATAAGTTCATTACCACCAGGGATTTCTGCGACTGTGCCGCCGGCGACGCGATTGCTGCCGTATGTACAGTTAAATGTTGAAATGTATGCCTGCATTGCGCGTGTTGCGTCATCGTCAGCGGCTTTTTCAGATAACCCTTGCATTAACATCATACCGCCGATACCTGTGGCGCCCATACCAACCGACCCCAACAATTTATTAACATCAGAATTTTCAGTTTCCCGCGCAGATTTGACTTTATCTTCAAGGCTGGATATAGCCTCTGAATCTTCTGTGCGTAATTCGGCTGCTTCGTCTGCGTCAGCGCAAAATGTTGGTTGTAGCATTTTTATATCATAGTGTCCACTATTATGTATGCGTGTAAATTCAACGATTCGGTTGTATTTACTTACGGTCTTGCCTTGGGGGCAAGTTTCTATTTTGCAATATACTTTTTCGTGTTTTTTATTTACTTCTTCTTGTAATGCATATGCAGCTTGTATATATAATTGATCTTCGTTATCATCTACCGTCTGTTGTTTATCTATACAATATTCTAAAATTCTGTCGTCTGCGCCATCAACCCAGTACATACCGGATTCTGCATCGATTTGTGCCAATAGGTCTTCATGGCAACTATCAAACAGGTGGCCAAATTTATCCCCACCAACAGGGCCCCAGTTATCGATAGGGGTTATAGTGCCGCAGAGTTGTTCAATTTTGGTTGCTATATCTTCTTCAGCCGTTGCGTTACCTATATATAACGCAGGTAATAATATTAAAAATATTTTTATCAGTTTTTTCATTGTTGTAAAAGGTTGGTTTTAAGATTTAGTTTTTCTGCCATCGGTTTTGGGCCTGTTGTTGTATTTGTACTTGGTTTCGATTTTCCAGTAGCAGCATCGACTCTGAAGCCCGTATTGTTGTTCAAGGTTTTGGGGCCAGTAGACGATTGTATTGTTGTGTTGGTTAGTTGTGGTGTTTTTACTACATTGTTAGTAGCATTTTCTAATGCACTTTTACTAGAATCGTAACCGTTTGGTTTATATTGGGCAACGATTTCTTCAGTTGTTGGTGTAGTAAAGGTTTTATTCACTCCTTCTGTTCCTGTTTTGGCGGGGTCTGTGTTTATTGGTTCAACTTGGGGTTGTCCCCCCCCCTGCGAACCCGTTGAGGTTGTGCTGTTTTGGGTGCCTCGTGTTGTTGTTTTTTTGTCTTCGCAGCCGGATTCTTTGACGAACTTTTGGCCGGATGGACATTTGCATGTGTGTGTGGTTTTGTTCCAAGTTCCAAAATCGTCTTCACACAGTTTCTGGTTCAGGTCGCGTTCCGCCTTGGCGGTGTCAATTGAACGCCCAATTGCGCCAGATGTTATCGCGCCAACACCCAAGCCAACCCCAGCGCCCATTATCGCAGATGATGCAGATGTTTGTTCGCGGGTTAAACGGAATGCATTTTCCATATATGTTGTCACGTCAACACCAAACCAATCTGGGGTGCATGCAAATGTTGTGCCCGCATAGGCTTTTCTGGATGCCTGAACCGCGTTGTCTTCGCCGGCATGGAACTGGACTGTGTATACGCAATCCAATGTGCGATCGTCAAATTTTGCGCCCAATCTTTCGCATGTTTGGCGCATTAAATCGCGCAGTTCGTACAAGCGTGCTTCGTCCCGAGCAACAGTTTCTTCGGCAAATGAACGCAAGTTCCCAAATACAGACATTGTGCGCGACGCCAGACCACTGTCTTGTTCGGTGCAACGCTTTGCAATCGATTTACACTTTTCGATTGCAGCATCGCCAGATTTCTTGCCCAGACATTTTGAATAGTTTGTGCCACATTGTGTGGTAATGCATGCGTCGTATTCTTGACCACAGCTGATAATCGAATTATATAATGACAATTCAGTATTCGCGTCACGGTCAGCCTTTATTTCAATCGCAAATAGTTTGTATTCTTCGCCAGTGCAGGGCAGGTCACGACGGCAAGATTCCATCTTGGTGCCCCACAGTGTGTCTGTATCGCCAGAACATTTTGTAAAGTCATTGCCACATTTTTGCAACATACAACTGCGTAATTTTGTGTCGCATTCATTCTTGCCGCCCGAAATGTATGTTTTTAATGTAGCGTCCGCATCTTGGATTTGGGTTTGGTTGTCCATTGATTCACGTTGTCTGCGAATTTCTGCGGCCAAAGCACTGTCGGTGATGACGGATTCATCATCTGCACTGATGACGTCATCAAATTGCGATGTCTTGTTTGTAATGTTTGGTTTTGTCTTGTCTGGTGCGGCTGTGGTTGTCTTGGTCACCGTTGCCGATTGTTTGTTTGTGGCTTTGACATTTGTGTTTGTTTTTGTAATTGGGGTGCGATTGCCAGCATTGGGTGCAGTACGTGATACGGTCGTACGCGCCGCAGGTGCAGCGTCTGCAACAAATGGCAGAATAATTAAAGACAGCACGAATGTTGCAAAGAATTTTGCTGTTTTATGCGAACTGAAAAAATGTTTCTTTGTTTGTGTCATTCTTTGTTGCTATTCCTAATGTTGTCTTTTAATCCAGTGCATCGCACGCCAAAGTGTAATATTTACACAATTGTTCTGCTGCGCTGCGTTCTGTTTTGCCGTAATCTGGTGCGTTCTTGTCTGGAAGGCAATTGTGTGGCATTTGTTTGGCGCAAACATCTTCGATACATAATTGGCGTTCTAGGGGGGACTTGCTGGCACATATTTCTTCGGCACGAATAAGTTCAGATGTTTTTATGTCAGCACCACACCGATTCGGCATAATTGTGTTGCATTTTGTTTGTACGCATTTGTCGAATTCATACTGAATCTGGCAATTAGATTTTATCTGTGCGGTTTTATTTTCGCGTGTGTTCTGGTATGACGCAATAATCTGAGCCAAGCGTGTGTCCGCACCACGTACAGCAGCATCACGATTCGCCAGGATTTCATCGCGAATGGTCGACAGATTATCTTCGCAGCCGTCGGATAGTGTCGAACAAGTACTGAAAAACTGACTGAATTTGGTGTCGTCTTCGCATGCGCGATAGTCAGAACCACAGCGCCCAGATTCAATCATGCATGCCGTTAATTCAGCAGAACAGGCAGAAGCACTTTTCTTTTTGGACAGCTGAGAGCGTAAACTGGACATCTTGGCCGATATGCCCGCCGCCTTGCATGACTGTTCAATCAATTTATCATAAGATTCACTGACGTCGTCCGCAGTACACGCAGGTAATTTTTCCAAACACTGTTGCGTCGCCCAAACATATCGCTGACCAGGGTCAGATGGCGCGTTCTTTAGTTCTTTGTCTGATAGTGTATATTTTGATGACGCACCAACAGATAAATTTTTCATAGCATTCTTGGTCGGTGGTGTGCCGGCATTCGATGTGCCACAATACTGACACCGCGCAGATGGATTTGATGATACATTTATAGCGCATACAGAATCAAGACAGCGATTTAAATTCGCACGTGAACAACTGGGCGCACAATGCCCAACACTGTGTATGCTAAAAGCAAATGCTAAAAAAGCAATGTATGGTTTCATATTCTCTCTTGTCAGGTCATTATATCATATCACAAGGGGTTAAGGCAAAGATTTTTTAATTGACAAAAGTGTGTATTTTGTCTATAATTACGTTCAGTAATAGAAATAAAAGGATTTATTATGGCAAGACCTATTAATAAAAAAAGTTTAATCGCGCATTCTGCGGCGGCTGTTGTCGCAACTTGTTTGATTTTATTCGGATGTGTGCAATGTCAGGGCAGAAAAATCGCAGAACAGGACGCAAAAGCAAAACAAAATATCATTAATAATTCGAATTTGGAAAATCAAAATCGTGGTACAACAATTGATTCTTTGCAAAATGAATTGGCAGCCGCAAATAGACGTGGTTGTGAACACTTGAATACAATAAATGAGTTGAATGATTCTATACGTGTTTTGAATTGTAAATTGCAAAAGTGTCAAAATAAAAAGTCAAAAGTAAAAACAGTGAACAATACTGTTTATGTGAGAGATACTGTGTATGTGGATCAGCCTGATACATCAAAATGTAAAGTGGCTGTATTCGTTTCGTATAAAAAGACTTATGCCAGATAAATAGCAATATTTACTGAAAACAATAACAGCAGTTCATATCTTTGTGAACTGCTGATTTTTTTGGCTGGACAGAGAATTCTGGATTGTGCTAAGATTTTCCCATAAGAGAGAATGGATATATGAAAATTATCAGATTTTTTGCGGTTTTCTTGATGTTTTTGCCCGCTGTTGCAGGGGCGGCACAAGATGATTTTAGAATGGCTGCACAGTTGTTGGCCGCAGCAAAAAATGCCAATGTTCAACAGGTACAATATCTGGTTTCCCAAGGTGCAAATGTGAATTATGTCGACGCTACAGGTGTGTCGATTGTTTGTACAGCACTGATGAATAATGACGTTCGTGCAGCACAAATATTGCAGATGTATGGGGCAGATGCGTCTAAGTGTGACAGTCAGATTAAGCAATATAATGTCAGAAATAAAGCCGGTAAAATCGGTGGCGGCGGGTTCTTTAGCGGACTGTCTTCGGTGCAAAGTTTGACTTTGGCGTCACTGGGGGTGGGGGCGGTTGTTGGTGGTTTGTTGCTGCTGACAGATGTCTTTGACCCAGGAAATGATAATGATGCCAGTGGTACTGGCGGGGTTAGACCAACACCACCATCTGATGGTGGCAGTGGCTCGGGCAGCGCAGATGCTAGATTCACGTTACCGTATGGTCCCGCAATGCCCAGTGCAGAAACAGAATCAGAATTTTATACCAAAAATTTAAATGCGTTCAGCCCATCAGATACAGACAGTATTTTGTACAAGAACTTTCAATTGATGACAAATGGCGCGGCAACAGATGAAAAAGGGCAAAATTATTTGCTGATGATGCATGGATATACGCCGCTGGCACGTGGGTATATGGGGCAAAGAACTTTGCGTAACAAAGATACAAATGCGCCACTGGATTATTCTGGAACAAATCTGGGAACAGATCCTGTCGAAGGAGGACGCCCAGTTAATGTCGCAATCGTTACGCAAAACGGTGTTAATGCAGCAAATAAAGCCGCAGGAGAAGTTTCGGCACAGAAAAATTCTTTGGATGATAAGTTGACAGCGTGGACAACAACAAACGCTGCCGGTACGACTGTAAATAGTGCCAGCAATTCAATGGTATCCAGTAAATATTATAATAATGAAATTGTTTATGGCGCAGATCAAAATAGCATGCTGGATGACGCAACCCAAGAAGATGCAACAGTGCTGAGTAACTTTGATTTAGCAGGGTGGGGTACTGTGGTTAATAATGCGTACGCATCGTGGAATGATAATTTGCTGGCCAAAGTTGTTGGAGGCAGTGATTCTGGATATGTAAATGCAGATTACTTTGGTTTTATGCCAAACGGTCAGATGACAATATATCGCACAGGGGATGGGTTGGGAATGGTTGATGCAACAACTGTCCAATCTGGGGAATATAACGAAACAGATGGTATCTTGTCTGAAATTCAGTTGTTTGGAAAAACGCTGGATGTGACGATGGATGGAAATGCTTTTACAGCGACAGATGGTACAGATGATTATATCGGGTATATTGGTACAAATGGTTACTTGTATATAGATTCTGGGGCAGATGCTGTTATTAATCAGGCATATAAGATGGATGATGGACAATTAAGTTTGGTTAAAGAATTGGGAAATGTTGATTTCTTTAATTACAAAGCAATGTTGAATGCCGCGCAACGTACAACAGATAGTTCCATCGGTGGCAAATCCAAAGTTGATATAATTGCAAATTCATATGTCATAGATGCACTGCATCAGCAGACGGTCGAAGGTATAGATAGTATAACTTTCTTTGCAGAGACAGAAGATAGAAAAAGTCGTTTTAATGGGTTGATTAATAAGTATTACAATAATAATAGCAGTGATTCTTATTTCCCTGCAACAGATGCGCAGACGTTGTTTAGTAATTTGGGTGGGGAATATAATTCTTTGGTGTTGGTATCGACTGGGGCGACAATGTCGAATGAGAGTTTCTTAGAACCACCACAGGCTGCAACGTTTGAAAATGCAGTGCCTTTGATTTATTCAAATGCGGAACATTACTTTATGTCAATAGTTGCGGTCAGTTTAAATGGTGATGGCACAGATAATACAGGCAGTGTCACTGACTATTCCCCATCAGGTAAAATTGTGTTGTCTGAATGGAATGATATCAGTACAGGAAATCATTATATGGCCAGAACTTGTGGTATCGCAGGAACAGGACGTGGCGGGATTGATCCATGGTGCTTTGCTGCAGCAGGTATTTCTGATGAACTGGCTGTGTCCAGTGCCGCAGGTGCTGCGGGGGCTGTTAAATCTGCTTTCTCGTACTTGGAAAATAATCAAATATTTGCATTGTTGGCTTTGACCGCAGATGGGCCATTATTAAAGACATCTACGGATGGGGTGGCGTTTACAGAAGAAACATTGACGGCTTATTTGAATTCAATGTTTACATTGCCACAAAATTATCAAGATAGTGTCGATAATGGCGCAGATTATTTAGATGTCTTTGCAGAAGTTTTCGGATACGGATTGATAAATCTGGAACGTGCAACAAAGCCAAATACAAAAATATATTATTATGATGGAAATAATATTGTGTCTGGAAACGGTAATGCATATTGGCGCGCTGCAACAAATACTATGTTCAGACCGTCCGCAACACTAAGCCTGTCTGGCAAAGTAATCAGTGCACCGTTTTATGATATCTTAGAAAGTATTGATGGTGATATAACTTTGCCGCGTATTTGGGAAAATGAATTCGCATTCGGTTCAACTGATAAGCGTGGTTTGTATATGGGGGATGTCTTGGGGGATATGAAAGTTACAGATACACCATTATCGCAGACTGCAATTGGTAATATGTCATTCGCAATCAGTGTTTCTGGACGTGCATATGATGACTATATGAATGGGCTGGATAATTTGTATTTAAATTATTCAAATGATAATTGGAACTTTGGTGTCTCATATCAAAGATATTTGACAGATGGTAAGTCACGCTTTGTCGGGAATATTAATCCTGTGTTGGCGTTGGTGTCAAATGCAATCGTGTCCGATGTAGAATATGCTTCTGGAAATTGGTCTGTGGGGGCGCGTATGTTTACAGGGGCGGTTACCGATGAAGGATTGTTGGAAAATGACCCGACTGTATCTGCCCAGTATATGCCTGCAAAGTTGGGGTTGGTGCATGGTGCGCAATCAAATGTTGCATGGGATAATGATAAGTTAATGTTAATGGCATCAATTGGTGTGGCAAATGAATCTGATACTTTATTGGGGGCGTATACTGATGGACTGTTGGATTTGGGGGGCGGTCATACAAACTATGTTGATGTGTATTCTGAATATAAATTGGCAAAGGATGTATCTGTTAATGCACGTGCTACGTTCGCAAACACTGCATCAGATGTCACTGGGAACTTTATATTGGGATTATCAGATATTCGTTCAAATGCATTCGCATTCGGTGCAAAGTTGTGGGATTTTGAATTCGCAGTGGCACAACCATTGGCAATAACATCTGGTCAATTGCGTTATGCGTACGCAGATTATGATATTGTCGAAGTGGCAGATGGTAAATATGATTTAAATGTCGTTGATACTTATATTGCAGATTTGGATTTAAAACCAGAAATGCGTGAAGTGCGTTTGTCTGGTACATATCGTCATAATTTAGGTGAATTTACAGATGCCGCGTTTGGATTTATATATCGTGTTAATCCAAATAATACAGATGAATTTGGTAATGAAACAATCTTGATGACGAAATTTTCACATCGTCTGGGAATTTAATGTTTTTTGTTGCGTTTGCTTATTTTTGATATACCATTTCCTGTGTAAAAAAAAGGTAAAGCGTGAAATACTTTTTTCATAACGTTCGGCAATTCGGAAAAATTTTATTTTCAAATAAAAAGAAATCTTTTGATGCAGACAAAGCAAAAAAAGATATTCTTTTATTGGTCTATCTTTCAACAGGGGATATTTTTTATACTGTGGCTAACAACGGTTTGCCGTATTGGTATTTCTTTGTGTCTACTGAATTTCATTTAGATGTTGCGCAATATGTTATGGAATCAAATGGCGTCTTTCCGATGAAACATGTCAGTGATTATTATTGTGGTGACAAGGTTGTTTTGCGTGTTCCACAATTTGCAATTAATCATAATAAAAATACCCGAGATTTTATTGATAACCTGATGGCGCTTAAGAAAACAGGGGTTGATAAAAATATGGCTGTGCAGTATCTGGAAACTGTAAAACAACAGATGTATCAAAAATATAGATAAATATTTTTGATGTTAAATATTTGATTTTTGGTTTTGTGAATTTTTATACATTTCATCAAATATTATATCTGCATCAGTTTGTGTAACAGGGAAAAAGTCTTTGTATAGACCGTAATAAGCGTTGTTTAAAACAATTAAACGTGTCGGTAATAATGCAGTGCCACATTCGATATGATATTGGCTTTCGTCATAATATTTGCCAAAGCAATTACCAGTATTCACAGCCGCATACCCAATCTTTTTTAATGTTTCACATGTTGGTTGTTCGCCATATGTTATTTCGCCATTTGTAAAACTTTCATCAGGTTTATCTAAGATTCCGTTACACCAAATGTTTACATACTTTCCATCGACATAAGCCTGATTTCCTTCTTTGTTAATGCGACGTATACCAAAACAGTCATCTGATACGGAATACAGATTTAAATCATAATCAGGATCGAATTTTGATTTGTCTGTTAGCTCTTTTTTCGTGAATGTTTTGGGTTCACGTACATAGTATGTTATTGCATCAGGACAGATGTATTTCATCCCCCAACATTTGGCGTCCGTATCCCAAAATTCTGTGGCAATGCCGCCGTTTGTTGCAGTGTAACATTGGGTGGTGTCCTTTTTGCATATTGTTGGTGGTAACCACCAGTATGCGCTAGCAGATGAAATAATAACCAAAGATAAAATGCAGCTAAGATTCAATATGTTAAGGTGTTTCATTTTTACTCTCTTGGCGTTTTATTGTAGCATAATGTGCATTGAACCTGCAAGTGGTTATTGTTGTGTGCAATACCCCCAAACAAGATTCGCGGATGTTTCATTATAGAATTCTTTGTGTAAATCACCTGTGGATTCATATGGTGTGTCAACCCATATTCCACCCAGACGTTCACATTCGCTGGCCAATGCATCAGACATAGAAATACGAAGTTCATCCATAACTACGTTAATATCTTGTAACACTGTGTTTGGTAACGAATTATCCGCTTCGGATGGACGTACACATACCTGAGATGCATATTTTACCATTTTTTGATACAGGCTGCCGATATAATCTGTGCCACAATTTGCAGGTTTTGGGGCTGATTTATTGCCGTCGCATGTCATATTGCGCGGACATGGCAGACAGTCGAATTTGGATTCGATATAGTAATATCCAGGTTTACAACTGGTGTATCGTTTTTTTGCACGACATACGTATTTCGGTTCTTCTTGGTTCAGCAATTTATGCAAAATATCTTTAACCTGTGTATCCGGTGCAGTTGTTGTATTGCAGTTCGGGTTTGACGCGAACATCTGATCGCCTGGTGCATAGACACGACATGCGTATGGGTACGAATGTAATGTATCGTTGTTGGGGACGCTGCACAGTTCTTTTGCGAATTCACGTAATGCAGTTTGGCATTGTTGCGCAATTTGTTGACTGGTTATATCGTACATTGCTGTAACTAACTCTTGCATACCAGATGTACCACCACCATATAAGTTGCTGCACGCATCCAGTTTTTCTTGGCACATTTCTTCGGACAGTTCCAGACGTGATCCCAATAATGTTGTTTCTGCGATGTTACTAAAGTCTTTTAGTGATTGTTTCTGTTCGTCATAACATTTATTGACGACTTCTAAACATTCGTTCTTGACCAAGCGGATGCGTTCTTGTTGACCTTGGTAAATTTCTTTGACGGCTTGTCGTTTGAATTCGTCCCATACGTCATCGGATAAATCACGGCATGTATCCAGTCCACGTGACGCATAATCGCGCATGCTGTCCAGTCGGGCAATAAGCAAGCGGTTGATTGGATTTGTTAAAATGTCCCCAGATAATGATATCTGATTATTTAAATGAAAGAATTCTGGTGAATAAATAGGTGCGCCTGTTTCATAGTTTAAATATTTGCCTGTTATGTCCAAACAATGTACATAATCTGTCCCGCATGCAGTATTTGCAGTGATGTCTTGGCGGACGTTGGCAATACAGTCATTGATAGATGTTGAATTATGTGCGTTATAATTTTCTAAGCGTGCAGTACCCATTTCGCGTTCTGTTTCACGAATAGTGCTGTTCGCTGTGATTAATTGCTTGTCCAGTGCGTTTATCATTAAAGAACAATCATTTTCAATGTACATTCCATACGCAGACGTTACCATCGTCTTTATGGGGCCACTGCCACAAACGTCATTTACCATTTCTGAACATTGGGCGTGCACCGCGTTATACAATGCTTCGCCAGTAAGATTGGCAATGTTTGCACCACCGGTTAATTCTGTTGTGTTCCAAATTTGATTTATATCACCTGCAATATCTAATGAACCTTGGGTCGATAAAGCTTTTGTTTTTGTGTTTGATAAAACATCGCTGATTCCGGCCAGTTGTTGTGCACTGTTGGATGTGTCTTTGGCGTTTGCTTGCGCCTGTTCACCAGCCGTCGCAGATACCATTGCACCGACTTCGGCGGCAGTTTTATCAATGGCGGTAATGTTGAATGCTTTAAAGTCTTGGATTTGGTTTGATGCCTGGGTCAAGGCACGTTCGCGTGATTGTATTTCAGTCAGCTTTGATGAACATACGCATCTGCGATATGTGTCGTCTGCCATGGCACAAAATTGATCCATACATGTGAAATATGCGTCGCGACATGTGTCGTAATTAACCCCAAATATCGCAGATGGTGAAGCAGTTGATGCCGCCCGCGCAGTTATATTTTGGGGTGTTGCGCTGCGTGATGATTGGGCGCGGGATACAGATGCATTGCGTGCGGTCGAAGTGGTGCGCTGATTTTGTTGAACGGCGGTGCGCGCAGATGTACTTTGGGTGGTGTTGCGCATGTTAAGTGCAGAGCGTGCATTTGATATTCTTTGTATTGTCGCACTGCGTGAATTCTGGGTGGTGGTATTGCGTGTGTTTCCAGATGTGCGATTTACAGTTGTGCGCGCGGCTGTTTGACGCCCAGTGGATAAAGGATTTGATTTTGCTGTACGTGCGATACCACTTTCACTACGAACAGCAGCGTTGGCAAAACCAACACTGAAACACAGTGTAACAAGAAGTGTTAAAAACCTTTTCATCCTTACCTAAATACTTACAGTATTTTATCAAAATATGCACTTATAAACAAGGAAAATGAATTTAAAAAAACCGCGTAATCGCGGTTTTGTTATTGTGCACTATCAGTGCCAGACTTGTTGCGTTCTACAAATGTTATGCGGCCTTTGTCCAAGTCGTATGGTGTCATTTCAACGCGGACGTGTTCGCCAACGTTAACCCAGATGCGTAACTTACGCATTTTGCCGCATACAGTCGCCAATATTTCGTGACCGTTTTCTAGTTTAACGCGAAACATTGTGTTTGGTAGTTTGTCTACTACGACACCGCTAAAAACAATGACGTCATCTTTTGCCATACGTTTAATCCTTTGTAGTTTTTAGTTTTTTTACTGGTTAGTATGATATTGAATGTATAAAAAAAATCAAGTTGTTTTTATGTGCTTGCGAATGGGGGGATTATTTGATAAAATAAAGTATGCTATAGTAGTAGGGTGAATTCATATGAAATTTAAATATTTATTGTCTTTGTTGGTCTTGTTGCCTGTTGTGGCAGATGCTGCGAATCCACGTTCTGGGGCGCGTGTCGGGGTTCAGCGGGCGCCTGTGTCGCGTTCAAATAATGCAACTTCGGCGGCTGCGCTCAAGCAACAGGGGACTGTTGCGACTGTGAAAGCTGTGACTCAAGTTGAACAGGATTATACAGAACAAGATTATTATGATGATGAATATGAAGAGGTGTATGCGGATGAAGGTTCGGAAATTATAGAAGAACAAGCAAGTCCTGCACCAAAAAGTTGTCGTGATGCATATCGTTCTTGTATGGATGAATTTTGCTTGTTGGATGAATCCGAAGGGTATCGCTGTGCGTGTTCGTCCAAGATTAATGCGTCAAAATCTTTGATTCAAGAAATTCAGAAAATTCAAGACGAGGCTGATAAGTTGTATACCGAAGGTGTCGAGCGTGCAAACTTAGGTGCCAAGGCAAGGATATTGTTCGGTGAAAGTGCGGCGGCCAAGAAAAGTTCACGTGCATCTGGGCTTAGCTTTGCAGAATGGTTAAACAGCGGTTCTGATGATGAAGATAGTTTAGATTCTGATGAAGGTATCGGTGATAATTTGTATGCGATGGCGTCAGAGTTTTGTAGTGCTGAATTAGAAGCTTGCGGCGATAAGGCCGAAATGGAAGAGGTTTTGTATGGCAGACAAATAACCGCAGATTGTAAAGCGTATGGTTTGTATCTGGCAGATCAAAAAAGATATGCAGAGCAAAATAAGACTACTGCGCAGGCTGCAGTTCGTCAGGCAGAATTGGCAATGTTAAGTACAACCCGTAAGTATAATCGTGGTGAGTGCTTGATTGCTTATAAAGCCTGTGTTGCAGATAAGGGTGGATGTGGAATAAATTTTGAAAACTGTTTGGATGCGGATTTATTGGCGCGCCGCTCGAATGCGTGTGAAGATGTCTTGGATTATTGTGATCGTGACCGCGATATTGTTTTACAAGATTGGGAAAGTGAAATGGAAGATATTTTGGCGGATGCTGCTAAATACGCGGATCAAAATCGTCGTATGACATGTCGTGCTAAAATACGTGTTTGTTTGGAGGATGGTTGCTCTTATGCAACAGATTCTGCGTGCTTGACGGATGTTAATGTGGCGGCCGGAATTTGCCCGATTATTGATGAATGTAACGAATTGGTTCCAGGGTTAAAAGAAACTGTTAAATCAGAATTGGCTTATTTAAGAACGCATTTCTGTCAAAATGATGTTGATGCATGCTTGCGTGACAGATGTGGTGCAAACTTTACAGCGCCAGAATGCATCGGTAAATCACCACAAGATATCGTGGCGTTGTGTCCACAATCTATGTTCCCATCATGTAAAAATGAAACACAATACGATATTATTGTATCGGCAGCGGTCTTGGATCTGGATTACAAGATGATGCAAGGGTGTATTAATTACTTTGCAGAAAAATTGGGACAGACATGTGGGACGGATATGGCGTGCTTGCCACAAGATTCACGTGTCGCATCATTAAAAACGATACCAGAAACAACAGACGAAATGGATGAACTGAATGCCAGTGTTCGTGAACATGCAAAAGCTCAGGTCGAAGAATTCTTTAAGAAGTTCGAAAATGAAAAAACTGTGGCCGCATGTGTCAGTGCACAGCAACCAGATGGACGTCGTGCGCAAATGGGTGATAGTGTATTTTCAAGCGCAAAAAAAATTGCTGAAATTAATGCAGAAAATCGCGCATTGCGTCAGCTAGAAGCAAAAATTGCGGAGTTGTCCAGACAACAAAGTCTGGAAAAAGCAGAACAGAATTGTTATGCAGCTCATAAAGTGGAAAAACCAGACTCTTCTGCAAAAAATGTTTCATATGTAACCAGTGTTACGTTTGAGCCTGCGTTACGTAATTGTCATGTTTGTTATGCACAACGTGTTTGTGAAACAGGTGGTGAAAATGGTTGGACGGCGGGTGTTAAAGGGGCGGCTGGCGGATTGGCAGCAGGTGCAGCAATGGGAACACAGGTTTCGCCTGGTTGGGGAACACTGATTGGTGGTGTTGTTGGTGCTGTTGGAACAGGATTGGTAACAGGGTTAAGTGCCAAAGAACAAGAGTTTTGTCAGGAAAAATTACATTGTGATGATGTGAATTATTAACCTAGTTCGGGAGAGAGAAAGATATGTTAATCAAAAAATTATCAGGAATTGCATTAATTGTTGGTGTTATGTTTGGTGGGGTGGGTAATGTAATTGCAGCACCTGCCAAGGTGTCTAAACAAAATGCAATTCAAACAGGTACCAAGGTACGTACCAAGGTTGCTGTTACCGGATTGTATGATCAGGAATGCTATGATGCGTATTATGGATGTATGGATCAGTTCTGTATTTCTGATAATGAAAGTGGTGGTAGTTGTGCATGCAGCGATTTAAATGCAGGCTATGAAAAAGAATTCTTGGAAATAAAAGATATTTTGGAGAAAGCTGAATATGTCAGAACAGTCGAGGTTGAAAAAGTTCAGGCCGGTGCAAATGCTGATATTGTTTTTGGTGGAAATAGACGTTATGACGAAGATGGAAATATTTTGGCCGTTGGTGAATTAACAGGCAAAGAAAAAAGAAATGCAGAGTTAATGGCTTTGTTTGCTGAAAATTATGATGAAGACGAAGATGTTTTCAGTGACGATGGTGGTGATATTTTTTCAAAGACGGGGGCTGAATTACACAAGGCAGCAGAACAATTATGTTTACAACAAATTCCAGAACATTGTGATAATGACGTTACATTCTTGCGTCAAGTGTATGGACGCCAAATCACATCAGATTGTAAAGGCTTTAAAAACAGTTTAGATTCTAAACGCGCCGAAGCCGAAGCGGCATTAGCAAAAGCCGAAGCAGATGTCCGTTCCGCGTTGCGTGATTCTTTGAATGAGGCAAATAAGTATGATTTAGGAACCTGTATGGTCGAATTTAAAAAGTGTATGATGACCGAAGATGCATGTGGTAAAGACTGGTCGGGATGTGTGTCGACAATTGCGGATGCAAATATGCAAGGTATCAGAGAGTCGTCTGTTTTTAAAAGTGAAAATATGAAGAAATCGGCTCAGAAATCGTTGGACGCCAGTACGTATGGAATTGCAGCGTCGACAATGGAAGGATTGGATTCAAAACGTTTAATTTGTGAACGCGTCTTGGATAATTGTGTCGCTGTGCGTAATCAAGTTTGGCCTGCGTTCTTGCGTGAAGCGGCACCAACTATCAAGGTTGCTGAATTGTCTGTTGAATCGAAAATGCGTCAATCCTGTTTGACCGATATTTCTGCTTGTATACAAAAGGCATGTAAAGATGATATCGTAGGCAGAGGTGTTGCAACAATGGATGCCTGTTTAGCGCGACCAGATATGGCACGCAGTTTCTGTAAAATTCAGGTTGATAGATGTGAAAAAATGGAACCTCAGATTTGGGCTTATGTTACAGATAAGTTAAAAGCAATGCGTGTTGATGTGTGTACAAATGAAGTCAAAGAATGCTTTACGGCAGATAATCGTTGTGGCAAGAACTTTGAAAAATGTATTGGTATGGACTATCAATTTATACATGATATTTGCCCAATCGACAGCTTGGTTGTTTGTAAACAAGCAAATCCGAACTTTTCAATGGATGATTTGGATTCTATGTTGATGGGATTGTACTTGAATATTGATAATGCAGCGATGGAGAATTGTCAAAATGCAGTTGATCGCAGAATGGCAGAAATTTGTGGCAGTACAACAGACTGTAATAGTTTTGCAGCGGATAATGTTATCGGTACAGGCAGCCTTCGTTCGCAAAAATTAGATACAGTCTATCGTGTTACAGGTATGATTTCGTTTGGTTCAATTAAAATGGGTGATGCAGCTGGGACTGTATATGATGAAACAACCACTGGCAGTAAGTCTGGTAAAAAGAAACTTGCCCCAGGTGAAATCGGTGTCGCGGAATATATAGAAAAAATTTATGAAAATAATAAAGATAGAGCAGGTTCAGAAGGTATTATCCATGCAATTGAAGAAGAATTAAATAATATCGCGGGTACAATCAATCGTACAATTCAAATGATTGAACAAGATCCAGATATTCAGTATTGTGTGAATGGTCGTGATTTATCACAAATTACAGGTGAAAAAGGTGCCAAGACAACTGCGCGTTTCCCGAATTTGTTAAATTCTGTTAAAATGCAAATTGCTTCTGCGGCGTTGCGTCAGGCACAGACGAATTATAATAACAAATTTACAGAACTGGTTGCAGATGCAACAAAAGAAGCTTCAACAGATTTAGCACAATATATGTGTTATAAAACAGCGGAACAAGGAACGTCTACTTTAATCAGTGAAAAGTCTGTTTTGACACCTGCATTTGCAATCAGTTATGACGTTGGTGCGGGATTAACCAAAGAAGATTTGTTATCTGGTGGAACAAGTATGTCGGAATATGGTGGTGTAACATACAGAAATGGCGAAGGTGCCATGGACAAGGCAACGTCTAATATGAATGCGGGCAGTAAAGAAACCAAAGCGATGTTTAATCGTGAAACACGTATGTGTAATATTTGTACGACATCTGTATTGCAGAGTTGTAAGACAACTGGTTCAAAATCTTGGTTCCATAATAACAGAAATATAAGTTGTGAAACGTTGCCTCCAGTTGAAACGTGTCGTGATGTTCAAATGTAATCCATAGAAAGGCCGATTGGCCTTTCTTTTTATGGGGAAATAATTTTTTCCCTATTGACAATATAAAATAAAATTTCTAAGATTCCTGTGTAGAAAAAGACGTGCGAGGGGAAATTTTATTTGTGATGCATCGTTTTCATATTGCTCTTAATCGTATGACTTTATTTACCACGCTTGTTTGTGTGGGGGTGATTTATTTTTATCCTGAATTTATGCAATTGGCCACAGGAAATGTATGGCTAAACGGTGTTATTATTGGAACGACAATTTTTGGAATCGGACTGACTTTTGTTCAGATGTTAAAGTTGGCGCCTGAATATAAATGGTTGCATAATTTTACTGATGGGCATGGACGCGCAAAGTTAAATTTACCGCCGTATTTGTTACGTCCTGTGGCACAGATTTTAATGTCCAGACCACGTAAAATTTCTGCAACGATGTTGGGGGATTTACTGGATGTAATTCAAATTCGTTTCGAAGATTTACGTGAGTCTGTGCATTATATTACAAATATATTAATTTTCTTGGGGTTGTTAGGGACTTTTTGGGGATTGATTTTAACTGTTGGCGGATTCACAGAATTAATTGGGAATTTGGACTTTGCGGATGAAAATGTTTTACTGTCCATGCAGGCAGGAATGGCAAAACCATTGATGGGAATTACAACTGCGTTTACCAGTTCACTGCTTGGATTAGCGGGCAGTTTGATTGTCGGATTCTTAGGGTTACAGGTTCAGGTCGCACAAAATGCAATCTTTCGTGAATTGACGGATTATTTGTCTGCAAAAACACATATTGATAATATTGAAGATATTGTAAAGTTATTGCCGCAGATAAATTCCGCAACAAATGCAATAACGAACAGTATAAAAAGTTTGGAAAACAAGATTTCGGATGACTAAACAAAAAAAAGAGAGAGAAAAAAACAATGTTAAAATTTCGCTTGCGTAATAAGACAAATGCATGGCCCAGCTTTGTGGATTTGTTTTCAAATTTAGTAATTATTTTAATCTTTTTGCTGATATTGTTCGTGTTTTTATGGACGACAACCAGTGTGTTTAATAAATCAACTGGGGCAAAGACAGTCGCAGAATTAAAGCAAATTAATGCAGAGCAGGCTGAAACAATCCAACAGATGGAGGCGTATAAGCAAGAAGCAAATCGCTTGCTGATAATGGCGCGTGATGAATTGTTAAGTTTGGAACAAGATAATACAGAAATGGCAAATGAATTAAATGATATCGATATCAGTATCGAAGATTTAATCAATGCATATGAAAATAAAATTGGCCAGTTGCAAAATGAAATTGAAAGTATAAGCGCGGAATCTGCAAATGAAATTGCAGCACAACAGGCACAAATGCAAGACGCAATCACACAGCAAGCCCAGCAGTATGAAATGCAGCAACAACAATTACAGCAACAAATGGAACAGGATTTCAATCAACAGTTGGAACGTTTGAATGCCGCGTTGGATGCTGCCGAAGAAAAATCGCGCGCCCAAGAAGTTCAATATGTAGAAATGTCAAATCGTTTGAACAAAGCTTTGGCGGACAAAGTCGCAGAACTGCAAGATGTTCAGCAATATCAGTCTTACTTTTATAAATCTATTAAGAACGCGTTGGGTAATCGTACAACACTGCAGCAATCTGGCGACAGATTTATTGTAAACAGCGATATTTTATTCCCCAGTGGTTCTTATAAATTGTCTGATGCTGGAAAAAAACAATTGGGATTAATTGCAAATGTAATCAAAGATATGGAGGCAAAAATCCCAACAGATATTGACTGGATTATCAGAATCGATGGACATACAGATAACAAGAAAGTTATTCCAGGAACATGTAATTACAAAGATAATACAGAATTATCTTTGCTGCGTGCGACGGCGGTCGCGGACGAGTTAGCTCGTGCCGGTGTATCAAAGCGCAGATTAATCCCCAGTGGTTTCGGTGAAATGCATCCTGTGGCATTGGGTAATGATACGAATAGTTTGCAAAAAAATCGTCGTATAGAATTACAGTTAACTAATCAGTAAAAAATCGCCCAATGGGCGATTTTTTATGCTTGTGTACAGCGGGTAAATATTTGTATCAAAAAACGTCTTGCCAGTTTTATGGATATCAGTTATAATTTAAGTGTCGCTGGGGTCATCCAGCGATGGGGTGTAACGACCCGTATAACAGCGTCTGATGGGTAATCAGTGCGCCGACCGGCGTATTTTTTATGCTCAGATGAAAAATAAAAACTCCTGACCCGCAAAAGGTCAGGAGGGCTGCGAATATATTGAATAAGCACACAATTCTGTTAATTGTCGTTAACCTCCTGACCACATTGAATAATTAATGCGTGTGGTTTCTTTTTTAACACGAAAGAAAGGAATCAGGGGATGAGACTGTTTGTATTTTTAATTCTAATTTTCACATCATCGGCATCGGCCGCCAGTGTGGCATCTGTGCGTTACGTCGACGAATGCGTCGCAACCAAGGTCAGTAAATTGGCCGATACGCAAAACAATATGCAGGGCACATACACTGTCGGCGGAACAATAACTGTCAACAGCCCCGATTATCCGCAATTACCAATTTCACAGTAAAAAAGAGGAAAACGGGATGTTACGTAAAATATTATTCGTTATTATTGGGGTGTTTTTATCTGTATCTGCGCACGCCGGTCAGGCGATAAATGTCGAATGGGTGCATAAGTTTATCAAACAAGAACATAATTTAGATATACCGTATGGCCCGAATTTAATATCGCCAAAACAAGTTGTAAATATGGATTATGTTCTAAAAGTCGTTGATATCGCAAATGCGATGTTAAATGGTGATGGATGGACGAATTATGGTGAGTCTGAATATGCGACGCGCGAAGTCGCCGATACCGTTGCAGGAATTTATTGTATACGAAACTTAATAGAACATTATTATTTCACAGCGACCACCACCCCAGACACGACCAGTTTTAGTTTTAAAATTGGTGCCAATGGTGTGTATCATATCGACTGGGGCGACGGCACACGTGAACATTATGATAAACCGAATACCAAGTCGATTGTATATTCACATACGTATGACACAGCAGGCGAATATCACATAAAAATCGGCGGATACAGCCGGGGATACCTCGATACGGTGGTACAATTTACGGGAAATAAACAATTGGCTGGCATTTCTGGCAGTTTGGGCAAAGTGTTTTCAACGTTAAAGAATCCTATCACAGGCAGGCCAATGCAACCAGGTTTTTGGAGTGCGTTTGGCGCATGTTCAAATTTAGGCGGCACAATTCCACCAGATTTATTTACAGGGGTACATGGACAAGCGGGCAGTTCAATGTTTGGATCATTGTTTGCAGACTGCAGTAATCTAGAAGGCTCAATCCCCAGAAATTTGTTTCGCGTATCTGGTGTAAATGTTTATCTGTTTTACTGTACTTTTAAGGGATGTAAAAAATTATCTGGTGAAATACCATGGGATTTATTTGCAAAAAATGTTGGTCAACCAATGGCATATATGTTCAATGGCACTTTTTCTGGTTGTTCTGGATTATCGGGTGAACTGGATGAACGGTTGTTTGAAAATATAACAGGCCAGCCAGAAATATATGCCTTTGCGTCAACTTTTTTGGGGTGTACAAAGTTATCGGGTATAATACCGGCCAAGTTATTTTCCAGGGTCAGTGGCGAACCAAGACAACATATGTTTGACGGTACTTTTTCTGGGTGTACGTCTTTGTCAGGATTGGAATCAGGATTGTTTTCTGGAATCAAAGGAAAACCAGCAGTCAGTATGTTTTATGATACATTTAATGGATGTGTGGGATTGGTTGGTGAAATTCCAGCACAATTTTTTGGAAATTTTGAAAATGGCGAACCACAAATGTATATGTTTGCTAGAACTTTCTATAATTGTGTCGGTTTAACAAAAATTTCAGATGATTTATTTGGTACCATACGGGGGCAACCTGCACTGAATATGTTCAGTCAAACTTTTTATAATTGCACAGGATTACAGGGAAATATACCACCGAATTTATTCGGCAAAATACAAGGCACTCCCGCAGGATATATGTTTTCAAATACGTTCTATAATTGCAATGGGTTGACAGGCAGTATCCCAGATATGTTGTTTGGTGATTTGTATGGCCAACCGCAGGCATCTATGTTTGACAGGACGTTTCAAGGCTGCGCTGGATTAACTGGTGCGATTCCTGCTGATTTATTTGGTGGGGTTGAAAATGCAGATGGATCAGTGCTTGGTGGTACACCTGCGGATAGTATGTTTGCCGGCACGTTTTCTGGATGTGTAAAACTGGGGTCGGAAATTGCAGATATAGATAAGCCTGATTATATGCAACGTGGTTATGCAATCCCAGAAACATTGTTTGGACGTATCGCAGAAAATTCAGATGCGGCTGCCCACATGTTTGCAGAAGTGTTTTATAACTGCGTAGAATTGTCTGGTAATCTGCCACCATTGTTGTTTGGCGGGGTTTATGGTCTAACTGATGGTACTGCGCCAAGAATGTTTTTCGCGACTTTTTATAACTGTGTTAAATTAACCGGTGCAATCCCAGATGGATTTTTTGGTGATATGACGGGGACAACGTATCAAGATATGTTTCGGAATACTTTTTCTGGGTGTGTCAATTTAGGTAGTTATGTAACTGATGAAAATATGCCACAGTACATGCGCGATGGTTATGCGATACCGCCGTATTTGTTTGGACACATAACAGGTCCTGCAATTGTGTATGCGTATGCACATACTTTTAATAATTGTAGTAATTTAACCGGTGCATTGCCAGATTATTTATTTGCAGGCATTTATGGCTCTGGGGCGTCAATGTTTGAGAGTACGTTTCGTAATTGTGCAAAACTGACCGCATTGCCAGAACATTTATTTGGCGCGATAACCAGTGCGAATTCTTTTGTCCAGACTTTTTATGGATGTGCCGGATTAAAAGGCTTTTCAACCAAGGTATATGTCGAATCCGAAAATACATACAAATATCTGTATGATGTTTGGCCAACTTTGTCATATTGTGTATATTGTGGCTGTAAGGGATTAAGTGATTACGATACGATGCCATCTGGGTACAGTGGACGATGGTAAAAAAATGCCCGTATGGGCATTTTTTAGGAGTTAGTGTTTGGGCGAATGTTTAGTCTAAACCAAATTTATATGCCGCACCAAAGTAAATCTCTGTGCCAGATATGTCTGTGGTGGCAAATTCTGCGCCATGTAATTTATGTTCTAAATCACCATAGTACTGATATTTTGCGCCCATATTAAAATCAATGCGGTCATTTAATGCAAAATTTACACCGAACATTATTTGATATGATAAATCAAATGCACGATCCATTATGTGATATGACGGGGTATCAATGTCACCCCACAGACCCGCAAACCCCAGACCAATCCCAGCATAAGGTGATATCGCACCAGAAAATTCTTGAAATAAATATACGTTGAACATATTTGCCCATACGTTCACATCAACAGTCGTGGCATATTTACTTTGGGTTGCGCCTGTGTATGATGTTTCAAATTCTATTTTTACATTGTTACTTAATCTGTTGCCGATATTTAAACCAATACCAAAGTTGTCTTTGCGAAGATTAATTTCATCGCCGCCAATAACGTCATGTTTTATCGCCAGATTTTCGTTTTTATGAATGCGAAAGCCAATATAATTATCGCGACGTGGCGCAATCACAGATGGTGTTGTATCATATCCGTATGTCCCAGAGTATTCATTCGCCAGTACAGGACAAACCGCCAGTGTACCGCACAATATCGCAATTTTTTTCATATGTATTTTCCTTTCGTTGTATGATACGATTATACTTATAAAACATAGCCAAGAGCAAGGTGTTTATGATAAAATACCTGTAAAGATTTATTGACAAGGATTGAAAAACAAGTGCAACAAAAAACAAAACAAAAAAATAAGAAAAATAAAAAAACTCAGTCACGTTCGTGGACGGCAAAGTTGCTGGCGCTGGGGTTCAATTTTATGCTAATTCTTGGTGTGTTGATTGCAGGTTATGTCGCGTTTATATATATGCGTATGCCGTCGTTGGATGCAATTTTGCATGAAACAAGGGATGCAACTGTGGTCTTTTTAGACAAAGACGGAAATGAAATACGCAGCGCAAATCGTATTATGGGAACACCTGTGTCTGTGCAGACTTTGCCCCCACACGTATGGCAGGCAATTGTCGCAATCGAAGACAAAAGATTCTTTGAACATGGGCCTGTTGATATACGTGGCATTATGCGTGCAGTGTTTTCTAACTTGGCATCTGGTCGTATCGCTGCGGGGGGATCAACAATTACACAACAGACTGCTAAAAATATTTTCTTGTCGCGCGAAAAGAAAATTTCTCGCAAGGTTCAAGAATTAATTTTGTCTTATTGGCTGGAAAACAGATTTAATAAAAATCAAATTTTAGATTTATATATGAACAGGGTGTCTCTGGTTGGCGGAATGCGCGGTATTGATGCCGCAGCGCGTGCAATGTTCCAAGTGCCAGCCAATAAATTATCTGTGGCACAGGCCGCACAAATCGCCGCAATGTTAAAAGCGCCAACATCGTACAGCCCTGCGCGAAATCCAGACAGAAATATCGCACGTGCGCGTGTAATCTTGCAAGAAATGGTGCGCCAAGGCTTTATTGATATTAATACTGCACGTATCGCCGCACAGAATTTAAAGCCTGCATCCGGTGTCGCAGATACAAATATGTATCGATATTGGACAGACTTTGTTATGGATGAATTAAAGTCGCGTATCGGTGAATTTGAATCTGATATGTATGTCTATACTACGTTGGATAGAACGTTGCAAGATTCTGTGTCGCAAGTGCTGGCGGGCAAAGTTGGTGATTACCAAGGTGCTGTTGTTGCAATGAATCCTGACGGGGCGTTGCGTGCAATGGCAGGCGGCGCAGATTATCAAGCCAGTCAATTTAATCGAGTAATCGCACCACGCCAACCCGGCAGCAGTTTTAAACCAGTGGTGTATTTGGTCGCGCTGGAAAATGGTATGAGCCCAGATACATACGTTAATGATTCTCCGTTTGCAATCGGGGATTATAACCCAAAGAATTATAATGAAAAGTATTATGGCGATATATCATTGGCAACGGCCTTTGCAAAAAGTGTGAATTCTGTGCCGCTGAAACTGACCCAGGAATATGGTATTGATTCTGTCTTGGATATGGCAGGACGTTTGGGGGTCGGAACAAAGTTGCGTCGCGAATATTCAACTGTGTTGGGCGCCTCAGAAATGACGTTGCTGGATTTAACAAATATTTATGCAGTTATTTGGAATAATGGATTTTCTGTGCGGCCTTATTCAATTACGCGCGTGACAGATGCAAATGGAAATACGATCTATCACAGAAATCCGTCAGAACCAATTCAGGTTTTACAGCCATATACAGTTGAAAAAATGACCGCATTACTGGCAGATGTTGTGGCGGTTGGTGGTACTGGGGGACGCGCCCGCGCCAGTGGGGTCTTGGGCGGAAAAACAGGTACCAGTAATCAAAACCGTGATGCGTGGTTTGTGGGGTCAAATGGACGTTTAATAATCGGGGTTTGGATGGGAAATGACGATTTCTCGCCAATGGATTCCAAGGTCACTGGCGGAACAATACCTGCTGAAATATTTAAACAAATTATCACAAAATAAATCTGTGCGGTTTTCTTGCAAGACAAAGAAATACGTGCTATTATCACATCAGAAAATAATCAAGGATACTATGATGCAAAATGAATTGTTACAGGAATTAAGCGCACGCGGTTTTATAAACCAGACATCAAATATGGATGGGCTGAATGAGGCGTTGAATGCGGGTAAAATAACGGCTTATTTGGGGTCTGATCCGACGGCGGATTCTTTGCACGTGGGGCATTTGGTGCCGGTGATGATGATGCGCTGGTTGCAAAAGTTTGGACATCGACCAATTGCGTTGGTTGGTGGGGCAACAGGGCGTATTGGCGATCCGTCTGGACGTGACAGTGGACGCCCAATGATGACCGAAGATGTCTTGGCAAAAAATATTGCGGGATTAAAAAAGTCTTTTGCAAAGTTCTTGGATTTTGACAGCAAAGATAATGGTGCGATTATGGTTGATAACTATGATTGGATGTCAAAGTATTCGCATCTGGATTTCTTGCGTGATTTTGGAACGGACTTTACTGTGCCACGTATGTTATCGATGGATTCTGTAAAGCGCAGATTAGATAATGGTATGACGTTCTTGGAATTTAATTATATGACGTTCCAAGCGGTCGATTTCTTGACACTGTATAAACAGCATAATTGTATTTTGCAGACCTGTGGTGCAGACCAATGGGGTAACGCAATTATGGGTATTGAATTAGTTCGTAAAAAACTGGGCAAAGAAGTTTTTGTGTTATCAACAGCTTTGATAACAGATGCAAATGGAAATAAAATTGGCAAGTCCGCAGGAAACGCGGTCTGGGTAAATGAAGACAAAACGTCGCCATATGAATATTATCAATATTTCCGTAATACACCAGATGATTTAGTGGAAAAATTCTTAAAGATATTTACAGAAATCCCATTAGATGAAATTGCACGATTGTCCGCATTGCAGGGCGCAGAATTAAACCAAGCCAAACAGATTTTGGCATTCGCAGCAACTGAAATCGCGCATGGGCGTGCTGCGGCACAGATGGCTCAGGATGCGGCGGCGGCGCTGTTTGGGGGTGGGGCGAATATGGAAAATGTGCCGACTGTGGAAATTCAAGACAGATGTGAAGAAATTGATATCTTGGAATTGATTATGGAAGTGGGCTTGGTCGAATCTAAATCCGAAGGTCGCAGATTAATTCAACAAGGTGGCTTGAAAATAGACGGCGTCAAAAGCGATGGGACAGAAAGATTTGAACTGGGGCACGATTCGTTTGATATCTTGTTGCAAAAGGGTAAAAAAGTTTACTTGAGAGTTGTTAAAAAATAATGAAGAAGATTTGCATAATTTTTTCTTTGTTATTTATTTTTACAGGGGCCGCGGTGGCCAGTTCGGAATTGTCGCAGATAAATGCCCAGATTGAAAAAACAGAACTGCAAAATAAAAAACTGGAACAACAGGTTGAAACGTCTGAACGCGAAGTAAATAAAACTAAAAAGCAACTGGTCAAGGCGGCTGATAAAGTCAGTGATTTAGAAGAACAACGGGCAATCGTCGCCAAGAAAATTGCAGAACTGGATGCGCAACGTGATAAAATTCATGCGGATATGGAAAAAAATAAATCCAGAATTGCTGATGCCAGCGCCAGTGTTTTGTTTATTGCATCTAACCCCAGTTTTAACAGTGATGATATGCGCGAATATGTTTTGACGTCGGCGGTATTGTCGGGGACAGCCGATAATCTGGATACAGAAATTGAAAACGCAAAACAGCAAATCAAAGAACTGGAAAAAATTCGCAAACAACGCGCGATTGAAAAAGAAAAATTAGACAGAACTGCAAAAAAATACGATTCGGAAAAGCGCAAGTTAGATAAACTGTTAAAGACGCGCAGCGCGCAAAACCAGAAATTAAAGAACGAACATTCTGCAACCCAAAAGAAATTACGTGAACTGTCTGCACGTGCGAAAAGTATTTCTGAATTGTCGGCGGGTGTCGGCAGTTCCGAGATGTCGGCCGATTCGCGTTTTTCGCGTCGAAAATTAAATCTGCCGTTGCGTGGGCGTGTTGTCGTTCGATTCGGAGAAAAGACCGCGTTAGGATTAAAGTCTGATGGGTGGCGCGTGCGTGCACGTGGGGACGCATTGGTTATGGCGCCGGCAGATGGCGTTGTGAAGTTCGCAGACAGTTTTCGTGGCTTTGGCAAGGTGATAATTATGTCGCACAAAAATGGATATAATACTGTGATGACAAATCTGGGAAATATTGATGTTATGCTGGAACAAGAAGTCTTGGCGGGTGAACCTGTGGGACGTATGAATCCAGACAGACCAGAAATGTATCTGGAAGTGCGCCGCGGTAATACTGCGATTGACCCCGCGCGATTGTTCAAAGAAGATTAATAGTTTTTTATCGCCCCAGATTATGGTATAATACCTGTAAATATATACGGGGGTATGTTTTATGAATTTTAAAAAGATTATGTTATTGTTGGGCGCGCTGATGTTTTGTAATGCGGCCGGTGCGGCAACAATGGATGCAACGATTCCAATGAAACTGGAAACAATATCCACGTTGGAAAACGATATTTTAATATTAGACACAGAAATCGCAAAGTGTGAAAAGTCCAAGAAAGGCTGGGTTGCTGCGACTGTTATTGGGTCTGCGGGCGTTGTGGCAACTGGTGTTGCCGCCGGTGTCCAAGGCGCAAAAATCAAAGATAAAAAAGCGTCAGTACAAACAGGCAATTCAGATATCAAAAAATTAAACACAACTTTACAGGGGTATAACAATGACTAATAAACTTAAATTTGCACTGGGTGTATTTGCATTGTTCCCATGTATTGCGAATGCAGATGCACTGGATGATAAAATTGCAGAATTAACACGCCAAAAACTGGATAAAATTGCACAATTGGAACAATGCCAAAAATCGACCCAAGGCTTAAAGATTGCAGGCATAACAACATTGGGTATCAGCACGATTGGTATTGCGGCGAACATTGGCGAAGCGGTCAAAATAAAAAAATTAGATGGCGAGCTGTCATCAATTGAAACACAAAAGAAAGACTTACAAAATAAAATCGCCGCCGCTAAGAAAAAAGAAGAAGAACGGAAAAGGGCGGCCTTGTTGGCACCGGTCGCAAAAGAAGGTGATGATGGGAATGGAAACCCTGGTGGTGATGAAGATAAGATTGAAACTGTGATAACACCAACCCCACGTGCGCATCATGATAGGTGTACTGCAGAAGAAATTGCCCAGATGTCAAATGGCGGTCTTGGTGTAAAAACCGCATGGTGGTCTGTGTCAGAAAACAAATGTGCCGCCCGCACATGCAAGGATGGTTATTATCTGGTGCTGGAAAATGGTGAATCACAGGGCTGGTGCAGATATGGTTGTAATGATATGAGTAAATTTGGACAAATAGGCTCATATACACTTGATAGTCGTGAAGATGGTGGCGCTTGTGAAACGGCAATCGCCGAAACCAGTGCGTTGAACAAAGATACAGATGCTTTAGAGTCTTGGTATAATGTATCGGCGATGATATGGCAGGCTGTATTTCCGTACGGATATATAAATGGTGATGCAACCTGTGTGTCAGAGGCAGAGTATGGTCAATCTGCAGGCAGTCTTAATAGTGCAGATGTTGTTGATAATGATTTTACGGCTGGTTTAACGGGTAATGATTCCAATGGTAATGAACGTGGTTTATGTTTTTGTCGGATGACAGAACCTGCAAATTCAAAATGGGTTTTCCGGTACTCGTCTGACGCTGCCGACTGCTCGAATGATTGTGCGAGCGTCTGTGGGATCTACGCGGACAGGGTTGTCGACTGGCGCCGCGCGTTGTTCGGTGCGATACGGTGATTGATGTTTATTTACTGAATTTTACAAATTTGTGCAAAAAGTGGAACGCCGGGGTTAATCCCCCACCCAAGTTTTCGTAATTGCGTTGCAATAACTCAAACTATCCCGCCCCACGTTGGGGGCAGGTCTTAGAAAAGGAATAAAAATCCCCCAGATGGGGGATTGGTTAACTTATCAATTTCTGCCACAGAGTTTTCTTTTTCTGTTGCTTTTTGCGTTTGCGATGATTGGCAGAAACAGTCGTTTTGCGCGCGTCAATGTGTTGCGTATTTTTCTTTTTTACGTCCGTTGATGGCGCGTGCGCGTT
>JAWPOC010000007.1:0-33477 GCA_033345235.1 Alphaproteobacteria bacterium | reverse complement strand
TTTTTGTGATATAATTGACACGATATAGTGTCGTAAGATTTCGTATTTTAAACATAGGAATAAAAAATGGATTTGAAACCAACAAAACCTTTGTCGGGTTTTATAGAATTGTTACCAGTACAACAACGCTGCTTTGACTTTTGTGCGGCACGTATGTTGTCTGTGTTGAAAAATGCTGGATTTAATCAACTTGATTTGCCAGCTATTGAACGTGCAGAAGTGTTAACAGATAAAGATAACTGGGACGAAATAGAAACACAGATGTTCTTGTTTCAAAAGGGCGATACAAAAATGGGGTTGCGTTATGATGGAACTGTTGGGTTGTCGCGTTATGTTGCAGGGCACCTGAATGATTTAGTGTTCCCATTTCGTGCCAGCCAATTTTCAAAGCGTTATCGTGGCGAACGTGCACAACGTGGTCGGTATCGTGAATTTTATCAGATGGATATGGATATAATGGGGGTTAACTCGTTATCAACTAATTATGATGCGGAAATTATTTCTGTTATTCAACGTACTTTAAATTCTGTTTCAGAATTTATTGGCGATAGTGCGGTTCGTATTGGGTCGCGACCATTTTGGGATGCGTTGTTTGATTATTTGGGAATGACGGACAATCAGAAAAAAGAAGTGTTCGTTTTAATCGATAAAAAAGATAAAATGGGCGAAGATGACTTTGCCGAAGGTTTAAAAGACGCGTTAGATGACACAAAAAAAGAAAATCAGATTAAATCTGTATTTACAAATGGTTATTCTGCGTTCTTGAACAAGTCTGATAAGTTGGATGCGGCGATTTCGGAACTGCAAGATTTTATGAATACACTGGATTTGTTCGGTGTAAAAAATGCAGAAATTGATTTGTCGATTGCACGTGGCTTGGCGTATTATACAGGTCTGGTTTTTGAATTTAAGTCATTAAAATATCCAGAACTGGGAACTGTGGCTGGTGGTGGTCGTTACGCTGATTTAGCAGGCAAGTTTAGCAAGACTAAAATTATCGGCGTTGGTGCGGCAATTGGTTTTTCAAGAATCTTTGTTGCTTTGATGGAATCTGGTTCGATTGATTTAACACAATTTGAATCACCGGTTGATGTTGCTGTGCTGTGTATGGGAAATGAAAATTTATCATATGCTGTATCTGTTTTAAATGCTTTGCGTGATGAAAATGTTGCGTCTGTGGCGTATTTGGATGCAGAAAAGAAGTTTAAAAACCAAATTGAATATGCCGACAAAATAAAATCTAGATTCAGTATGATAATTGGCGAAACTGAGAAAGAAAATCAAGTTGTTGCGTTGAAAAATATGGCATCTGGTGAACAAGTGGCCGTGTCTGTTGTTGATGCAATAAAAACTATAAAGGCAATATAATGATAGTCGAACAAAAATTAAAAGATATTCAAACGCGTTTCGCTGATATCGAAGCACAGATGAATTCTGGTAATGTTGCTGGGGATGAATTAACTAAGTTGTCCAAGGAATATTCCAGATTGTCAGAAATTATTCCGCTGATAAATGAATATTTTCAGATTGTTGCGGGTATTGCAGATGCACGTGAAATGCAAAATGATGCAGAATTACGTGAAATCGCAACAGAACAGTTGCATGATCTGAATCATTTGTTGCCTGATGTTGAAAAGAAATTGCAAATTGCGTTGTTGCCACGTGATGATGCGGATGATAACAGTGTTATTATGGAAATTCGTGCAGGTGTCGGTGGCGAAGAATCTGCATTGTTTGCAGGTGATTTGTACAATCAATATAAATCTTATGCCTTGCGTCAGGGGTGGCGTGTCGAAGTTATCGAAGAAAATGCGACATCTTTGCGCGGGTATAAAGAAATTGTCTTTAAAATAGACGGTGCCGGCGCATATGGTCGAATGAAATTTGAATCTGGAATTCATCGTGTTCAGCGTGTGCCTGAAACCGAAGCAGGGGGACGTATTCATACCAGTGCCGCGTCTGTCGCAGTTATGCCAGAGGCCAAAGATATCGACGTCGTAATTGATGACAAAGATATTCGAATTGATATCTTTCGTGCGTCTGGGGCGGGCGGCCAACACGTAAATAAAACAGATAGTGCGATACGTATTACTCACTTTCCAACAGGAATTGTTGTGACATGTCAGAATGAACGTTCGCAATTACAAAATAAAATTGCTGCAATGGCAGTTCTGCGCTCTAAATTATATGAAAAACAGCGCACTGAACAAGAAAGTGCAAGTAATGCATCTCGTAAAACGATGGTGGGGTCTGGGGATAGAAGTGAAAAAATAAGAACTTATAATTTCCCAGAACAACGCGTCACAGATCATCGTATCAAATTAACATTGTATAAGTTGGATGATATTTTGGCTGGCGGTGCAGGATTGGACGAAATGATTGATGCGTTGATTGCGGCGGATCAATTGGAGCAGTTGGCGAATATGGAGTGATACTGTGCGACGTTGTGCAACGATAAAAGCTGTTTATACATTGTGTGAAAGGGCACTTGGAGGGAAGGCGCCCGCTGAATATTCGCTGTATGAAAAGCAGTTGCGTTTTCAGCGTAGTACATTGCGAAATTGTTGGCAGTCGTATAATAGTTTTGTGTTGTATCAAGCAGATGTTCGGGATTGGATTTTAGAGTTCGAGCAAAAGGGCGGATTTGATAAAATTACCGCCGATACTTGGCGATGGTGCCTGGGTATAAATAAAAAGTTGCCTGTAAGGATTGTGAAGCAACGTTAATAAAAAACCGCCATTTGGCGGTTTTTTTATTTTTTAGAACAGATATTTTATGTTTATGTTTCCAAACCAACCATATCTAGCGCCATCATGGCGGCCAATATGTGCTGAAAATTGTGTGCTGGAAATACTTTTATAAATTGCCAGGCCGTATTCATAGAAATTTCCCATGTCTAATTCAGGAATGTCTTGGTTGTTAAATGTTATTGTACCGCCACCAGAATGTATTGTGACGTACTTTAATCCAATTGATCCATACCAGCCAGCGCCAATATGTTTTATCGCGTCGATTGCTGGGGTTAATTCGTAAAAGTTGAAATCACTGTTTGCAACATCAATAAAGTCATCTGACTTTACCCAAGTGTACCCAATATGCAGTGCAGGACGCAGCATAAAACTGTCGTCCAGTCTTATCGCATACGATGTGTTGATTGCACCACCAATCCAAAAGTTTGTGTGGTTTTCGTGTACAAATGGTGAATTTGAAGAATTGTCTAATAGACCACCATTTAATGTGAATTTTATACCAAAGTCCCTAATTGTCGTCCCGTTGTACAGGCCAAAATAACCGCCGTTGGATTGAATCCTGAAATCTGGGATTTCTTGGGTTGTGTGTATGTATCCTGTATACAGCCCCCATGTGTTTGTTGTTTTGTTATTTACGTATGTGTCGCCCATCAGACCGGCTGTAACCAGATTGATTTTTGTGTCGATTGGTGTCGAATTATCAAATTTAACATTGTCAGTAATATTTTGCCAGCTGAACCATAAATCGCTAAGTGCTGGGGTTGGTTTTTCACCGCCACTGCGGCCGAACACATTGTATTCTCCGTATGTAGATGGTGTTCCATACACAGGCGCCCGGCCATATGTTTTTGTTGGGTCAACAGACTGTTCTTGTGGGATGTTTGTTGGTATTTCCTTGGTGCCAGTGTTAAATACGGTTTGTGTAATCTTGTGCTGAATTGTTGCGATATTATGCGCAGATATAGAATTAGAGTATATGTATGGATTCGCATTTGCGGTTGTAATTATACCGAAAAATACAAGAATAAAAGGACTGGATTGTAAAATGTTTTTCATATGTTTTACTCTCTCTGGTGTTAGGTATTTATATGTCTATATTATATCATATATTGCTCAGAACATAAATGTTTTATTTTTTGGGTAAAATTTTTATTGTTTGATATCTGGCAATTTTGCTATGCTAAGTATCGTTATGGAAACAGATTATGAAGATTTTATAGATCGGCCAATTGTGATGGTTGGATTGATGGGGGCAGGGAAAACCAGTGTAGGGCGTGCATTGGCGCGACGTCTGGGGATTCCGTTTGTTGATTCTGACAAAGAAATAGAGGCTGCGGCTGGGTGCAGCGTGGTTGATATCTTTTCAATGTATGGTGAAGAAGAATTTCGACGTGTTGAACAAAGGGTAATAGAACGCTTGTTAGATACGCCGCCGGCATTAAAAGTTATCTCAACGGGTGAGGGGGCTTTTATAACACCAGCTGTGCGGGATATGGTTTTGGAACGTGCGTTGTCTGTTTGGTTGCGTGCAGATTTAGACTTGTTGGTGAAACGGACTAATTCACGTGACACACGTCCGCAATTATTAAATACAGATAGTCGCAAGATTTTAGAGCAATTAATCGCAGAACGATATGGCGTTTATGCGCAGGCAGATATAACTGTTGATACGCGGGATGAAAATTTGCGTAAAACTTTGGGTAAAGTGTTACGTGGAATAGAAGAATTTTCTAAAACACAAGATGGGGAAGAAAATGAGTAAAAACAAAGGGATGATCAGGGAATTTTATAGCTTTATTCAACGTGGTAGTGCGATTGATATGGCTGTTGGTATTATTATCGGCAGTGTGATGACTGGTATGGTAAATTCGTTGGTCAAAGATGTTATGATGCCGCCAATAGGCGTTTTGATGGGTGGTATTGATTTTTCACAGTGGTTTTACGTTTTGTCCGGTGGCGAGCAGGGGGTGGTATATGAAACAATTGCTCAGGCCCAAGCTGCCGGTGCTAGTACGTTGAATATAGGTGTTTTTCTAAATACTGTGGTCAGTTTCTTTATAACGATGTTTGCTGTATTTTTGATTGTTCGTACGATGAACAGGGTGCGCGCAAAGCAACCGTCGACTACGCATGAATGTCCGTACTGCACATCGAAAATAAATAATTCTGCAACAAAATGTCCGTTTTGTTGTTCGGTGGTCAAAGCGGTAAAAACAGCGCCGGTTGAGGATAGTGATGTGCAAAAAACGTTGAAAAAAGTCAAAAAGCGTGCCGCCAAGATAGTAAAGACGTCTGTATCGAAAATAAAAGAAATAACAGACAAATAATTTTGCTTTGTAATAGTGTGGTTTAGGTTGATTTTGTGCTGTCGGGCAGTGTAATACAAAAGGCGCATAATATATATTATGTATAGTTTACTGTCGTAAACGTATACATAATATCTGGTGTGTTTTTGTGTTTGTTGTCGTAAACGTATACATAATATGTGGTGTGTTTTTGTGTTCGCTGTCGTAAGCGCGTACATAATATCTGGCGTGTTTTTATGTTCACTATCGTAAACGTATACATAATATGTGGTGTGTTTTTGTGTTCGCTGTCGTAAGCGCGTACATAATATCTGGTGTGTTTTTGTGTTTCTGGCGTGATTATGTTGTAAAGGGTGTTGTAAGGGGACGGTTATTGCCCTATTTTTATTGGTTTTGTATTGTGTAACTATACATAATCAGTTTAGTTATCTGCTTTTGTTTAAGTAGTGGCGGGTGCAGGTTTTAGAAACTTTTTCGGCGTGTTGTATGCAGGCTTCGACTGTAAAGAAAAAGGCTTGGCTGGAAAATGGTGAGTGTTGTTCGGTTGGTGTTCCGTTTATTGTTGGTATATAACAGTCTGTTATTTTGTGTAATTTAAATGGACGTGCTTCGAATTTGCAATGTCGTGCGTAACCACCACATGTGTGGTTGTTGTTTGTTGGTTTTTGGTGTATGTTTTTTGTTTCTGTTGTCATTTTAGTCTCTTTTTGTGGTACTTATATTTGTTTTTCTTGTTTGTGTTTGCGGCAACGTGTTCTGGGTTGGTTTTGTTGTGTAGGTATTTGGTTGCTGTAATTTGTTTGTGTTTTTTTGCGTTTGGTTTTGTTGTTGGTGTTGTGCGTGTTTGTTTCGGTGTGTTATGCTTTTTTGATTTTTTTGTCTGTGTTTTTTTGTGTTGTTTTGTGTGTCGTGCCCTGCTTTGGTCTTTGTTGTTAGTGTGATTAAAGTTGTGTGTTATAAGGTGTGTGTAATGTGTTGCTTTTACTTAATTGTTATCGTGTTTGGTTGTAGTTATAATTGTCGCATAGTTTGCTGATTTTATTGGCACGTATGAATGCAGGGAGTGCGGTTTTGAATGATGGAACTGTTTTTGTTAGGCCACGTTTGTTGAAATATAGTTTAATTGTTTTGTCACCTATTTTTGGTGCGTATATATCTTCTTGTTTGTATGTGTTTATTTTTACCGCGGCCAATTCGCATTGTTTATCGCATCCTTGGCAATGTGTCTTTATGTTAGATGTGTGTTCTTGTTCTGGTGGTGGGGTAAAGTTAAAGCAGTCGTGGGCAGCGGTTCTGGCGTGTGAAAGCGCGACAGATGCTTTGTTGTATGTCTGTGATAGACGTCTTTTTACTTTTCTGCTGTGGTGAACTTTTATATGTCCATAAGGAGATTGTATTGTTGGGCGGTATGCGACGATATTATCGTATAGAATTACTGCGCGTGCGCCCAATAGACAACGTTTTGGACAACCGTTGCATCTGCTGACATTAATTTTATTTTGTTGTGTAAACATATTTTTATCTTGCCTGTTGATATGTGTAGTGGTCGCAAAGTCTGCTGATACTGTTTGCATAATTGATTGCTTCGGTTTTTGTGTTGTGTTCCGGTGTGTGTTTCGGGTGGCCACTTTTGGTTAGGTAGAATTTTACGGTTTTTTGCCCTATTCTTGGTAAGAATTTACAGTTTTCAGTTTTGGCCGCCGCTAATTTGCATTTTTGATTGCAGCCTTGACAGTGTGTTTGTGGCATGGGGGCAGATTCTTGTCTGGTTGGGGGTGTATAGTGTTCGCAGGAATTTGAGATTGTTCTGGCGAACGAAAGTGCTGCGGCTGCGTTGTCTGGACGCACAGAGTGTTGTACGCCATTGTTGTCGCGGTATTTTTGTTTAAGTTTGTTGTCAATAGTTGGTAAGTACTTGTTGTTTTTAGTCTTTTTTATGCCAAGTTGACATCTTTGGGCGCAACCATTGCATCTGCTGACATTGATTTTATTTATCTGGGTAAATTTTGTCTTTGGTTCAGGTTGTGCGGATGTTTGTACGGGCGTTGTCGTTGTGGCCTGTATGTTATTGATATATGTTATTCCTAAAAAATTAAGTATTCTTTGTAACATTATTATTTTTGTCTTTGGGTATTCTTTGAACATAAATTTGCGATATATATGGCTTGTTTTGTGGCCAACGTCGCATTGGCAAGTGCAGTGGTTTCTTGTATTCTGCCATGCTCGTCCTGATAATACAGCATGGTTTCGTTGTTTATAGTTGGTATGAATTTATTAATTGTGTAACTGTATATGCAGCCCAATTTACATTGTTTGTCGCACCCGACGCATTGTACTGTATTTTTTTGATTTGTTTTAATACACATATTTATGTCCTTTTATTTATAATAATATAGACAAAAAATAAAATTATGTCAAGTTGATTTTGTTTCCTAATGTTGTTATAATATAATGTATGAGGCTTGATCAAGAACTTGTTTTACGTAATTTATACCCTACCCGTTCCAAGGCGGTGGCGGCGATTAACGCGGGCTTGGTTTTGGTAAATGGTGTGCCGGCCAAGAAGCCCAGTCAGATTGTGTCTGATTCAGATAATATTTCTGGTGGTGCGTTGCCCTATTCTGCTGGGCGCGGTTCGTTAAAGCTGTATCATGCGTTGGATTTTTTTCATATTTCGCCACGTGATATGGTTTGTTTAGATGTTGGTGCCAGTACAGGCGGTTTTACAGAGGTTTTATTGGCGCGTGGCGCGTCGCATGTATATGCGATTGATGTTGGTACAAATCAATTAATCCCAGAATTACGACAAGACGCACGTGTTACATCGATGGAACAGACTGATATTCGTGATGTGCAACCTGTGACCTTGGTTGATTTAACTGTGATTGATGTGTCTTTTATTTCGCTGACGAATATTATAGGGGCTGTGAACCGGTGGGGGGCGAAAACAATAATTGCGCTAGTAAAGCCTCAATTCGAAGTGCCTGCATCGGTCGCGGCTAAATTTAATGGCGTTATTAAAAGTGATGATTGGCATCAGTATTCAATAAATCGTGTTGTTGAATCGTTCGCACAAAGTGGCTTTGATTGTGTCGGTGTAACAGAATCTCCAATCCGCGGTGGCAGCGGAAATATTGAGTTTTTGGCCTGTTTTGCCAAAAAATAAAATTGCATATTTGACATATTTTTGTGTTGTTGTTATAATGACCAATGTCAGCGGACGTGGTCTTTAAGGTCGCTGATGGGCCTGATAACCCTTGTAACAAGCGTCAGAAAAGACGAAAAAACATATTCCAGCCTTTGGTTGGAGTATGCGAATATATTGAATAAGCATGCAATTTCTTGTTATTGTTATCAGCTCCAACCAACCAGACAAACTGGTGGTTTTTGTTTTAAATAACAAAGTGGTAACAATAAAATGTGTCGATATGGCTTTCTTTTAATCATTTTAACGTGTGGTGCGGCGTATGGCGCTCTGCCCCCGATGCCGTTATGTGATGGCGGATATCCTGTGGCGACGGCGTCAGATGATGGGTATACGTATACGTGTCAAAAGTATGAACAAAACACCTGTGTGTCTGGGTATAATGCTGTAAATGTAGATGGGTGTGGGCAATCGCATATGGATGGCTCTTGCAGTGAGACGGTGGTTCCTGTTCAGGCTGAAGTTTATATAAATAATGCGCCTGCGAACTTATGTGATGGTGGGTTTTATGATGGTGAAAAGTGCGTCGCGTACGCGCCAGACGCGAATATGTGCCCAAAAACATACAATAAAATATCAGAAAGCGCAGAAGTAATGTTGCGTCGTGTGGATGATGCTGTGGCATGTCCTGCGACATTTACAGCAATTCCTGTTTTTGACGATTCTCATCATGATGATGTTCAGGCGACTGTATGGGGGTATCCATATAACACTGTGCCGGACAGTATGTTGGCGCTGCGTATGTGTCCATGGGGCCAAGAAATGAATCATTTGGGCAATTGTGTGAATTTATGTCCATGGGAATCACGCAATTCTTATATGCGGTATTTGCGTACGTCAACGGGACTGATTGTGCCGATATATGCGACCAAGGTTACAACGCCGTCACTGCATTTACAGGTGGAAAACACGCGGTGTTATGTGAACCTGATGCAAGGACGTAAGTCTGGAACAATCAATTTACAATTTAATGACCAGATTTGGCATGTCGTCGATTAAAACAAAGAGGGAGTAAAAATGAAAAAAATACTGATGTTTTTAATATGTGCAATTTTTGCAGGTGGTGCGTACGGCACAATGTGTATGTCGGAGTTTTCGCTGATGGTTGTCTTGGATAAAGACAAAGTTGGTGATGTTGTATATGGCACGCCTGTGATTGATGGTATGTCGTGGCGTATTGATGTTGATTATGACACGTTGGCGACGATGCATGGGATTCAGCGATTTATTCGTGGGTCATCTGCGTGCATAGATTATGCTGGAAATGGTACAGAATATTATGTTGATACATCGGCGGCGGCTGTGGCGGGGACAGTTGGTGGGGATAATTGTTGGTGTATAATGTTACGACCGGCGACCAGTTATCCGATATATATGCAGACTTATGATTCTGGGACAAGTTGCCGCGAAAATTGCGCCACAAATTGTGCAGAAAGCATAAAAAATAGTTATGATTTTCGTGATAAATTTTTTGAAGCAATCTGGTAAAAAATGGGGGTAAAAAATGTATAAAATAATATCAGTAATTTTGTTTGGCTTGGTTGTTTGTGAAGCGGGCGCGACCACAATGTGCGCCCAAGATGACAAGGTTGTAATTGGACTGAATTATGCGACAGTCCCGACATCGTATGTTGCAGATAATGAAAAATCAGAATGGCGCGTGCATTATGAGGGTGTCGGTACAATATCAGGTATTTCGTCATGTGCGAATCTTGTTCCGGATTGTTCGAACTCTGTGTCTGATTGGAGAGATGAATTGTTGGGTATAAATGGTACTTGGAATGGTTATTGGGCGGGTTGTCCATATGCAAAAGCTGGGTATGATGCAAAGTCTAATTATCAGGGGCGTAGTGATGGGCAAAATTGTTGGTGTAAAATAACGCGTCCATTTGAATCAGAATGGGTTTATTTGTATATATACAACAAAGATTGTGCGACCAATTGTGCGCAAGAGTGTGCAACGCGCGGGATGATCGATAATTTTTATGGCTTTCGTCCCTCGATAATAGCATCCACCACGATGGATGATGATTATACGGTGTCGTTTAAGTGATGATTTAGTGTAATGGTAACAAGGTGAAAATCCTGATAAATAAAAATCCCCCAATTGGGGGATTTTTTATCTATGACGGCCTTGGGTGCGATTTATTTTATGTTGAATTTTGGATGCCAAATCTGTGTATTTTTTCCTGTCGTATGTTACGGCCGCACTATTTGTTGCCAAAATCATACAAAGTGCCAGTGCACCCAGTGCCATTTCGGTATCGTTGTTTATTGCACCAATTAAAATAAACGCAGCGGCGACCCCAGTCGAACAATTTGCAACAATAGAAACGTTTTTATAAATTTTAGATTTTCTAAGGGCTTCTTGTTTTTCTTGTTGTAAATATTGGATTCTTTCTTGCTTTTTATTCATATAAACCACCTTTTTGAAAATTGTTCCAAAAAAAATAGGTGGTTGCAAGGTTTTTTCTTGTATTTTGGGCATTTTCGCATTAAAATCACCCCCGAATTGACTAACCACAGGATATAAATATGGCAGACGATATCAAAAAAATCCATGAACGTGAATCAAAATGGCAAAAACGTTGGGCAGATGCTCGTGCTTTTGTGCCAAAAAATGATGGTTCAAAACCACGATTTTATACATTGGTTGAATTTCCATTCTTGTCTGGGGCCGGTATGCACGCGGGGCATATGTTGAATTATTCTGGAATTGATGTGTTGGCACGTTTCCGTCGTGCGCGCGGGTATGATGTCTTGTTTCCGATGGGGTTTGATGCAATGGGTATCGCAGGTGAACATTATGCAACAAAAATCGGTAAACATCCTGCGGATGTTGCGCGTGATTTGATTGTATCTTATTCTGAAATGATTGATCGGGTCGGTTGGTCGGTTAGTCCGGAAACGCGTGTTTCAACGTCTGATCCTGAATTTATTAAATGGACCCAGTGGATGTTTATTCAGTTCTGGAAAGCGGGTTTGGCATATAAATCTGCCCTGCCGATGAATTGGTGCCCAAGTTGCAGAACGACTTTTACAAATGAAGAGCTGGAAGATAACAAGTGTCCGCGTTGCCATGGAAATATCGAAAAAAAGGAAAAATTACAGTGGAATTTGGCGCTGTCAAAGTATGCAGATAAATTGTTGGATGGATTGAAAAATGTTAACTTTGATGAACGTATAAAGAAAGACGAAATCAATCTAATTGGTAAATCAAATGGCGCAGATGTAGACTTTAAAGTTGGCGATGATACGATGACAATATATACTACGCGAATTGATACCATATTTGGTGTCACATTCTGTGTCATTGCCCCAGAACATAAGTTGTTGGCCAAGTGGATTGACGAAGGTAAAATTACAAATGCAGATGCTGTGCGTCAGTATATAAAAGAATCTGTCGCAAAAACCGAAATTGAACGTACAGATGCAACAAAAGAAAAGTCAGGTGTTCGGTTGCAAGGTATTATGGCAATTAATCCGTTTACAGGTGCAGAAATACCAGTGTTCGCGTCGGATTATGTGTTGGCTGATTATGCGTACGGTACAATTATGGCGGTGCCTGCACATGACGGTCGTGATTGGGATTTTGCAAAAAAATTCGGATTGGATATTATTCCGGTCTTGGATGGTGGTGAACCTGATAAAGTATGGGAAGGCGACGGTTTGCATATAAATTCATCTTTCTTGGACGGAATGAATAAGTCAGATGCAATTGCAGCCGCAATTAAGTATGGCTCAGAACGTGGCTTTGCACGTGGTACAACAAAATACAAATTAAAAGATTGGGGTTTTTCACGTCAGATGTATTGGGGTGAACCAATCCCGATGGTGTATTGTGAAAAGTGTGGTTGGGTGCCTGTGCCTGAATCCGAATTGCCATTGATGCAACCATATATGTCTGATTATCGCCCAACAGATGATGGCGAAGGTCCTTTGGCGCGTGCCACAGATTGGGTAAATACAATATGTCCATGTTGCGGTGCGCCGGCAAAACGTGAAACAGATACTATGCCTGGGTGGGCTGGGTCTTCTTGGTATTTCTTGCGCTATTTGGATCCGAAAAATGATAAAGAATTTTGTTCGCGTGAACAAATGGAAAACTGGATGCCTGTAACACACTATAATGGCGGGCATGAACATAACACCAGACATTTGATTTATTCACGATTCTGGCATCATGCGTTATATGATTTGGGATTGGTAAATACACCAGAACCGTACGCAAAACGTACAGCCCAAGGCTTGCTGATGGGAAATGACGGATATAAAATGTCTAAATCACGCGGTAATGGATTTATGGTTGCGGATTTGGTTGAATCCGTTGGCGCAGATGCAGGACGTGTGGCCGTATTGTCGCTGGGGCCTTGGGAAAATAATACAATATGGACAGATGGTGCATTGGCGGGGGTTCAACGTTTCTTGAAACGTGTGGAAAATCTGTCTGATAATTTAACATATGAGCCAATGACCGCCGCCCAGGAAAAATTACAGCACAGATTGATTGCAGATGTGACAGACAGATTAGAAAATATGAAGTTTAATACAGCAATTTCTGCAATGATGGAATATATCAATGCGTTTGGTGGTTCTATGCCCCGCCCTGCGTACGAAACGCTGTTGCAGATGTTGAATCCTTTTGCACCACACTTGACCGAAGAAATGTGGGAAAAGTTGGGACATAAGGATATTATGGTCTTTGAACCATGGCCAACGTTCGATGCAGCAAAGTTGGTCGATACAGAATTAACAATGGTTGTTTCTATTAATGGCAAGCGCGCCGCAGAATTTGTCGTGCCAGCAGACGCAGATGAAAGTACTGTTGTTGCAGCCGCCAAGGTCGCAGCCGCCGCAAAGTTAGGTGATGCTGAAATTATTAAAACAATCGTTGTGCCGAAAAAGTTGGTAAATATGGTCGTGAAAAAGTAAAGGATTTAATGGGTGTTGAAAAAGTCCAGTGTTGGTTTGGGATGTTGGGATGAATTCTTTGCCAGCAGATTACGGTCTGGCGGGGTGGCGCAATTCGACCGTATGATTACTGGACGGGCACCTGTGTTCAACGCGGTGTTGGAACATAAAATCGCAAACAGTCCATATGCAAAACAAGCACAGACTTCAGGATGCGCCTTGGATGAAGAGTGGAAATCGAATTTTATGTATAAATTGCTGGCGGACAGTCCAAAAACATCAGACGTTTTGATAAAAATCTTGGAACATAATGACGTATTAAAGCAATTCGGTTTAGATTGTTCTGTTGAATGTAACTTAAACGATTCTGTGACAATTGATATGCTGTGTTTGCGGTTGCGCTTTTTATATATGTATTGCCGATTTGATATGGCGATTGTTTTTAGAATCTTTGCGGCGTACTTAGATATGTTCAGTGGCGCACTTCGTGTGCAATTTGCTCAAATCCTGTGGGCCAGATTGCCGGATGTTGTTGATTGGTATCGGGCGGACTTTGGCAGAAAACAAGAATATTGTAGTTTAATACAGGGGATGTATCAGGCGCTGATTAATGATACTAGACAAATGTATGCAAAATCTGAACAACAAATAAAAGAAAAGTATGAAAAAATAGATAAGTACAAACAGTTATTGCAAACAAAACAAATAAGTAAATTTCGTGGCTGATTTTGTAGCGTTAAAAAAACAATAAAAAAATCCCGCATTTGCGGGATTTTTTTGTTTATCCGAATTAAATACTGTCTGGGTTAACCCAACGGCCGTCTTTTAACAGACCTGGGGCCATACCTTCGTTAGAACGCAATGTGTCGATTACACTGCGTGCTTTTGCAGCGTCCAGATTAATAATGCGTACTTTGAACATATCGTCTTCGTTGATAACGATTGCGTCGCCGAACTGTTTCATACGATTTGCCAATGCGTCTGCGCTGTCTTGGGCATAAAACGCCGCCAATTGAATGCTGTATGTGCCGGCCACAGGTGCAGCAACCACAGGTTCAGTCACAACAGGTGCTTCTGTTACAGTTGTTGTTACAACAGCTTGTTGTGGTTGTGGTGTCACAGTACCCAATGTTGCGTTCTTTACAGCCATTGTTTGGTCTGATAATACTTGGATTTGAACGCGACCCTGGCCGTTTAAGCCGATTTGCTGTGCCGCAGCAGGTGATAAATCCATCAGACGTGTGTTAACAAATGGCCCACGATTATTTACACGTACAACAACAGACATACCATTGTCCAAATTAGTCACACGTGCAATTGTTGGTAATGGTAATGTTTTGCTGGTCGCGACCATCTGGTTAACGTCAAAAATTTCACCGTTACTGGTCTTGGTGCCGTTTAATTCTGTTGGGATAATACCAGCAACGCCGGCCTGATTATATGTTAAATCTTCAACAGGGATATATTGTACATCGTCAACTTTGTATGCGTTACCAATGTAATATTTTGGTGCCGCTGCCAACAAATATGTGTCGTTTAATGCAGGCTGTTGTTCAGCAGGTGTTGCCGCCAATGGTTCTTCTGTCATCACAGGGGTGCCATAATTGTTTGCCCCAGTGCCAATAGTGCTAAGATCTGTACAGCCAGCCAATACAGCCGTCAGTACCGCCAAAGATATAAGTTTATTCATAATTCGGACTCCTTCCAGTTCTTTATAATTTATACTTTATCATAAAAATACCCAGAATTCAAATTTATTTTCTGGATATTATTGCGCGTTCGATAATGTATGAAGCTGGTAAATATATTATACCATAACCTGCGATGGCCGCCCCCAGTATAAATATATTTGTTATATTAATGCCGGCCAATCCTGCCCCCAGTAATACAGCCAACGCGCCAAACGCGATAATAGAACGTAATGTACGCGCGTCACGCTGAACCAAGTTGCGACGGCGACATGCACGACGTAATAGTATGTTCTTTAGATAACCGCTGAATACAATACCAATCGGTATCGCCAGATAGCCAACCAATGGGAACAATGTTACGTATAATACGGCTGCAACAGATAATGATACCATACTGGTCTTGACAGGTGTGCGTACGTCTTGAGATGCGTACAAAGTCTTGCTGTATATTTGACTGGTTAACATTGCAGGTAAAACCAATGACTGAATCATAATTGCGTGTGCCACTGCGGTGGTTGATTCTGATGTCCATGCGCCATATTCAAATAAAAACCGTATGATTGGTTCTGCCAAGACAAAAAGACCAACAACGCAGGGTAATATCAGCATCATAGAACGACGCATCGATGAATTTTGCTGAATATAAACACTGCGCATATTCTTGTCTGCTAGTGCGTTTGATATAGATGACATCAGTACAGTCCCAACAGCCAGACCAATCATTGCGAATGGTAACTGAACAATTCTGTCAGAATAATACAGCCATGATACAGCACCACTTTGAAAACTGGCCACCATTGTGCCGACGATAATAGTTATTTGATAAAAACCGTTACCAATAATACTGACCCCAAAGCGCTGAAACATGGACTTTATTTTTGGTGTCCAACGAGGCTTTACTAAATATAGGCCAAAATGACGTCGCTTTATACGGGCCCACAGTACCCCAAATTGAATGATTCCAGACAATACAACAGTACCCGCCATTAAATATAATATATGAGTTGTGCCAAAGAACATCGCAAACAATAATGCACATATCAGCATTATATTTAACAGTACAGGCATAAAGGCCGCCAGTACAAATCGTGAAAAACTGTTCAATATCGCAGATAAAAATGCAGCACCACATATAAAGATAACATAAACAAACATTATGCGGGATATAATAGTCGTCATTTCCAGTTTCCCCACAGTCGCATCAAAACCAGGTGCCAAGAACCATACAATCACAGGCATAAAGATTTCGAATAATATAGTGATACACAATAATATCAGCATCAGCCATGAAAAAACATTACGAGCGAAATTTTCGTCTTTCTTGGAATCTGTATACATTGGGATGAATATCGCAGATAATGCCCCTTCGCCCAGCAAGTCACGAAATAAGTTTGGCAGCTTGAACGCAGCTAAGAAGATATCTGAAACGCTCCCTGCCCCCAATACCCGCGCAATTAACATGTCGCGAATAAAACCAAATATGCGGCTGATACCTGTCATGGCGCCGACGCTGAAAATATGTTTGCCTAGTTTCATAGTTTGGATTATACTGCGCATTGTAAATAAATACAAGACAGGAATATATTATGAAAAAGATTTTTTTAATTCTTAGTTTATCTGGTGTGTTGATGGGATGCGCTGGGAAAACAGAAATCGTTCCAGAACAGCCGTTGGCTGAGATTTATGCAACAGCATACGAAGAATTTAATGATGAAAATTATGAAGAGGCTGCCACAGAATTCTTGAAAGCGGAAACACAATATCCGGCCAGTTCTTGGGCACCAGATGCGCTGGTTATGGCGGCATATTCTTACTATATGGATGGGGATTTTGCAGGGGCATTGCTGGTAACAGACAGATTTATGCGCTTTCACCCGGGACATAAAGATGTACCATATGTGATGTATTTGCGCGGAATGTGTTATTATCGTCAGGTAAGTGATGTCAGACGTGAACCAGGAATGTCTGCATATGCATTGCAGCAGTTTGAAACACTGGTAAAGCGTTTCCCACGCAGCGAATATGCCAAGAACGCCGAAAATAAGATTGTTATATTGAAAAATTATATCGCAGGCAAAGTTATGTATTCTGCACGTCATGATATGAAAAAAGAAAACTGGACCAGCGCAATTAACAGATTACAATCTGTCATCCAAGATGCCCAAGAAACCGCTATGACGCCAGAGGCGATGTATCGACTGGTTGAATGTTATACTGCAATCGGGTTGCCGCAACAGGCATATGGATATGCAGAGATGCTGAAATTAAATTTCCCAGATAATGAATGGACAAAGATGTTAAAGTAAATTCAATACAGATTAATAAAAAAATCCCGCAAATGCGGGATTTTTTACTACGATATCTTTTGTACACGTCTGACACGACGTTCGCAATTATCAAATGGACTTTCCAAGAATGCCTGAGCACACAAGAATGCAACTTCGATATCGATATCATCTGCAGCTAATGCCAATACGTTTATATCGTCGTGATATCTGTCGTCGCGTGCTTGGTTCGGTGTGTTGCAACGGGATGCACGCAGATGTTTATATCTATTTGCAGCAATCATAACACCTGCCCCAGTGCCACATATAATAATACCGCGGGAATTTGAATCATTTTCCATCGCATCTGCCAGCGTCGCCGCAACATCAGGGTAATCAACAGATGTGTTGGGGTCGTCTGTACCAAGATTTACTGTGTTATATCCAGATGCGTTCAACATTTCAATCAAATATAACTTTAAACCAACACCACGATGGTCAGATGCAATATAAACTTTTGTAACATTTTTATTCATTTTTTATTTGTCCTTTCGTTTGGTTAATTTACATTCTAGACCCGTATTGCCAGTAATATTTAATGTATTATATGACAATGTCCCCGTCATTTTGGCAGCACTGAACATATTTGCAGTGTTAACTGTTGCCGAACCATCCAAGGTGCCATGTAAAAATAGCACAGGTGTTTTAATGTTGCCAATAACTAATCCGCCGCGCCCAATGACAACGGTGCCTGCGTATATGTCGCCAACAACTTCGCCGTGAATCTGGACGGTATGATCTGTCTTGATGTCGCCGGTTAATTTGCAGCCTGCCCCGATGATTGTTGGTGACTGTTTTTCAGTCGAATTTGTAAATGCCAGCATTTCTTAGTCCCCTTGTATAAATTTTGTTGGATCAAATGGTGCGCCTTTGTATCTTATTTCGTAATGCAGGTGTGGCCCCGTAGAACGACCAGAAGAACCGGCCAATCCAATAACTGTCCCAGGACGCACCCAGTCACCACGCGATACCAAGATTTGCGATAAATGGGCATATAATGTTGTAAAGCCCAAGCCATGATCAATTTCAACCGTTGTCCCGTATCCAACGCGTTCGCCCGCAGATACAACGCGACCAGGGGCAACAGCCAATAATTCAGTACCTATTTTGCCAGCAAAATCAATGCCACGATGTTTCTTTTGTTTGCCTGTGAACGGATCTTTGCGTGTGCCATAGTTGGATGTGATTCTGGAATTTACAGGCTTGCCCAATGGTAAAATATCGTTAAGACGTCTTAGACCATTCCAGCGTTCAAGACCTGCGGCTAATTTTTGATATTTTTCACTGACAGAATCTTCTAATACAATTGGCTTAAATGCAGATCCAACAATCGGGTTGCTGTGTTTGTTGACCTTACTTATTAGTGATTTTTCAGTTAATCCCAGTGATATTAATGTTGTGTTAATCTTTTTTATGTTTTTATGCAGCGCGTCTGTATTTTCTTTGGTTAGTGTATCAACGGTATCAACAATCATATTGTCAGCTTCGGCGATTTCTGTCATTGATTTCAGTAACTGAGTATTACGCTTTTTCAGTTCGTCATTTTCAGCGCGTGTTAGTTCATATTCTGCAGATAATTCAGATAATTTAAGATATTCTGGCGCAAATTCATCATTTTTAAACATTTCGACAATACGTGTGTGTAAAAAGTCCAGTTCACCCCATGTTTTAACACGACTGTTCATCAAAGATTCTTTTTCTTTGTCGGATAATTCTTTGGAATTCAAGATTTTGTCATCAAGTACATTTAAATTACGTGTTAAATCATTGTACTTTGCCAAATATGTTTTCAAGTCTGACATATGGCGTGTGTGCAGTTCACGTGTTTCTTGTAATTGTTCAGTGCGTTTTTGTAATAACGGACGATGATATACAAATACGTATGTTGACCAAGATGCCCAGATGATTAAACCAATCTTGCCACAAAAACGTGTGAAACGCCAAAAACTGCTTTGCTCATACGTATATACGTTGCCGCGTGGTGTGTCCATAACAGTAAATTGACGTGGTGGAAAAACACGAGAAATCATCCGCCATACTGCACGAAACGGCGACGTTATAAATGCCCACAGGGATGTAAAATATCGGGTTATAAAGTTTATCATTTCTTTCCCACTGTAGACAATATGTCACAAATAGTCAAGCCATCGCGCAGTACAGGTTCATAATTCATAGGCAGGCCTTTATATAATGTGCCGCCACCTTTTGTGCCCAGGCGACCAGTCAAGATTACGCGTTCAGCTGTTTCTTTGGCGCCAAATAATGGCAAAATTGTAATGTTGCCCAGTTTTTTTGCCATCTCGTGGATTACTTGGGGAACTGTTGTGGCGTCAGTTATAATACAAAATGTTCCCATCGGCTTTACACGTGCGATACATTTTGAAACCCATTTGGGTAAGTCTGCATTGTGATGCGCATTGTGTTTGGCAGGTGTACCCGAAAAATATGGCGGATTTGTTACAACTAAATCAAAGGTTTTGTTTGTGCGCCATAACATTATATCTGTGTTAATTAAGTCGATGTTGGCAGCGTTTAAGGAAAAATTTGTTTCGCATGCGGATAACATATCTGGGGATGTATCAATGCCTGTAATTTTTGCGTTTGGGTTATGTGCCAGAATGCATAGCGATACGCCGCCACTGCCAATGCCCACGTCTAAAACTGTTTTTGCAGTATGGTTGGCGGCCGCTGCTAACCAGACTGCGTCAGATGTGGGGTTATAAATACCGCGCCGCATTTTAACGCGACCATTTAACAAAGTAAAAATTTCTTGTTTTGTAGACATATATATTTATAATAAATCATTAAAAATAAAAGGCAAGTTTATGTTAGATAATATGAATATAGTACAAACAGCGGTTAGCGCTTTTAATAATGCCGCGTTATTAACGCCGGCGTTTTTGTGGATTGGATTATTATCCTTGCCTTTGTTTATTGTTGTTTTTCAAATGGCAGTTGCTGTGGTACGACGTTTGGGGTGGACACGTGAAAATATTTTAAATAATGTGACGGTTTGGAATGCTGGGTTGACCTTTGGGTGGTTGGTTTTATTTGGTGGCAATTATGTCGTGTTGCGGGATAATATGTCTTTGTTGCCAATGCTGAATGCGTTGATAGTATTTCTGACATCTTTGTTTGTTTCTTCGCATGTGCATCAAGGGGCGGCGTGGTGGCGCGGGTGGAAAAAGTGGTTCGTTTTATTCGGATTAAGTGTATTGGTTGTATTATCTGGAGTATATACTTGGTGGGGTACTGTTTTGCAGTTTGGTGCCTTTGTTGCAGGGTGTGTACTGGGACGTGTTGCCAAGGAAGAAATGCGCCCAATTGCAGGAACAGTGTTGATTGTTCTGACGACTGTAACCGCGGTGTTGATGCAGCCTGAATATTTCAGATTTGGACAATTGGGAAATTTAACAATCGGACATTTAATTGGGGTTTTATTTGTCGGAATTACTGCGGTTATGACAGTTGTTTTGTCTAATTTCAAGGCGCGTGGAAAAATATACAACAGTGCATATATCAAATTAAAGTGCTTGGGACGTGTTATTTGTGTGTTGGGGGGCGCCCTGTTCCTGTTGACCGAAGCAGTGCCGGTTTTTCTGGGGACTTTGTTGGCTGTCTTTTTGTCTGTTCGCTTGTCTGTATATCATGCTGAAAACTTGAAAACCGATGCGTTAAGTTACAAAATGTTGGCTGTCACACTGATGGGGTTTGGGGTTCTTTTGACAATGCCTGTGATTACAGCGTTGGGAATTGTGTATTGGGTAAACAGTCCACAGGTTGACTTTAAACACGATATTAAACGCTTGTTATAATTTGTTATATTTATTTAATACCAATCAAGGTATTAATATTATAATATTCTCAGTGTTAATAATGTAAAAAAGTGAGAAATATTATGGCAATACATCCAACCGCAATTATTCACGAAGGGGCAAAACTGGGGGCTGATTGTAAAATTGGGCCATACTGTATTGTTGGGCCAAACGTTGTGTTGGGCGATCGTGTTGAATTGATTTCAAATGTTGTAATTGATGGAAAAACATCAATTGGTGATGATTCTATTGTGTATCCTTTTGCGGTTCTTGGCGTGATGAGTCAGGACTTAAAATGGCAAGATGAAGCCGCAATGACTGGATTGCGTATCGGTAAACGTTGCAGAATACGTGAATATGCAACAATTCATTCTGGAACACCGGCGTCCGATGGGACTGTTATTGGTGATGATTGTCAGATTATGGTTAATGCGCACGTCGGACATGATTGCAAGGTTGGAAACAGTGTTGTGATGTCTAATTTGGTTCAGGTCGCAGGACACGTAGAAATAGAAGATTTTGTTATTCTGTCTGGCGGTACGATGGTATTGCAATTCGCACGCATCGGACGTAACGCCTTTGTCGGCGGAATGTCTGGTGTTGGAAATGACGTTTTGCCATACGCAATTTATGATGGCGGTCGTGCTGTGTATCGTACAATTAATCGCGTCGGTTTAATGCGTCATGGGTTTACTAATGAAGATATGCACGCAATTCATGCAGTATATTCTGCTGTATTTCGCGAAGGTGAAGGGACTGTGTCCGACAGATTGGCCAAGGTCAGAAAAGAAGTTAAAAATAATAAGTACGCGATGGATGCAATTGATTTTATAGAAAATCGTTCAAAACGTGGAATTGGCACTTCTAAAAATGCAGAATAAAAAATTAAAAGTCTTTATTATCGCAGGCGAAGTTTCTGGGGATGTTTTAGGGGGGCGTATAATGTCCCAAATGCCAGATGTTGAATTTGTCGGTATTGGTGGCGAAAATATGCAGCGGGCAGGATTAACATCTTTGTTTCCTATATCTGATTTGTCTGTTATGGGAATTGTAGAGGTTTTGGCCAATGCACGAACGTTGACACGCAGAATAAAACAGACGGTTGATGAAATTCTGAAACAAAAACCAGATTTGATTTTGACAATTGATTCCCCTGGATTTGCAAAAAGTGTTGTAAAACAGTTAAAAAAGTCAGATTTAGGTAAAAAATTAATCAAGCAAGGATTAAAATTTCATCATGTTGTTGCGCCTCAGGTTTGGGCGTGGCGTTCCGGACGTGCAAAAAAATATGCGCGTACTTTTGATAAATTATATGCTTTTTTTGACTTTGAAGTCCCCTATTTCACAAAGTATGGTTTAGATACGGTCGCGGTTGGACACCCAATTGCAGATGGTATTGTTGGAAAATATAAAACAAAATCAGACAAGACAGAAAAGATAATTACTTTGGTGCCCGGCAGCCGTATGTCAGAGGTAAGACGACTGTTGCCGTTAATGCGCGATGTCGCAGATATGATGTATCGTAATGGCTATATGGGGTACAAGTTTGTAATACCAACAGTTGAAACAACGCACCAGTATGTAAGCAGCGAGACTGATAAATGGCGGGTAAAACCGGTTTTGGTGCCGGCAAATCAGCGGTATGATATCTATGCCAAGACATATATTGCAATTGTTGCCAGTGGAACAGTATCTGCAGAATTGGCGATGATGCATATACCTACGATTGTGGTTTATAAAATGAATCCTGTTACAACTTGGATTGGACGTCGTTTGATAAAGGTTAAATGGGTGTCTTTGGTAAATATTTTGTTAAATCGTGGGGTTTTTCCGGAATTTTTGGGTGGGGATGCGGTTCCAGAAAAGGTATTAAATGCAGTTCAACAGTTAACAATCCCATCTGTTCGTCAGAAAATGATATCGGATTTAGAATCTGCAGATAAATTGTGGTGTCACACAGATGGTGGCGCAGCGGCCGCAATAGCTCAGCATTTATTAAAAAAATAATAAAAAAACGCGTTTCGCGTTTTTTTTAATTTGATGTTACACCTTCGGGCAATTCTGGTTTGGATAATATGTCTGACGACCCCTTGGTCTTGGTACAATGTTTTGTTCCGTCTGTGTCTGGATATGTATAAACACATACTTGATTTTGTGTTGATGTGTCGGTTGCTTGTTCCCATTTGTTGTTGGTACTGTTATAGTACACTGCAGAACATTTTGTTGAAGCACCATTTTGACTGCGGCGACCGCCATTTTCCCAGCATGAACATATACCCCAAGATTGTGTGTCAACAGACAATCCATAGTCGCGTGGACACATATTTTCTGAGATGTTGTTAATATAATCTGTTTGTAAACCATATAAATCTTTGATTGGATTTGTATTATGTATGTATGTACACATATTGTTTTCTTTGTCGTAATAGTCTGTGACAAATTGTGGCTCAACAAATCGTCCTTGCAAGTTTGTACATTGTGTGGTTAACGTTGATAGAATTTGATTATAAACCTCTGTTGCAATACCGCTGGAACGCAGATAACGTGCCAAGATAGTCCCATCTTCTTGCATCAGACCGTACAAGCTGTTTGATTCTCCGCTATTTTCTGTAACGTATGTTTTATCAAATCCGCCGAATGCCTTTTCGATTATTGTTGTATCGTTGCACGCGTCAATAGTGGTCAGCTGTTTCGCGCATTCTGATGTGATGGTTTTATTGCCTTTTTCGTCAACTGTGTACAATGTGAACCATTCTGGTGCTTGGCCAATCAGGAATAAGCCACTGTATGGATAATACAAGTTTTCATAATTTGCACCACCGTATTTGGTAAAGCATTGTTGTACCACAGCGCGACAAGCAGCTAAATTATCAGTACTCTTTTGATTTTCAATGTATTCAGCGATTATGTCGTTATCAAACATTTTATTGCAAGATTCTACGTAATCAGAACACATTTGCGAACTTAGTGCGATTTGATCTGGTTTAATGACGATATTGTTATCGCCTGTCAGAACAGCCATCGCCGATGTAATCGCCTTGTCGTTGTTAATATAACACGATGATATAAAGTCAAAGCAACCTTGTTTAATTTCTGCAACTTTGGCTTTTTGGGCGTAATATATGTCTAACATCGCTTTGTCCAGATATTCTGCCCAAACAAAGTCGCTGTTTTCTGTACACTTGTCCAATGCAGGTTGGGCAAATTTCTTGACGCGGCTTTCAAAGTTCGCAACAAATGTTCTGTTTTTTATGTTTTTAGACAATTGTTGCTCTGTAGTATCTGTGTCAGTATTAAATGTTAACAGTTCTTCCAATTTATAGAATTCTTTGATGCCTGCAATTGGCGCGCCTGTATCGATGTCGATAAATTCGCCATTGTCCAAACATCTGTGATAGTTTTCACCACAGACTTCTTCGCTTAGTACGGCGGCCTCTACATTATTAATACACTGGGTAACATTGGCAGAGTTATGATTTTTTCTGTTTTCAACGCGTGCTAAATCCAACATTGCACTGCCTTCGCGGACGGCGGCCTTCATTTGTTTTTGTGTGGTTTCAATCGCAGTTTGTACAGTGTTACAGTCTTGTTCAATCGCCATTAAATAGGCAGTGATTGCGCGCTGTAGCGATGCATTATTACAAATGTCTTGGACAGCCTGTCTGCATTGTGGATATACAGCCTGATATAATGCCTGACCGTTATATGTTGCAATCATTTGACCGGAATCAGTCATTCCGAATGCGTTTGCAGTATCAAATGAGATGTTTATACTGTTTAAATCAGCGAATTTACCACTGACATTTGTGTCGTCGCCACGTATAGAATTCATAATGGCCTGTAACAGTGCCTTGGATGCGGACTTGTCAGATGTTAAGGCGTCTTCACCTTCGGATGCGTTGCGCATTGCGGCAGCCTGAGCCGCGGTCATGCCAACAACTTCTAGATTTTCATTAAATACAGTCAGTTGTTCATTTGCGTCTTGTAATGTTGCGCGCGCATCTATCATATCGAATACACGATCATTACAAGAACAACGGCGATAGTCGTCGTTTTTTAATGTGCAGAATTGATCCATACAGGTAAAAAATGCGGTTTTGCATTGTTCGTATTCTGCCCCTGTTCTGGTTTCAGAGATTGAAGTACTGTCGGTGGCGGCGCGCGCGGTTACAGAAGCAGGACGACGAACTAATGTCTTGGTGTTGTGTGTGTTTGATGCGCGTGGCGTAACGTTTTGTGCGGTTGATACAGCACTGCGTGCCGATAAATTAGATGTTTTTACAGGTTGTGTGCCGCTTTGGCGCGATGTGTTGCCCAGTTGGCGTGCCTTGACAGTGGTGTTTCGTTTTTGAACAGTTGAAATTCGGCTTTGTGTAGGTTGGTTTTTTCCAGTACGTGCAACCGCGCCGCCATCACGAACGGCCGCGTCAGCAATGCCAACGCAACATACCAGATTTACAACAAAAATCAGAATTTTCTTCATCTCTGTTTTGATGTTAGCAAATTTGTAAATTGTGGCGCAAGTGAATAATCGTACTTTAAAATATTTTTCTGGGGGCGATGTGAATTTTTCTTGTTGCATTTAAGTTCTTTTTGGGTTATATTTCTTTGGCTTTGTGGGCATATGGCGGAATTGGTAGACGCGCTAGTTTCAGGTACTAGTGGTAGCAATACCTTGGAAGTTCGAGTCTTCTTATGCCCACCATAGTGGGGTTGTAGCTCAGTTGATAGAGCGCTACGTTCGCATCGTAGAGGTCGTGGGTTTGAGTCCCATCAGCTCCACCAAAATTTTTGAAAAAGTCTTCGGGGATATGGCGGAATGGTAGACGCTGAGGACTTAAAATCCTTTGGTCATTGCGACCGTGTGGGTTCGAGTCCCACTATCCCCACCATACTTCGCCAAGGCTACGTATGGCATGCCAAATTTGCCAAGGCTTCGTATGGCACGCCAATTTTCGCCAATAAAATGGCGCTTTTTTTATGGATGTGTAGCTCAGTTGGTTAGAGTACTTCGTTCACATCGAAGGGGTCGACGGTTCGAGTCCGTCCACATCCACCATAATTTCAAAAAGCTTTTAATATTGTATTTGATTTGATGCTTTTTTTAGTGTATAATACAGCATAGTTGTATTAGGGAGATTTTGTAGTATGAAAATTTTGCCGTTTTTTGCTTTCTTGGGTTTGGCTCTTGGTGCGGCATATGCCGAAGAAACTGCGTCCGCGACCACAGATGTTCAGGTTATAACAGCCAAGGATTATGTTGATGCAGTATTTGACCAGACGCATAATGCAGAAAATATTACCAGAAACAAGTTGGATCCAGCACGTTTGTACATATATGGTGGTGATGATGCGAAACAAGATAATATCCCAGATAGTTTAACTGTTGCGCCTGGAAATGATAGACGTTTTGATACCCTGCCTGTACGTGAAGCGGGTTTCCAGCCAAGTACGATAGAGGAAGAAGACGGAACAAAACGTGTATATGTTTGGGTCGCTGAAACAGCAACAGAATAATTTTTCTGCAAGGAAATGATGTTATGAAAAAAATATTTTTGTTATTTTTTGGATTGATATTGGTGACGGGGGCTGCGTATGCGGAAACAGTTGCAGAATCAGAACCGGAAACAGTTGTAAAAGTACAGTTGACCAGTCAAAAGTATGTTGATGATACGTTTGAAGCCGCCAAAAGTGCAGAAAATATTACAAAAGGACATATGTTACAACAGGTTTTGCCAATTGGTGATGCGCCGGATGAAATTGTCAGCGGTGATGATAATCGTTTCTATTCTTTTTCTGTTGATATGCCAAAGTTAAATGGTTTAACCCAAGAAGAATATCAAACCCAAGGTAAAGATTGGAACGCTGATTTAAAGGCAAAGTTGGGTACAGACCGCGTGTTGGTTTGGATTGCACAATAAAGTATAATTATATTTATAAAAAACGTCTGAATTTTTATCAGACGTTTTTTTGTCGAATTTTATTTTATCGCAGGCCTTTGGCACGACAGCATGCAGATGCGGCCGCGCGCCAATCAGAATATTCTGCGTGTGGGGTACGTATATCACGCCATGGTTGCCACCCATTACATGTTTTTTTGTCACCATTGCCGGTGCATTTTTTGTATCGGCGCAGTGAACATGTTTCATTTGATACTTTGCCTGTGTCAGTGGTGCATTTAACGACAATGTTTTGGTTTTTTGCCTCATTCCGACCCAATTCTTTGGATGACAGTACCTGATACGCGTTCGCACCATATATTGTAGATGTGACAAGGATTATCGCAGTTAATATTTTTTTCATTTATGCCCCCTGGGGTTACATTCTGTGCTTTTATTATAAGAAAAACTTAATATAAACACAACGGGAATCTGTGCCTTTGGGTAAAAAGATTTAGTTTGTTGACCATGGTGTATCATTCATAACCAAAAAGAACAGTTCTGCATTATCTGTCCCAGGGTTGCGCAATATTGGGCGCACAACATAAATATCAACATTACAAGGACTGTTTGATTCATTTTGGTATGCGTATAAATCTTGGTGGAATTTGGACGCAAAGTCCATTGCCTGCAGATATGCGGCGTTATCGTCAGCGGCACTGGTGGAATCGCCCATCCATAACAGCCACATTCCATAGTTGACAGTATCTTCGTATCCTTTTAAATCGTCTGCGGACAATAATAACAATGGTCTGAATTGGACGTCGTTTGTGAATTCATCGGTGCTGCTGTCGGTAAAGTCGTACAAGAAGCCACCAACAGTTCCAATCGCGCCTAGTAATGCACTGCCTTGGACGCCGACCTTGGCCAATGCGCCAGCACTGCCCAGCGTGGAATGAAACAGAAAATCACGTGCACGTTCAGCTCTTTTGCCGACCCGCCCTATTTTGGCGGCTTTGGTAATTTTGTCGCCACCACGAAATATGGCGCGTGCGCCTTTGACCATGGAAACACCGCGTGCGATGACGTTCCCAGTTTGTGGTTTGATACCGCGCAGAGTATTTATATATTTGTTCAAATCTGTGATAGCGGCTTTGGTTTCTTTGTATTTTTGAACGTCACCAGATTCTTTTTCCATTTTTTTCAGATCATCTGCCCAATCTTTGTTTTGTTTTTCCAGTGCTTTGATTTCGTCATCTATTTTGTTTAATTCTGTGGCTTTATCTGCTTTTGATAATGTGACATTACTGGTCAGATTGTCGCGTTGTTTTTCAAGATTTTTTAAGTTGTCGGTTAATTCCGCGCGTCTGGCATTTGACAGATTATTACTGTTCAATTGATTGGTGATATTATCAATGTTTTTGTTTATATCATCCAGATGTTTTTGTTGTTGCGGGTTTAATTTCCGCGGCATTTTAGATGTTTTTCTGATGTTTTCTGCAGAATCTTTTAGGTCGTCTATGCGTTTTGTTGCGCGTGCAACATCGTCTAATTTGTTTCGATATTTAATAACGTCGGGTAAGTCTTCCAGTGTGTCAAAAACTTTACTAATGTTTTTTAATGCGCGTGCAGCGCGTGCAGACTTTGTTGCCCCCAGCACAGCGCCATAACCACCCATTGTTGCAACGGTCAAGATAACGTCCGCGGCAACTTCGGCATAGCCGACCCATTCCAGATTTATGTCACCTGCGACATAGTAATCATTTGTGTCGTCTGGCATATCAACGGCGTTATGTGTTGCCTTGTTAATCGCCAGATTATTGCCGGCCCAGGCGCTGCGACTGGTGCACATATAACCTTTTGGATAAAAGCGATCTATGTTTTCTTCGATATATTTTAATGAAATAGTATTATTTTTTTCTGGGCCGACAAATTCATCCATTGAACCGGATTCTACAACCATAATTCCATACCACGCGGGATCTGTATTTGTCCAGATTGCGTCATCATCTTGGGCGCCAATTTCTGGGTTAGGATTTGTTGATGGCAAGCTGCGCTTGGTTAATAATAATTGTCTTTGTTTTAAAATGCGTGGTTGTGTTTCATAATTTACAACAATATCACGACCATTTGGGAATGTATATTGAACAGGCGTCAGTCGTATACGGGCATTATCTGCGGCAGACGCAAATTCTGGGCATTCCAAGACGCGTGCAACAACATTGCTGTCATAGAATATCTGATGAACCCAATCTTCGATAACAGCTGTTTCAGAATCAGACGGAATATTATGCGCCGTCTGTTTTAATGCATTTGCAAATATACCAGATGCGCAACTGGTCACAGGTGCATTCTCGTTTGCATTAGCAACAAACGGCATAAATATTAATAAAAGAAACAGTTTATACATGTTTGGTTACTTATTGTTTGGGGATAGGATAAGGGCCACCGACAATTTTTGTAATTCTAAAATTGCGTGTGTCTGGTATTTGTTCTGTCAGGACAGTGTATATATTCAAACCAGCACAATGGCGCTTTTCAAGCAGCTTTGTTAACCATAAAGCCATATTATGTATGTCTGTTTCAGTTTGTTGTCGTACAGGATAAGGAAAACCTGGTCTGTCAGACATGAGAAGTCCTAAGTAAGAGCCAGTTGCGTTCAGGAAATAATCTGTCGTATCATCGTAAGCCATTTGACTTTTATGTATTCGATTATTTATATCTGTAGTGTCATCAAAATACATAAGATACGTATGGTCCGAGCATTTTTCGTTCCAAAATACTTTGTTATTAGTACTGTCAGAGTTATAAGGCTCTCCGATGGTTTGCGTGGAATTTTGTGGACTGAATAATATCCCGTATGTTCCGTTTTGGTCATTTTCTTTTGTATGTTGGGGCGCTTCATATTCTTCGGGTAAAGTTTCTTCCTCGGTATTATTGATTTGTATCGTAAAATTAAATGTGTGGGCATTTTTTGTGATAGTAATAGTGTGATTATTTACGCCGATTTTATCATTATTATCTGAACATGATGAATTATTTTCCATAACATTTGATAAGGTTGCTTGCATTAACTCTTTAACCCTAGAATTTGTGTCTTGGTTATTAAAATCTATATTAAGGTTATTAAACGCGGCTTCTATTGCTGTTTCAAGTGCGTTTGTACATGTTTGAGATGACGCAAACGCTTCATATGAAATGAAAATCGTACAAGTTAATAAGCAAAATATTTGTGTAGTTATGAACTTTTTCATATGCGCTTCTTTATATTTCGTATACCAGTGTTATGTTATGTGTGTTTGGGTCGCCATTACTGCCACCACCACCGCCGTTATTATTGTTGCCCTGTGTTTTTTTGTTAAGTACAGAAGCCTTTATATCAATCTGTTGGTATGCGGCTTTGTCTTTGTATGGTTCGTATCCGGCCTGTTCATTTTTTATGCGTTCTTCAAATGATAAATCTGCATAGGTCGCTGGAAATGCGGCTTTGACAATATGGTCGGCAACCGGATGTGTTTGTGCCTGTAACGCCGCCAGTTCATTACTGCGTTCTTGCATATCAACAGCCCATTCAGGACGTGCAGTTTCAAACGGATTATGAAATTCAATCGTTGCACCATCAGCGTTTACGTTCGGTACAGTCGCATCTGGAAATGCAACCTGACCCGATGGGCTGGCATGCGTATTGTTTGCACGATATTGTGCGAATATATCATCCAAATATCCCCCACATGATGCAGCGTAATTGCCATTTTCCATCTTGGACAAGGCCAATAATACTGCCGGCCGAATATCTGATAATTCTAATGATGCACAGTTGTTATACAGCATACAATATGACGAAACCAGATTATATACCGTTGTTTGACATTCTTGGGTGTCTATCTTTGGACCTTTGGCATACACAGGTGTTGGAAAACGGACGTTGTACGGCGAATTCGGATTCCAAAATGGGTTCGTGGAATAGTTTTGAACGTTCTGAATTACGCCGTATTGCGAAAAAGGCTGTGCCGATGTCGCCGCATAAGCGTCAGACGTGCAAAATGTTGCAATAAACACGAAAATAGAGAAGATTATGTTTAAATTCACTCTCATCTTTTTGTCCCTGTAAACGCATTATAACAAAAACAGATTGTGAAGCAAAGACAAAAATCCCCCAATGAAAAAGAACGGTGCAAATGGTATAAAACGCTGATTGTGCGTGCGTGCCCATATCGCGCCAGATATACATGCGATAATTAATGCCACCGCCAGCCCCGATAGCCCCAGCCACATGCCGCCAACGCCCAATAATTTTATGTCGCCCATTCCAATTGGTGTGTCTGATTTCGGGTTTTTGCGACGCATAATTGTGTCAAATATAAACCCAATTGTCGCAGACATTATATAACCAAATGTGGCACCAATTGCGGCCTGTTGTATCGATATTGGAAATGTGTAAAAACCAATCAATATTAATCCGATTAACATCAATGGGAAAAGATACGCGTCTGGGATAATTCTGCGCCGGAAATCAGCCACTGAAATTAAAATCGCACACAGCGTCGCAGATAACAGTAAAAATATAAAAAATATGTATGAAAACATGTTTTTCCCCCTTGCGTTTCGAATCGAAAGTATGATAATATATTATTATAAATATTAACAGGGGTTTTGTAAAATGAGTAAAGGTTGGGATAACGCAACATTAAAAAAACTGAAAGCACTGACGTGTAAAGGGTTGTCTACGTCCGAAATCGGCAAGCGTTTGGGAATGTCTAAAAACGCAATTGTTGGTAAATTAAATCGACTGGGGTGGAATGCCAAGGCGGGCGGCGCGGCATCTGCAGATATACCAGATGTTGATTCTAAGAAAACTGCAAAAAAACCTGCGGCCAAGACTGCGGCGGCAAAGAAAGTACCTGCAAAGCCTGTGGCGCCGGTGGCAAAAAAAACAACCGCAAAGCCGGCGGCTAAAAAGGCGACTGCGCATGCGGCAGATGTGAAAAAAACTGTCGCAAAGAAAGAAGTGCCTGCAAAAAAAACAGCTGATTCCAAAACGACTGTGGCGGCGGCTAAGAATATGGCGGTGCATCAGCGTATAATTCAACATTCGTTGGAAATGGCGAACTTAAAGCCAAATCAATGTCGCTGGCCAATCGGTGACCCTGATTCCGAAGATTTCCATTTCTGTGGCGAAACAGTGTTCGTTGGAAAGCCGTATTGCTATGAACACTGTAAACAGGCGTATCAATTTACTGCGCCACCAAAGAAAAAATAATACTTGTCGGGACGATACTTGATGTCAAGCGAGAGAGAAAATGTTTTCCAACCAATAACACCAATCGATTATAATATCGCAGGGAATGTTTTTCGTGCTTATTATGATGCAGATAAAAAATTAGTGTTCGTTATTGATTCTGTTATCACTGATATCAAGCCAAATGTTTTGTTGGTAATAAATCCTGTGGGTGACCGCAAGTGGGATGATATTTTACTGAATGACTATGGCGTGGATTTGGAAACTGTTCGCCCAAAGCAATATAATAAATATCAAAAACTGGATATAGAATATACTGGGTTGTCTGTATATGATGATTTAATCCAAAAGTATAATGCAGGCCAAGACTTGACCGACGCGGTACATAACTTGATGGAATTTCGTCGCGAGGCTGCGTTGCGTGCGGCCAAAGAACGCTTGGATGCGGCAAATGTAAATGCAAATCGGGCGCGTGAAACAATCGACAGAACAAAAAGTCTGATTTATGACTTGCAGGTACGATTAAAAGAACTGCGCGCAAAAGCGGCGACTCAGCGACGCGATATCGGTAAAGAACCAACAAAAAAATCGGCGGCCAAAATCCTTAGAACAGAGGCACAGATAGACGCAACCAGTGATAAAATTGCGCGCGCAAAAAAAAGACTGGCCAAGGCACAACGTAGGTTAACAATCGCCGAAGATGATGCAGAAATCGCACAGTCAATACTTAATCGGCTGGCAGATGTGAATTTACCAACAACGCCAATGGCAACCCAAGTTGTTACACACGAAGATCCGCCTGTGCCGTACATGCAAAATATCACGTTTACAGATGTGACAAATAATGATATAATACCCCAGACAGAGGTTCAAGAGATGGCTGAAAATAACGAAGATGTAAAACCATTATTTGATACAGATCCAGAAATTATTGATGAAGAAATTGCTTTCAAGCCGATTGATTTTGGTACACCTGCTGTCGATGAATACAGACCAGAAACAGTAACTGAAACAGAATTTTCTGCAGACGCCCCCAGTGCGCCGTCTGTTCAACCATTGTCTTTTACTCCGCCAGTCGGGTCGTCCTTTGATGATGCGCCCAGTGCATATGGTGAAGATACAACAAATACTGCGCCAGTGTCGGACACTTTTACGCCTGTGCCTGTAATCGAAGAAACAGCAATAGAAAACCCCAGTGAATATGAAACACTAACTGGGTGGGGTGATGATAATGGTGCCGCGGCCAGTGAGTATAACAGTGATTCTTATGCCGCCGCGCCAGTTACAGAAACATCTTCTTATACAGATTATGCAGATACGCCAGCGCCAGTTGTGCCAGATATGTCGGCATATGAT
>JAWPOC010000006.1:0-18435 GCA_033345235.1 Alphaproteobacteria bacterium | reverse complement strand
ATCATATGCCGACATATCTGGCACAACTGGCGCTGGCGTATCTGCATAATCTGTATAAGAAGATGTTTCTGTAACTGGCGCGGCGGCATAAGAATCACTGTTATACTCACTGGCCGCGGCACCATTATCATCACCCCACCCTATGGTACTGGGGGCGCAACAAATTCGACTATAACTTTTAACTATGAACAAGAACTGCCCATAATCGCTAGCAACAGCTTGCCAGAACGCACAAACTATAAATTTATGGGATGGTACGACAACCCAAATTATACCACTGCATCTCGGTATTACGACGAAAAAGAACAACCTGTGGCACAAACTTGGGATAAATTAAATGATTCTGCGACATTGTATGCAGGGTGGAAACCTATAAGTGATTTAACCGTAACGTACGATTGTGGAACTGGTGCCTATTATTACAAAGACGAATATAAAAATGCACAACCTGTTGATTATGGTAAAGAATATCGAACACTTGGGGAAATATGTTACTACAGCGGTCGAGTTTTAACTGGTTGGAAAGCATATACTGCCGAAGGTATAGTATCGTTGGAATTAAACGCAACAGTAGATTCTTGGCCATATACTACAAATACAACATTATATGCAGTATGGGATACACCAGATAGCCGTAGTTGTGTAATAGATATACAAAACAACGATGGAATTGGCGGCCAGAGTACTTGGGCACAAAATACATCAAACGCCTTAACAGAAAATGTCGACACCCCAACCAAAGCAGATTTTAACTTTACTGGTTACTGGTATAAACACGAATACAGTAACACTTACGTAAAATATTATGATTATGACGGAACTCGAATTAAAGATTATATAGAACCGTCACACTGTCAAGACGGTAAAATGTTTTTGTATGCGCTATATGAAGAAGCATGTACACCAATATATATTTATAATGGTTTGGACGAAGGGAATTTTGATACTACTAACATCATCGATACAATATACAGAAATCTAAGTGGCTTTTATAGCGATAAGGATTGTACCGCAGCAAATAAATTAGAAACTTATAACGTTCCTGAGTGGCCTGAAGGTACAAAAGAAACGAAATTCTGTGAAATACACACTACCGAGGGCTATCAATCCCAATGTGTGGACCCCTATACTGGAAAAATCCATAACGATGTAGATGAATGTAAGTCTGGTTCATGGGTCGCAAAATATATGTGTGACATAGGAAAATCTGCACGCGATGGCATATGTATCACATCTTCAAGAATCGAATTTAATAAGAATGATGGTGACATTGGTCCTGATGGATATGTAATCAATTTAAATTTTGGTGATGTCCTACCTGATTTGGACATCAAAGCAGAATACAAGCCTAAACGTGCTGGCTATGAATTTATGGGATGGTATGATGGGACAAATTATGCGACATCAACACAATATTACGACGCAAGCGGTAAACCCACTGTACCAACTTGGGATAAAACAGACGCGAACGTAACACTGTATGCAGGGTGGAAAGCAGCCCCAACCATTGTATCATTCGATCTTAATGGTGGTTCGGGTACGGCGCCCGAAACAGTAACTGCAACGTATGGGTTGGTATTGCCAGAAATCAGCTCAAACAATCCTACACGTACAGGCCATCAGTTTATGGGATGGTATGATGGGACAAATTATGCGACATCAACACAATATTACGATGCAAGCGGTAAACCCACTGCATCACCTTGGAATAAAACAGACGCGAACGTAACACTGTATGCGGGTTGGAAAGAAAAGACAACTGACATTATTTATACATTTAATGGTCTAACAAATACAATAAACTACTCTGCAGTTCCAGGGACACCTTATGTTTTCCCAACGTTTGAAAACCTTGGGTTCATAAACAATAATCCATACCAAACACTTACAGGATGGAGGTTAACTTGGGGGAATGACTACTTTGAAGGCGAGGTCGGCACACAAATACCATCTGATTTATTAGAAAATGTATACGATACGACCGAAGATGCAAAAATAACTGCAACACCTTTATTTGATGAAATTATTGGTATAGAATTAAAATTCTGGTATGATGAAAACACACCTATTTCTAACAGTAATTCTTGCACCGACAAGTCATGCGTTTTACAAAAGTTCCTTGACGACCACAAAACCGGTCATATGTTTAATGGCTGGGCCGTTCGTGGCGAAGGTAAATTGTCCAATGTTTTCCCAGAGCTGACAGATCTGGCGGAATATATAAATGCAGATACACCAAAACAAATCGACGTTTATGCGGATTGGATGCCAGAATCGTACAAATTAACATATTCATGTGGCGATGAGGCGACTGGCGGGTCTCAAACATTTAACATAACATTTGGTGAGTCTCATACAATCCCAGATGTCACTGTTTGTAAAATGAATGGAAAAAAGCCACTGGGATGGATTATTAACGGCACAACATACAATTCCCCTACAGAAATCATATGGGATATCGACGTTGGCGCCCCCGATGCAACCTTTGTTATAACACCAAAATGGGATGACTTTTATTCAACAACACTGGTTACATATCAAATGCTGGGGCAGTCAGGTACCATTCAGCCAGATACTTGTAATAACTATACTTGCGTATTGCCACAAAATAAGTATACATATGAAGGACATACCTTTAGTGGCTGGCAAGTAAATGATCAAACTTTTAACGCCGGCCATGATATCAAGAATCTTATTAATGCTGACACACCATCGCAACTGCATATAGTTGCACAATGGCAGCCAAATGAATACACATTAACATATTCGTGTGGTGATGATGCGACTGGGACACCGCCCGCCGCACAAAACATTCAGTATAACAGCGAGTTTACATTTACAACAAATGCCGGTAAATGCACAAAAGATGGCTGGAACTTCATTGGTTGGGAAATAGATAACCACCAAGAACAAACATTTACATGGACATATACCGAAAACAAAACGGCCGTCGCACGTTGGACAGAAAACACCAGCTTTGTCGTAACACTTAATCCGAATGGCGGTACAGGCGGTCAAACAAGTGTTAATGTTGAATACGGTAATCACTTATCTCGATTGGATAGCATTCCAAGGCGCCCATATTATATATTCACAGGCTTTTATGATAGTGCAGACAAACAATACTTTGATGAATATGGTGATGGCAGCAATGTAACTTGGGATAAAAAGCAAGATGACACGCTGTATGCACATTGGCAACCACAAGAATTTGATGTAACATACAACTGCGGAGAAGGCAGCAACCCGCCAAGTCCACAATCTGCACGATACGAAGAAGAATTTACGCCGGCAGAAAACACCTGTACGCGTACTGGATATACTTTTGCCGGATGGGCAGTTGACGGCAAATATGTTCCGAACTCGTTTAAATGGACATTTACAGAACCTGTTACATTTACTGCACAATGGACAGCTAATGGAAATTATACAGTTACATTGAATCCTAAGAATGGTGATACACGTTATTATATACTGAATAACGTGGTTTATAATCAACTAATGTCAAATATTACCGATACTCCAACACGTACAGGTTATACCTTTGATGGGTATTATTATGATGACACCCAGTACTTTGATAAAAATGGGAATTGCGTAAAAGCATATGATATAGACAGAAATGTAACTATGTTTGCACACTGGACGCCGAAAGAATACGCTGTAAGATACCAATGCGGAAACGATGCAACAAGTTCCACTTTGCCCCAACTCTTTGTCAAATATGATCAAGAATATGAATTGTTGTCAGGAATATGCAACAAAGAAGGATATATCTTTATTGGATGGAAAGCCGACAATGCAGGCGATATCTTAGATGCGGGGATACCATTTACATGGACTTATGACAAAAATACAACATTCGTAGCACAATACACACAAAACGTATATAAAGTTTATTTGCAATATGATGGAAATGGCGCAGACAATAATTATACGCCATCACTGCAAACATGCACCAGCGATGCTGAATGCTTGTTGTTGCCGGCTGACACGTTTACTCGTCGGGGATATCGGTTCACAGGATGGATTGTCGGATTAACCAGTACAGGCGTATCATTTAATCCACAAGATGATATTAAACAATATATAACCTCTGCGCAGGACGGCAAGACGATTAGTGTTCGCGCGCGGTGGACCGCGGTGCCTTACAATGTAACTTATGACGCTAATGGTGGGGTCAGCACACTGCCGAAAACAGAATGCACAATCGAAAGTTGCACACCTGTATCTGTTGGTAATATCGGAACATATATGACACGCCCTGGGTACGTCTTTAAACACTGGACAACTGATTTAAAGATAGGGAACCCAGCAAATCTGTCAAACGGAATATCGCAAGACACAACGTTATACGCGATGTGGGACGCATGCCCAATTGGTTACTATAAACCAGACGATGTTGCTGCTGATGCACAATGCCTATCGTGCGAGAAATTATCTGATACAACCAGCAGAACAGAATATAACGCTACATCCAATCTGGCCAGCACATCCCGCGAAGATTGTGCCGCAACCTGTACGCCATTTAACCTGCAGGGCGGGCGCGCAACCCCTGTCAAGGACACTGTACAATACCCAGAAAAATGCGAATATACCGCAATATCTGATAAAGGCAATCCTTGCACTATTGTTGATAACAAATGTGTTGAAAAATCTTGTGGTATGGGATATGAACTGGTAAATAACGAATGTACACTTTGTCCAGATGACAATGCAGCGACATACTATCAGTCAAACAGTTGTGATATTAAAGCTTGTAAACCGGGTTATCACGTAAATCCATCTGATATCAGACAATGCGCCGAAGATGTTATCGAATGTTATGATATTCCAAACGCAACATATGCAACAAAGACTTGGAATACACAAGCATATTCATATGGAAAATGTACCGCTGTTGAATGCGATACAGACTATCATATCGAAGATAGTGTATGCGCCCCAGACACCAGAGAATGTGACATCGAAAACGGTACCGGATGGCAAGAATGGCTGTATAAATCCAAAACATGGTCTGAATGCTATGCTGAACAATGCAATCCTGGTTACGAATCAGATGGTAACGGATGTGTACGTTGCGACAATGCATATGATGAATACGGTGACTTAGCCGCCAGCACTTATATCCAAGGCTGTGAAATTGCAACCTGTATGTACCAAGGTGAAAAATATATCTTGGCCAATAACCAATGCGTACTGGTCTGCTATAACGATCAAGATAACACAGGTGCTATGTGGTGGGATAGTAACACAAAAAAGTGTAGACGCGAATGTAGTCCTGGTTATTCACATTGGGATCAATAAAAATCGCCCCGTTTGGGGCTGTTTTTATTAGATTTTATGCGTTTTTATGTTATTATTTAAACTATGAATAAATACGATATTATCATCGTTGGTGCAGGTGCAGCAGGCTTGATGGCAGCCGCCACAGCAGTGGCACGTGGAAAACAAGTCTTGGTTCTGGAAATGGCAAACGCGCCTGCACGTAAAGTAATGATTTCAGGTGGCGGAAATTGCAATATAACCAACACAAACGCAACATTTAACCGATATGTCGGAAAAAATCCCCAATTTACACGTGGCGCACTTGCAACGGTTACACCCGCTGACATTTTAAACTGGGCAAACAAAAATAAATTAAAACCTTTTGAAAAGACACCTGGGCGATATTTCTGTGCTGCGGGCGCAAACGCGGTGGTTAACGCACTAATAAACAACGTCAAAGGCGCAAATATATTGTATAATACTCCCGTCACAAAAGTTATAAAACAACAAGATAAATTTACTGTTTTGACGTCCACAGCAAAATTTACTGCAGATTCTGTAATCGTTGCCACAGGCGGAATCTCATTTGATTCTGTCGGTGTATCAGATATTGGATATAAAATTGCCAAAGATTTCGGTCATAAAATTATACCTGTACGCCCTGCACTGTGCGCAATCGCAACCAGTCAAACACCAAATGATTTATCTGGCCTGTCTGTTAATGTGCAAATTTCTGTCGAAAAACATAAAATACAAGACGATTTGTTATTTACTCATTTCGGAATTGGTGGCCCAGCAGCATATCGTGCGTCTTTATTCGATATGTCAGACGGATTTTATATCGACTTTATTCCAAATACAGATATCACAAATATTATATATGACGCAAAACAAAAAAATGGGCGCATAAAAACAACAACCTTGATATCACAATACTTGCCCATCAGACTGGCAAAGTGGCTGACCAATAATAACACACAAAATATTGCTGACTTAAACAAAACAGATATACAAGAAATCGCGAATAAAATACACAACTTTTACATTAATAACAGCGATATAAAAATGCATAATATGAAATCTGCAGAGGTTGTTCGTGGCGGTATATCAACGGACGATATATCATCCAAGACAATGGAATCAAAAATATGTAAAAATTTGTTCTTTGTTGGCGAAGTTCTGGATATTACCGGCGATTTAGGTGGATTTAACCTGCATTGGGCATGGGCCAGCGGTATCATCGCAGGACAAAACGCATAAAAACAGAATAGATACCTATCGATTTTTATATGGAAAAATGTCATCTTGATTGACATAAATACCAAGGACATCAAGATGAAAATTCAACCGACAATATATTGTGATGCAAATATTAACAATAAAATATTGCAAAACTTATACCGTTCGGGAATTAATTTAAATTCCTCTGCCCCACAATCTGATGGAAATATTTTTCTGATTACAGATAAATATCACAATAAAGATGCTATAAATTATGCCGGAACAATCTATCTGGTCGAAGAAAAAAATCTGCATATCGTAAGACATATTCATAAATCCCAATGCCCAACAATGATTATATGCAGTGAAAACGATAAAATTATAACTAAAATTTTAAACAGAATTCGCGACAAAGCCACACTAAATCACTTGCAAATAATATACGATTCAATGCAAAACAACCCTAACTTTGGGCATTATGTTAACCGATTTATAAATCAGATTAATTGGTAAAAAAACGCCCATTTGGGCGTATTTTTTATTTTTCTGTTGGTAATATAGGCTGACCATTTTTGATTATCAAATCAGGCTCATCATCTGTGGTTTTATCACCACCCCAAACATAATACATATATTTTACATCGGGTTTAGCCTCTATCTGGATGACATGTTGCGCCGTTTCCAATACCAAATCATTTCCATTTGGTGTCGAATAACGCACAATCTCGCAATTATTGCCAATGCATTCTGGGTTTACCGATGTATCATTAACATCGGCCGTTGTACCATGACAAGCCGCCAATAACACAACTAATAAAAGTAAAAATATCTTCTTCATGTCCAGTATTATATCATAATATTCACAACAAAAAAAGCATTTTCATAATTCAACTTTTGGTTGTATTTTAATAATTATACTATTTCTCTTGATATAAATTCGAAAATAAGATATTATTCTAATATAAGTTGATATTCACAAACAAAAACAGGTAAACACAATGACACATGCCTTTTTCTGGAATTCTATTGAACGTCTGGCTAAATCTTATGGCTTAAGTCGTTCTGGACTGGCAAAACTAAGCGGACTGGACGCAACAACCTTTAATAAAAGCAAACAATTTTCGCCTGATGGAACACCACGTTGGCCGTCATGCGGAACAATCATCAAAGTTATTACCGCGTTGGATTTATCCCCACAAGAATTTGCAAAATTCTTTGCCACAAACAACAAAAAAACTGATGCATAACGTTCTTTGTCTTGATACAATACAATCAAGACAAAGAGATTAAGATGCCGCAGATTAATGCAATTGTATGCGTTGGCCCAAATGGTTTAATTGGAACAGATAAAAATGTAATGCCTTGGCATTCTGTCAAAGACTTTTTTCATTTTGTATATTTTACAAAATACAAGCCTTGCATTTTTGGCGCGAATACATTTTTTAATATGCCAAAATACCCATTACCACACAGATTAAATGTTGTATTATCATCTAAATTCGCACAAATTACACATAATGAATATGTCTGTGCACCAAATTTTGAAGCAGCAATAGAATATCTGAAATCATATCCTGAAATTATGATTTGTGGCGGAAATAAGTTATACACACACTGCTTTAATCATAACTATATCGATAATTTTATACTTACAACGATAGATTCTCCAAAATTACAACAGATATCTGAAAACAAAAATAATATATTCTTTCCAGAATATATATTAAGTAATCTGGAAAAGCATTGGAAAAAAACTGAAATAACTTATGATAACAATCCAAAATTTCCGACAAATAGCGACTCAGAATTTACTATCAAATTTTGGAAATACCAGAATTGCAGATAATCCGTTATGCTTGATTTTACCCTATGACATGATGTTTGAATCTTTTAACTTGGATAAACATATATAAATCTGTAAGCGCATAAATCAACAACATACATGCAACAACCATAACAACCGCCAAGGCACCTGCCAATGGGTTAAACAGCAATATCGTTGCAATACCTACTAAAATTATTGCCATTATCAAATTAAATACATAATGCCCAAAGCGCACACGAACCATATTTATTGCGAAAATTAACGCGCTTATCGCTTTGACCATGAACAAGATGATAAAAATATACAATAAACCAACAATAGAGCCTGCCGGATATATGAAAAACAAAATTCCAATCAATATGTTTATCAATCCAAATGTGACATCCAGCCAACCACCACCATAATCATTTGACGCGATAAATCCCGCAATCGTACGATATACGCCCAACACCAACAATGCACCACCCAGAATAAATGTTATTATCGTCAAAATCCCCATCGGATTCGCCAACATTGCGCCACCAATACACGCAAACAATATCGATTCACACAGCAGCATTGGTGCACTTTTGTCATAAATACGCTGAACCGAACTTTCGATATAATCTTGGTGATATTTTGTTGTTTTATGTTGCGCCATATCAAACCTCTTTACCTATAACACTATATATCATTTAAAATATATTTACAGTTATATATATTCCTGATTACATTGCATCTGGCACGCGCAACCCCATCAAATCGATTGCCTGGGTCAAGACGTCATTTGCCATATTGACAATGTATAACCTGCCCTGCTTTGTATCTGATGCAACGTCGTCACGCAATATCGGACAATGATGATAAAAAGTATTGATATCTTGGCATAAATCATAAGTATAATTCGCCAACAAATCTGTTGCACGACGCGCAAACGCATTTTCCAAGACACGTTTAAAATCCATCAAGCGCAACAATAAATTACGTTCCGCAGGATGTAATTCTGAATTTTGCATTTGTGCAACAACATTCATTTTTTCTGCCTTGGCCAATACAGAATTTAATCGAACCGCAGTATACAAGATATATGGCCCTGTTCGACCTTCGAACTGGGTTACTGCATCCGTATCAAAAACATAATCTGATTTAACGTCATGCATCAAATCGTTAAACTTTAAAGCAGCCATTGCAATCATTTCAACTGTTTCATCTGGCAAATCTTTGCCGGATTCTTTGGCGCGCTGGCGTACAGATTCTGCAACAATATCAACCATTTCATCTAAGCTTGGGACATTACCATCACGTGTTTTAAATGGCTTGCCATCTGGGCCTGTGATTGTACCGAACCCGATATGCTGCAGATTAGCAGAATCCAGTCCTAACAATTTTGCTGCACGAAAGACCTGGGTAAAATGCAAATTTTGACGACTGTCTGTAAAATACACTATATCATCTGGATTATCTGTTTTTATACGATAATAAATCGCAGCTAAATCTGCGGCGGCATATGTTTGTGCGCCTGTACTGGAACGCCATAATACCGGCGGCATTGGTGCAGTGTCAGATTCTTGTTTCACAGGAATAATATCAGCCCCATAATCATGAACCAATAAATTCTTGTCATCCAGAATCTTTTGAACATCTGGGACATATTCCGCAACCAAGCGTTCTCCTTTGTTTTCATCAAATGGCAATATATTTAAACGAACCAAGATATCCGCAATTTGCGACAAGGACATTGGCGCAAATGCATCATATATTTTTCTGTATTCCGGATTCCCATTTTGCAAATCAAATGTTACACGTTGCGCATATTCCAACCATTGTTTATCTTCTTTGGCGCGCACAGTTGATTCTGGGTAGATTTTATTAATATCGTCCGCGTTCTGTGGCATACCATATTTTAAAATCCATGCAATAATCAACCCCATTGGACGTCCCCAATCGCCCATATGATTATAAGACTTAGTCTTGTGTCCCAAGAACTTTGCAATTCTGTTAAAAGTATCGCCTACAACAGTCGTACGCAAATGCCCAATGTGTAAATTTTTACCGATATTGTAACTGCCATAATCCAAGGCAAGTGTCTTTTTATGTTCATCCGATGATTTATCATCACAATACTTATGCGGATTCAACAAAAATTCGTCTTTTAATGTAATATTAATAAATCCAGGGCCTGCAATTGAAGTTTTCGCAACATACGGCAATTCGTTAATTACCGGTGTTATTATTTCTGCGATATCACGCGGAGACTTTTTCAACAACTTTACCAACATCATCGCAACATTTGTTGAATAGTCACCAAAATCACGAATTTTTGGCACTTCTATGGCGATATTATTCAAAACATCTGGGGTCAAGACGTCTTTGATTTCGTTGATTGTTTGAATCTTGGATTTAATGTCATCAGATATAATTTTATATACATTCATTGTTATCATCCTTAAGTCTTTGCCACGATAATAAACTATATTTTTCATCTATTCAACAACGAAAATATTTTTGCAATAGACAATATCAAAGTTTCTGTGTTATAATTTGTACGATGACATTATGTTGTCGGGTGTCAGAACCCTAATTTAGCCTCGTCCAAATTAACGGACGTAAAAAATCTCCAACCATATATTGTTGGAGGGTCTGTGAATAATACAGGTTTATACGGCCTGTAAAATAAGCAGCACAATTTAGGCTAAAATTGTTCTGAACCTCCAACCACCTGTCATAGCGAAATCGGTGGTTTCTTTTTTTAACACAAAAGAAAGGAAACGGGGATGAGACTGTTTGTATTTTTAATTTTAATTTTCACATCATCGGCATCGGCCGCCAGTGTGGCGTCTGTTCGTTATGTTAACGAATGCGTCGCAACCAAGGTCAGCAAGCTAGAGGGCACAGAAAACGAAATGACCGGTACATATAATGTTGTGGCCGGCAAAGGACATATGAATGTACCAACACCTGAATTTCCAGAAATGACAGAAATAAGGTAAAACAAGGGGGGATTATGTTACGTAAGATTATATTTGCAATTTTTGCCACAGTTTTTTCTGTCAATGCCAATGCGTGGATTCCATCTGATATGTCAAAGGATGGTCAGATTATAAACATCCGATACATTCACGAACTGGTAAAACAAGAACATGGTGTGACAATTCCATATGCAGATGACCCGAACAAGGCCGCAAATATGAAATATTTGCTGACGATTGTAGATATGGTAAATGCACACTTTAATGGTGATGGTTGGACAAATTATGGCAACGACCCAGAATACGCAACGCTTCAGGCGGCAAATACCGTCGCAGGCATATATTGCATTCGGAATTTAATTGAACGATATTATTTTACTGTTACGACCACTGCTGATACAACGGAGTTTTCTTTTGGAATTGGTGCCGCCGGCACATATCACGTTGACTGGGGCGATGGTACGCGTGATCACTTTTATAGAGTGTGGCCACAATATCAAGTGTTGCCGACACATAAATATGACAAGGCAGGTGAATACACAATCAGAATCGGTGGATATTCACGTTCATATGGCGATCATGGTGCTGTTGGTTTTGGCGGAAACACAAAGATAGCGCGCGTATCGGGCAGTCTGGGAAAAATATTTCCAACTTTAAAAGATAAAGCCGACCCAACAAAACCATCACAACCCTTGTTTGCCAGTTTATTTAGCGGTTGCACAAATTTAACAGAGATATCTGCCGATTTATTTTCTGGTGTTCATGGTGCCCCGCGTATAAGGATGTTTTTGGCAGCATTTAATAATGCGGTCGCATTAACAAAAGTTCCTTTTGGGTTATTTTCTGGCATACGTGGTTTGCCGACAGAAGGTCTTTTCTCAAATACTTTTGCAGGATGTCGCGGATTAACAGAAATTCCGCCTAATTTGTTTGCAGGATTAAAAGGTGCGCCTGCAACGAATATGTTTTGGTATACATTTTTTGGTTGCGTAAATCTTAGCAGCGAATTACATCCTGATTTGTTTGCGGGTATTGATGGCGATGCCGCACCTGGGATGTATGGACTGACATTTTATAATTGCCCAAAGATTTCAGGGCCAATCCCTGCCGGATTCTTTGGCAAAATAAGGGGGGTACCTCAGGCTGATATGTATCGTGGGACATTTAGTGGTTGCAAATCTTTGACGGGCGCAATACCGGCGGGGTTGTTTGGCGAAATATCTGGGCCACCACAATCGTATATGTATCTCGAAGTATTTGGTGGTTGTAGCGGTTTGGGGACAAATATTACAGATGCAAATATGCCACAATATATGCGCGATGGTTATGCGATACCACCAAATTTGTTTGGTGATATCAATGGCGCCCCCAAAGAGGCAATGTATTATAATGTGTTTTCAGGTTGCAGCAATCTGACAGGAAATATACCAGATAGATTATTTGGCTTCTTTGATAACAAGGAACCAGCAAAAAATATGTTTTATGGTGCGTTTGCAAATTGTGCCAAATTATCCGGACCAATCCCCGAGAATTTATTTGCAGGCTTGTCTGGCAAACCTGCAATAGGTATGTTTGAAAGTACGTTTATACGCTGTGTCGGTTTAACGGAAATCCCAAGAGGTTTGTTTACAGGAATATATGGACAACCTGCAACGAAGATGTTTTGGTATACATTTTTTGGTTGCACAAACATTAAAAGTGTTTTGTATACAGATTGGTTTGCGGGTATCGATGGTGATGCCGCACCTGGGATGTATGGACTGACATTTTATAATTGCCCACAGATTTCAGGTTCAATCCCTGTTGGATTCTTTGGCAAAATAAGGGGGGTACCTCAGGCTGATATGTATCGTGGGACATTTGAGGGTTGTTTGTCTTTGACTGGCGCAATACCGGCGGGGTTGTTTGGCGAAATATCTGGGACACCACAATCGTATATGTACGCAGGTGTTTTTTCAGGATGCAGCAAACTGGGAACAGGTATTGCCGAAGAAGATATGCCACAGTATATGCGCGATGGTTATGCGATACCACCAAATTTGTTTGGTGATATTTATGGGGTGCCTATGATGGCAATGTATAGTAGGACTTTTGCGGGCTGCTCGGGATTGGTTGGTGCGATACCGGAACGTTTATTTGGAAATTTGTACGGCGCAGCTGCAGAATATATGTTTAGTGGTACTTTTTCGAATTGCAAAGGTTTAACAGGTACGATACCAGCCGATTTATTTGGTGGTGTCGCAAATGCAGATGGCAGTGTTTTAAATGGTGCACCAATGCGTGATATGTTTTCGAATACCTTCAATGGATGTACCGGATTACATAGCGAAATTCCATCTGAACTATTTGGCGACATTGATACAACAGTGGGATTGCCGCATACTGTATCAAGTACAGGTGTTGTCAGTAATTACGAGTGTTTTAATGGTATGTTTTTTGGGTGTTCTGGTTTAACAGGCCCATCTGCCAGAATAAAAGGTCGACCATTATACGAAATATGGCCTGATGCGATGCCAGTGCAAGTTGATAATATGTACTATAACTGTACGAACCTTTCCGACTATGCGGAAATTCCAGCGACATGGAAATAAAAAATCCCCCATTTGGGGGAATTTTTATTTAGTATTAAACGCACTTGATAGCAACATATTAAATTTTGACCGCTTAATCTGCTGATGTTGTATAGCCATATCAACATTTGAATCACCTGTATTTATACGAATTGGTATCTGGTTAACAATTGTTTGCAAGTTATATGTACGACGCAAACTGTCCGAAATCGTTTCATGCGCGGCGGGTTTACAGCTTAGATTAATTCTGTTATTTGCCCCAGCATATTTTAATGGCCCGCTGTTCTTTTGATAAAATATGCCGCCATGTCCTGAATCAAAATCCAATGAATGTGCGCGAATGTATTCATTGTCACATACAGGCGATGTTTGAAAAAACTTAAACACAGGCTGATATACAACTGTCTGGTGTGGCAATGGATTTACTGAACGCAACACCGGCAGTGTGGCTTTGGAATAGCCTTGGGTTACTTTACCAGACATTTGGCCATCCGCCACATATTCTAAATCTGTTAAAACTGGGAAACCTAATTTACGTGAAACTAAATTACAATAGGATACATTCGTAAATGAATAATTGTTTATAATCATTTGAAATACTGACGGATTGTGTATAAACAAAGGCGACATACAACCATTTACTAAAATGCCCTGTCCCGCAATGTTTAGGCGTTCGATAATTAACATTCTGTCGTGTAATCCGATACGATTGTCGATACATAATGTCGGATCAAAATCATACATATTTGCATATAAGTTATTGTTCGCCAGCCATATTCCAACACGAACTTTATCAAACCAATCTAACAATAAATCCATTTCCAGACCAGTTATAGGTTGTTCAGATAAAACCTTGGTCATCACTGTCTTGACATTTCCTTCCCAGTCAGAATATCGACTGTTACAGGCAGTACATGCCGGCACAGTAAAGCGCATAAAAGGTATTTTTCTCTTTTCTTCGTCTATGATATATGCTTGTTCACAGCCCGCATAACGAATAAGCCATTGCGGGATAACATGTTCTTTGTTTTTCTTGTTTGCGTCCTTGCCACAAAACACACATTTTTGCGCCATAAATCTTCTCTTTGTTACAGCTATATTATAGACACTAATTACTTTTTGTCAATGATTGTTTATTTTTTCTAATCGTATATCTGCGTATTCGCCAATCGCTGCGCTCTGGCGTATCCCTTCGAATCCGTCCGGAAAAATAAAAACCGTCCATTCGGACGGTTTTTATTTTTCTTTCTGGCGGAGTCGAAGGGATTGTCTGATTCCCTTTTGCGCCACACTGGCGCAAAAGGGCCCCTTTCGCTGCGTAAGATTCAAACTGCGCCAAATGGCTTGTTTTCATCAACTGACGCCCCGAACCCTGCAATCTCAGATTGCGAACGCTTCGTCCACACTTCGATTTTGGCACAAAAATAAAACACCCACAAAGGGGTGTTTGATTTTTGTGGCGGAGTCGAAGGGATTCGAACCCTTGATACCCTTGCGAGTATACTACATTTCCAATGTAGCGCACTAGACCAACTATGCGACGACTCCTGATAACGTTATTCTTCGTCGGCCGCTGCGTCGTCAGACATTACTTCGTCCATAATATCTTCGACATCTGCAATTGGCATATCTTCGGCCAAGGCATTTTCCAATTCTGCATCAATTTCACGCAATGCAGGATCTTCGCTGCCGATTTCCAAGGATTCTTCGCCATCCAATTCGGCAGGTGTTTCCTTGTAAGACTGAACAAATTCGTGACGTACCGCATCGATATCCAACTTACCACTGGCAATTTCGCGCAAGGCAACGACTGTTAATTTATCGTCATTTTTTTCAACCACAGGTTCTGCGCCACCGTTCAAATCACGAACACGTTGAGATGCCAACATCCCCAGTTCATAACGACTTTCTACGTATGGTAATGTATCAGAATTTGTTGTACGTGCCATTTTAAATCCTTTGTTGAAATCATTTTTCGTCAGGTTATAATGCATTATGGATGGCAAAAATGCAAGCAGAAAATACAAAAAACAACATTAAAACATTATCTTTTGGATGCAGGTTGAACGCACTGGAATCTGAAAAGATTCAAAAAATGCTAAAACCGCACGTTTGCGGGGCTGTTTTAGTAAATACTTGTGCCGTTACCGCAGAGGCAGAACGCCAATCTGGCCAAGCTGTACGCAAAATCGCACGCGAAAATCCAAATGTGCAACTGTTTGTGACTGGATGTGCGGCGACGCGCAATCCAGACCTGTTCCGTAATATTCCAAATTGCACAGTTATTCATAACACAGATAAAATGAAACTGGAATCATATCTGGGGGGCGATATATCTAAATCCCCTGCCCCGATTATTGGCGTGCGTGATACAGACACAAAACTGTCCAAGAAATTTATTCAGATTCAAAACGGCTGTAATCATAATTGTGCGTACTGCATTACACGCGCGCTACGCGGAAAATCTGTATCGTTTGAATATAAAACAATTTTACAAGACGTTCGCGACGCCATTGCTGATGGTTTTTATGAAATTGTACTGACTGGGGTTGATATTGCGTCTTATGTGCAGCGCGATGGCGACAAAGTTATATTATTATCTGATTTGTGCAAGAAATTATTGGCAGACGTGCCAGAAATACAACGTCTGCGTCTGTCATCAGTCGACCCAGCGGTTCCAGACATCACGAACGTTGTTGATTTGATATTATCCGACACAAGAATGATGCCACATATGCATTTTTCTATGCAATCGGGGTCTGATACGATTTTAAAATCAATGGGGCGCAGACATAATGCAAATATGGTACGCAATCTGGTTATGCGCAGCGATGGCAAAATCAGTTTCAGTTGGGATATAATCTGCGGTTTCCCAGGTGAAACAGACGAATTATTTAATGAAACATTGGATTTAATCCATGAATTAAAGCCAATAAAAATTCACGCATTTCCATTTTCACCGCGTCCAGACACACCGGCGGCAAGTATGCCACTGCAAGTCAATCGCGACATATCAAAGCAACGCGTAAAAATTATAAATAACGCCGCGAACAATAATCGTATTGCATTTATGCGCGCACAGATTGGCAAAACAGTGTCTGTCTTGGTTGAAGAAAACAATATCGCGCGTTGTCCGCACGATATCGCTGTTAAAATCAGTGGCGATATAATTCCAGCAAAAACAATTTGTGATGTAAGACTGGTTGATATATGCGATGATATGTTTGTTGGGAATATATCGGCATAAAAATACCCCAAACAAAGTCGGGGCATAATATTTTGTAGCTTATTCCGTCCATGGGGGGATAGTCCCGATGGAGTTAAAAATTGATTTTTTGAAAAGAAAGCTGTTATAGTGATACGGGTAATCATATATGTTTTTTGTACAATCTCTTGCACTACTCCAAGAATACACATGCCCCCAATTACTTGACATAGGGTGCGTTAATTTTGCGTAAACAAATCTTCTTTCATAATCTGGTTTTTCATCGTCTGGTATATCTGGATTTGTATCTGCATTCATATAATATCCAGATAAACCAACAAATTCATCTGTTGATGTGTTTAATACTGCAGGAGTATACCTCACATCACCATTCCAATCAGAATACATCAGCATTTCTTTTTTGGATAAACAGGTCGACGCACCATATACTGTACCATAATTGTACACTGACCACCAAAGCCATTCTATAGCATTAGCATAAAATGCGTTTTGATTTATCGTCGAATCCAATGGGATTACAACGGTATCATTGCGGGCGCACATTTCCGTCGCACTCACGTTCAGTGTTATCATACACAATAATATTATAAATATTTTCTTCATCTCTTTTCCCCTTTTGTTTACCAAATTGTGTAATACAGTGCGTCACGACCATATACAACCTTGTCGCTGTTTGTGTTCGTGCCCAGTGCGCCATTCGATGTAAATTTTTCTGCGCAATACTTCGCGCATTCTTCGGCACATACTTGTTTCGCAGTCCTATCCCCAACCGCGTCATACTTTTTAAAGTATGTCCACCACGACGTTACAGGCCAATCCATCTTGCACCAGCAATTCGCACCAACGTCTTTGACCGACGCCTTTAAAAAAGTATTTGTGTCACCAAAACTGGCCGCACGATAATTGTTCGATTTACCATCTGGCGATGACATCACATCTTTGCCGTTACACGTCGCACTGCCATAGATATCACGAACGCCATCCGACCCCAGTTCTGGACGCATATTCGCAAATACGTCGTAACCAACATTCACTTTCCAATGTTTGTTTTTATACATCCCATCTGTCGATACATTACGCGCCAGTGCAGTTGTTTCGGCGTCTGTACGCAATACCGCCATTACCAACGTATTACGACGACAGATTTCATCTTGATCCGCCGCCCACACCGATATCGGTATCATCAGTAATATCATCATCAGTTTCTTCATTCGTTCTCCTTTTCTTTAATCTATCGTTATCAGGTTGTCGGTGGTGTGGGTTTTGCCACTGCTGTCTGTCCAGCTTAGTGATTTACCAACACGTATCGGATTCGGTTTCGTACCTACAAAGTGATCTATCGCCTGTGGCGGAACAAGGTTCACATAACATGTCTGT
>JAWPOC010000005.1:0-11963 GCA_033345235.1 Alphaproteobacteria bacterium | reverse complement strand
ACTTCAGCATATATGATACATCTGAATCGACTGCGAAACGTTGCTATATGAATTTATTCCCACGCAGCGGCACAAACAAAGTAGTTGTTGAATACAAAGGCACAAAATACTACAGCAGCAGATAGTTGAAAGTGCAAGTGAACGTGGCAATCCAGTATAGAGCAAATTTTACCTGCCCCCCCGAGGGGCGGGACGGAATTCCCGACAATTTATTGTCGCTGGAATGACGGGGGTGGGGGGAAAGTGTTGCGGGATTAAATCCCCCCCACCCAAGCTATACTAATGGCGCTATCGCACCATAAGTACCGCTGTCCCGCCCCTCTGGGGGGCAGGTGTAAAAGGAATGACGACCCTATCCCTGCCTACGCAGGGATGACAAAAAGGGGGGCAGGGATGACAAAGGGGAAAATCATTATTCCACCACTGTATACTATATCGCGTTCTTGACCCAGTGAATACGATGGCCGCATACGATAATCACATCAAATCGGGCGTCGCCACGCCACTGGGTTCGCGAAATATACGTTTCTGCCGCACGACGCAGACGCGCCGATTGATGGGGCGTAATCGCATCCCATGCACACTGAATGGTGGGACGATATTTAACCTCTATGAAAACCAGTGTATTGCCGCGTCGCGCGATAATATCAATTTCTGCACGATTAGTGTGACGGCCCGTAATGTGTCTGGATTTGCATATGCGATACCCATGTATGCGTAAATATACGCGGGCAATAAATTCTGCAAATAATCCTTTGGAATAACTGGTCTTGGACTTCATATCAAAACGCATATGGTTTCACAGCAAAGTTTTCACGCGCATATTGGATGTTCTTGGCATGATCCGCAGCATTTCGGCCGTTGTCAACCAAGTCCAGCGCACCGTAATACGCAATCATCATCGGATCATAAGAATTCGTGCTGGATATCCACTTGTCAGACCCAGAATTCGGTGCCCCATACTTTTCCAAGACATTTTGCCAAAAGTATAAAATCTTGTTTTCACGTTGCTTTGCAAATTTTTCCCCTGCACCATCTTGGACATTCGCATCATTATTGTATACAACACGCCAAACAACATTGTCTGTCGCATTGCTGGTAAAGTAAACGTCAATCGTTTCCCCAGTGTTTTCACGAACTAAATGCAATTCAGATGCATATAATACACCGCGGTTCTGTGCCAGTGTCTTTATACACTTGTCAATGTCTGCCGGTATAATAATACCTTGTTGACGGCATTCGTAATCTAAATTAGCTTTCCAGTCGCTTTGAATTGTGTACACAACCGCGTCTTTCTCGCGCAGACTATATAAATTACCGAAATCAACAACCCTGGAATACGCGTCATCAAACGTCATCCCCAGCATAATATCTGCAATGTCAAACCCAGAAACATTCGCAATGTCCGCGTCCGGATTTAAAAATACAGATTCCATCGTCAGGTCTGTATTCGCACTGTCACTAATCGCAAAATTATTAATGTCAAAGGAATCCTCTGACAGGGCAGGGTGTGTCATCAGCATACTGAATATAATCAAAAAATATGTACTTTTTTTCATTTGTCTTTCACCACTATTGCTTTGGCATTATGACATCTGTGACACCAAACTTAAACACCGCCGCTGGGTCGCCATGCCGTTCCAGATAACGCCCAATTGATTCTTCGGATGAACCATATACCATCTTGGATCGCATCCCAGGTTCATAGATAATATTCATATACAGTATACCATTATATGTCTGTGGCACAACAGATAAATCGTTCGGTTTTGTCCATGTGGTCGTTTCATAGCCAATACGCCAATAATTCCCATCAACGGTTTCTTTGTCAATGCTTGTCACGCGAACCAAGCGCAGCATTTTATCTGCGGACATCTGTTTTATTTCTGGGGCAATATTTTTCTTCCAATAGTCAAATACAGGCGTGTCAGACATATACACCAACGCTGTGTTCGAGCCCGCAATACGTCGATCTGTATCTGTCATATCAGGTGTTACATAAAAGTAGGCGGTAATATACCTGTCGATTAATTTTTCCAACATTCCCATATCACCAATATCTTCTGGTGACGCAGGAACTCCGGGACGGCGCTCAGGATTATTGTCAGGCTGAAAGAAAAAAGTCTCTATATTTTCTTCGATTTTTTTATTCGCATCAAATATCGCGCCCGCAACAAACAGCGTCGCAAACATAACTGCAAGCAATATTAGTCCGGCAAAAAGGCGAAACAGCCATCTCATTAATTCACCTTGTATGCGTTAAAGTCTGCGATATAATACCCCAATGTTTGTGGATATAAATCTTGATTTCGTTCGACCTTGGCGTATGCCAAAATGTCAATTTGTTGTGATGCGTTTGTTATAATTGTTGCGCGCACTTGCCATGTGCCACCTATATCTTTGATTTCGCCGATTGGTATCATACGCAGTGTCCGCATATTCGGTTGCCATGTTGCACCTTCGTCGAAATACGATTGATACAAAGGCTGCAAGTGTTTAGAAAAAGTATCATATACTTCTTGACTGGTGATGCAGTATATATTGCACTTGTCCGCACCGGCGTATCTTTTGTCGTTTGGATTACACTCTGTTTCGCGGTCGCAAGATGACCAAATATCTGTGTTGAAATTATCGTTATCCGTTATTAAAAACCAATTACGTATAAACTTGCCGATAACAGATTCTTGCAGCGCGCGCGTCGATGTTATTTGTTGTTGCGCCCCATGTTGATGCCCGATAACTTCCCATTGACCAGTGATATCATTAACCGAGATTAAAAAAGGATGAATTTGTACAGACTTTTTTGCCCATAATAATAAGCCGCATATACAAATAATCAGAAAAAAAGTCACCATCACCGCAATAGCCATCGCGCGGGAAACAGCAATCGTTTTACCCGCAGGAAAAACCGGAGTATTAAATCCGTCTGGATATTGCAATTATTCCCCCCTTGGCAACAGTATAACTAGGCCTGATATACCATCATACATGCACATGGGCTAAGCTTTAATTCATTGTTGTCATAGCCAATGCCCACAGGTTCACGATCATAAACCTGACCACAGCCAGCCAAACATAATGCAACGAAAAATCCCAATATAAATTTTTTCACGTGCTTTCTCCTTCCTTGGTTTTATGAATTATAAGAAAAATCCATACGTAACGTCAAGATTAAAACTGTGTTTCAAACGATAACAAGAAACGTTGTTCGCGGTCGTAACGTGTCATACGCAATGGCCAACCCCATGAAAAGTTCATTGGCCCCATTGGTGTATTCCAGTAAACACCAACACCCGCGGATGTTCTTATCAAGTCATCAATATGGTTTTTGTATTTATCTTCGTGCAGATATTGTGGGTAATAGTCTTCACGTGCAGGTGGCTTGCCCAACACACCATAGTCCATAAATACAAATCCTTTGACCTGATATTGATCTGGGATAAATACAGGAAAGTTTAATTGTGTTGAACCATTAATCTTCCACATGCCGCCCAGTGCATATGTGTCATATGCCCAGTTGCGTGAGCCAACACCTGCAACATCAAATCCACGCAGTGATTCACCGCCCAAGAAATAACGATAAACACGTGATACATAATCGCCATCCAAGGCCTGAATATACCCCGCGTCCAGTGAAGAACGTAATTGCCAGCGGTCATCCCAGAACTTTACCATCGCGACAATATCACCGCTGTATCGCATATAAGATTCTGTGCCACCAAATCCAGTATACGATACCCCAAGGTTCGCAACAACCCCAGTATGTGTATTTTGCTCAAAATTCGTATCCAGATTGTGATATCTGAAACTGGTACCTAATGTGTATAAATTTGCTTCTTGCCAACCGCCAGTCGCCTGCAGGTCGTAATTTTGATCAAATGCTGCAGATAATCTGACATTTTGTGTCCAGTGATCTGTCAAACGCCACCCCATACGACCTGCCACAGTTAAACTGTCACGATCGTAACCGAAACTGCCCAGTGATGAATAATCATACATTGTGTACGACACATCAAACCCTGCCGATAAATTCCGCCCGAACATATATGGTTCAGTAAAGCTAAATAAAACTTGCTTTTGATATTCTGCGATAGAGCCGCGTAATTGTACGACCTGACCACGCCCCATAAAGTTATTTTCTGTAATTCCTGCATCGACCATAAAGCCATTGATGTTCGACCATCCTACGCCACCAGATAATTCACCTGTGGGTTGTTCTTCGACCTTGATGTCCAGATTCATCATATTAGAATCTGCGACCCGCGTCGGTACCATCTGGACGTCTTTAAAGTAACGTGTACGCATCAGTTTTTGACGACCTTCTTCGATGGTTTGCAGTGAAAAAGGATCGCCTGAACGCATTGGAATCAATTGTTCAATAACAGTATCAAATGTACGCACATTTCCCAAGATGTTAATAGTATTTAAATAAATACGATTAGTCTTTTGAATTTTAAAATTCATATCAATTGTTTGTGCATCATCATTTTTTGTTGGAACGGGTTCGATGCTAATAAATGCGTACCCATAATCAGCCACCGCGCCACGTAACAATGTTATTGTTTCTTCGATTTCATCGATATTATAAATATCGCCTGATTTAATTGGAATAATATCAACCAGTTCTTCGGTTGGAACGTCATCAAAAGGGTTGTCGACATTCAGTTTGCCTAACTTATATTTTTTTCCTTCATTAACGGTAAACACAACAGAATAGTACTCACGATCCGGTGTAAATGTCCCATTAATATCAGTTACAGCAAAATCCACATAGCCATTACGTAAATAGAATTGCCGTAACATTTGTGCATCATATTGAATACGGTCTTCGTCAAAGGTATCAAATTGTGTCATAAAGCGCCACCACGCGTGTTCACGTGATAAAATCTCGGCTCGCAGAGTGCGGTCGCTAAACTTTTTATTTCCATCAAATTTGATATCTGTAATCCATGTTGGATGACCTTCGCTGATTTCATAGACAACATTAACACGATTATTTTCCAAATCTATTCGTTGTGGTTCGATTTTTGTGCCAAAAAAACCTTTGCGTTGGTACAGAGTCAGCATTCTTTGCACATCTGCGCCAATAACAGATTCATCATATGATGCACGTTCTTTTGTTTGAATTTCTTTCTTTAAATCGTCCGCAGAAATTTCATCATTTCCTTCGACGGTGACCATGTTTACCACAGGTGCCTCAGTCACATTTATTTTCAAGACATTACCGTCCATTTCGACATTAACTTTGGAAAAATAGCTGCTTTCTTGCAGTTTTTTTGCGATACGATTAATTTTCGTTGAACCAATATTTTCGCCAACTTTGATATCGGCCAAAATACGTATTGATTCTGCGTCCATACGTTTGTTGCCATTAACATCAATGCGTGATACTGTCGCAGCAATCGCTGGGACAGATAACACAAATATCAAAAAGATAGTAAATAAACCCTTTTTCATAATTAACCATTTTTATCCAAATACACGAACCAAGTCATTCCACATTGTCAGCAAGAACAACAACAATATCAACACCCATCCAATCATAATTGCGATTTCCATACCGCGCCCTTGTAATTTACGACGAGTGATGGCTTCGATTATCAATATCAATAAATATCCACCATCCAATACAGGTAACGGCAATAAATTTAATACGCCTAAATTTACAGACAGCAATGCAATCAAACTAAGCAGGGTAAAGAACCCAGCCGCCATTGCAGCCCCAGAATATTGTGCAATTGTGATAAAAGACCCCAGTTGTTTTGATGAACGTTCCCCAGTTATAATCTGTTTTAACACCACCACCAGAGTTTTTGATTCATAATATGTCTTTCTGGCGCCAGAATACATTGCGCGGAAAAAGTTTTGTCTTTTTGGGTCTGCACGTTTACTGCCGTCTGCAATCATTCCCCATGTTTCTGCAGGTGTTAATGTAACAGTTATCATTTTTCCGTCACGTTCAATTAACAATTGTGCATCGCGTCCAGACGCCAGTTCTTTTGCCAATATAACGTCGCCCCAGTTAGATATTTCTTCTTCGTCTATCTTAACAATCGTATCGCCAGCCTTTATCCCAGATGTAAACGCAACGCTTTCCTGAATAACTTGTCCGATAACAGGCAGTTGTGAATTTCCAACCAGTCTTGGTTGAAACATAAACAGCGAAGTATATATCAACCATGCCAACAAAAAGTTCATAAATACACCGGCTGCAATAATTATAAATTGTTTCCACGCAGGTGCGGATAAATAGTGTCCTTTTTTCTTATCTTCGGGCAGTTCCGCATATTTCTTGCGGTTGAACATATCTTCTTGTCCGTATATCGACACATATCCACCCAATGGCAGACATGCAATTTTCCATACAGTACCACGTTTGTCGTGCCACTTGATAATTGCAGGCCCAAATCCAATAGAGAATGCATCGACACGCACGCCGGCCCATCTTGCCGCCAAAAAGTGCCCCAGTTCATGAACAAATACCACGACACCCAGAACAATTAACAGTGCAATAACAGTCCAAATAATTTGCATATCCTATACCTTTCTCTTTCCTTATCCGTTTGATACTACAGCATCACCAGCCATACAATTGGCAAGACATAAATCCAACCATCAAATCTGTCCAAGACACCGCCATGTCCAGGCAACAGATTTCCAAAGTCTTTGATACCTAATTTGCGTTTTATCCAGCTGGCTGTCAAATCACCATATTGTGACATTAATGCGATACTGATACCAATCCACATCAGTTGTGGCATAAATGCATCTGCACCTAATAATCCGTACATTACGCTGGCAAAAGTTCCACACAAGATACCTGCGATTTGTCCAGCCCAGGTTTTTTTTGCGGATAATCTTTCCCACATTTTATCCCCGCCGATTAAGCGACCAAAAAACCATGCGCCAATATCAGCACTGCATATAATCATTAATATCAGTAATATAATCCAAGGGCGTGTACCAACAGAGTTAATCGCAACCAACATCAAGCACAATAGTACCAAAAAGAATAAAAATGATATCAAGTTTGTACGTAATACCGTAGACTCTGCCTTGCGCAGACATCTTACATATTCGATAATCATTGCCAAGACAACTACTATACCGGCATATCGTACAGCAGGCATTCCAAAGTATTCTGCCACAGCAATACCACATGCCAGTGCCAACATAATCAGACTTGCGATGACTCTTTGTGATGTATTTGATTTACCAGATTCTTTTTTATTTGCCATTATTTTTTTCCCCCAGAATAATTTGCTTTTTTACCGCCACCGAAACGACGATTTCTTTTGGCGAATTCATCCAGTGTGAATTGCCATAATTTTTCACTTTTTACCAATTCTGGCCAATGTTCTGGCACGAACAGCAATTCTGCATATGCCAATTTCCACAATAAAAAGTTAGAAATACGTTGTTCATTACTGGTTCGCACCATCAGGTCAATTGGCAACAAATCGCCAGTATTCAGATACGTTTCAAATGTATCTTTATCGACATGTTCACCTGCGTCCACAGCGGCATTAACTGCATTTATAATTTCATCTTTTCCGCCATAGTTCAACGCGAATACAACTGTTCCTGCGGTGTTTTCAGCAGATTCTTGTTCCAGTTTATCGCACATTTGCGCCAATTTTTTAGGCAGTCTGTCACGTGATCCGATAACGCGGTATCTGATATTTTTTTTCAATGCGTTTTTAAGATTCTTTTTCATTTCTGTATAGAACAAATCCATCAAGAAATTTACTTCTTCATCTGTTCTATCCCAGTTTTCTGTCGAGAATACATAAAAAGTTATTGTTGTCACGCCACGTTTTAAATACCAATCAACCAGATTTTCAAAGTTTGCGATACCTGCTTGATGTCCCATCAGTGGCGGCAGCCCGCGTTGTTCTGCCCAGCGACGATTACCATCACAAATAAACGCGATATGCTGTGGCACTTTACCGGCAGTTGCGACGACGTTTTTTTGTTTTTTTGCAAATAATTTCAGCATATTTTTCACCGTCTTTACATTATACAGACATGATATCCGCTTCTTTTTCTTTTGCCAAAGCGTCTACTTCTTGGGCGCGTTTATCAAAGACCTTTTGCAAATCATCTTCGAATTTACGTTGGTCATCTTCGGAAATTTCTTTGTCTGTGACGGCGCGTTTAATTTTTCCCATTGCATCTTGGCGAATATTACGCATAGATATTTTAGCTTCTTCGGCATATTTGCCAGCAACTTTTGTTAATTCGCGGCGTCTTTCTTCGGTCAATGGTGGCATATTTATACGGATTACGCCGCCTGCGGCCATTGGGTTTAATCCCAATCCAGAATCACGAATTGCCTTTTCCACAGCGGGCGCATTTGTGATATCCCAAACAGTAATCGACAGTGTTTGGTTATCAGGTGTTGACACAGTTGCGACTTGATTAATTGGCATTTCAGAGCCATACACAGGCACACGCACTGCATCCAACAAGTGTACAGACGCACGTCCAGTACGCAGACCGGCGTATTCACTTTTCAAGACTTCGATTGTTTGGGCTGTTTTTTGTTCGACTTCACTTTTTAATATTTGATAATCCATATAATATCTCCTTAGGGTCAAAAAGAGGTTAGCAAATTGATTTAACGTTTGGCAAGCAGAAATATATACGCATTTGTAAGTTATTGAAAATCGCGCGCGATGATTTAAATTTGATTTGACTTTTATCATTAATAAGTATAGAATACGTCAGCACACGCGGGGTTGTAGCTCAGTTGGTAGAGCACTTGCATGGCATGCAAGGGGTCGTCAGTTCGAGTCTGATCAGCTCCACCACGTATGGCGGATGTAGCTCAGTTGGTTAGAGCGTTGGTTTGTGGTACCAAATGTCGCCGGTTCGAGTCCGGTCATCCGCCCCATTAAAATAAGCGCCCAACGGGCGGTTTTTTAATGTCTTGGCGGTTCGGAACTTACAAGTGAATAATTTCTGCGTCTGGAATCATGCTTGCAATGTATTCTGCGGCTAAGCGTCTGTGGCACATATCTGCAGATTTTTCTGTACATAACAGACAGATATGGTCCAAAGATTCTAGCGGTACGTTCGCCAATGGTTGGCGTTCTGCAATTGTTTTGCGATAAATCGGCTCAGCATCTGCCCAGGTCATATGTTTATCCTTGAACGATGTCAGCATTTCAAATGTTGGCGCAAATTCTGGGTGATACTCATAACGTTCGCCAAGAACCGATGCCAGATTATCCCCACTGTAATACGGAACATATTTGCTGACCCGCCACAGGCGAATGTCCCACACGCAATTTATTCTTACAGCATCTAAAATCTCCAGAAACACTTCTGGCTTTTTACCACTAAAACCAATTGTAAATATCTTTGTCATATCAATACAAGAATAGACGTTCACACATCGAATGGCAATATATTTTTCTTGAGTTTTTATCGTTTTTATGGTACAATACCTGCATCAATGAATAACGGCATTATGCCGTTTTTTTATTCCCCGCATACGCGGGTGTTTTTTATGGAGGAAAAAATGCAAACACCAAAATTTTTACAAGAATTATTATCTTCGCCTGAATATGGCGATAAAAACAGTGATACATATAAACGTGCAACCAAGTATATGAATATTCTGTATCCTGGGACTGTGCAATTTGATGCGACTGGTCATATGACGCGACCAGAATATGATATGACACTGGCGCAATTTGATTCTGCCCAAGGCGAAATAGATGCTGATTTTGAAACAGAAAAAGACGAAGCCTCGGATGAGGTAATGGATGAATATGGCGATTACTTTGAAAATATCGGATTTGATTTTAATATTGAAGAATATGTCATACCTGGTGACCCGATACCAGTCAACGTTTTGATGCCGGGTGGTAATGTTTCTAAACTGCAACTGGACACATATGAATTGGATATTCCCGAATTTAAAATTGCGCCAAAGATATGGCGTTGGCACAGCGAAAATGGCGAAAATACTTGTGATGAATGCGCAGGGCTAGACAAACAAGTGTTTTTCAGCCCAGATGAAATCCCAGATGTCCCAGCCCATCCGAATTGTCAATGTAGTATAACCGAAGAAACATTGGATGAAAAAGGCAAAACAATCGCTAAGAAAGATTACAAGGCAGAGAATAGAACAGATACAAAAAAGGTAACTGATATGAAAATGAGTGATAAAGGCATAGAATGGTTGAAAGACAAGGAATACAAAGTATTAGATAAGTATGGTAATCATGTTGTATACGATGATGCTACGGGCAAACCTGTAAATCCAAATGAAACCTTACCAAAAGGTGCGACCATCGGCTATGGACATTTGGTAAAGCCGGATGAAGATTTTAAAAACGGAATCACAGAACAGCAGGCGGTCGCATTATTACGGTCTGATATTGCCGTAGCAGAACGTACGGTTCAAAATAATATCACAGCCAATTTAACACAAAACCAATACGATGCATTGGTGTCTTTGGCATATAATATTGGTGCAAGTGGATTCAAGAATTCAACAGTTGTAGAATATATAAACAATCCAAATTTTCATAGTTCTATCTATTCGGATTTGGAGTCTGCATGGAAAGCATGGAATCAGACCCAGGGAAAAGTATCAAATGGTTTAATTAACCGCAGGCAAAACGAATGGAATTTGTATGCCGCTGGGATTTATTGATTTTTATAGTCATATCATTTATACTGCATTGTATGAAAAAAATAGTTTTATTTTGTGTGCTTTTGACAGGCTGTGTTCCCACAGACAGCAAATCTTGCGAGTTCTGTGGCAAATGGTCTTTTGACCGATTTGAATATGTAGATCGGATAACCGCTGATTGTGAAGGTATAGCGCAGCGTTATTATGAAAATACTTCCGTTGAAATCAATAGTTCAAATATCGTCATTTGCGGTTATGATAAAGACGAGAACGCTCAAGAACTTCTGGCAAAAACAGATGTAGATACAACAGAAAAACTTTATTCGCCCAGTTCGGACTCTATATACCTCTATTTAGATGGATGTAAATTTTATTTTCGGCGGGATTAGTGGCTATTGAATTACCGATATCAATTGTTCCAGGTATTGTTTGGAGACATCGAATTTTGATGTTGCTTCTGTTGCGCTGTCTATATTTTGTTGTTATTATTTCTGATACAATTATCTTATAGTATTCCGTATAAGTATCTATATTCCTGCTAGCGTTGCGTGCATAATTATCACCTGTTATTTCAATCGTGCCTTTGATATCACAAATGTGTAAAGCGTACATAAAAACATCTTGCGTGGTATTTATATATTCGTTATAATCAGTACGTCACTGGGATTATTCAGTGATGAGGTGTCAGAACCTCTGCAGAAGCGTCTGGGAAAGAAATCCGCGCCGCTGGGCGTGTTTTTTATGTTCAGATGAAACGACTCCTGACCGTTTTAGGTCAGGAGGGATGCGAATATATTGAATAAGCACACAATTCTTCTGATTGTTCTGAACCTCCTGACCACATTGCGTAAAAAAAACGTGTGGTTTCTTTTTTAAAAAGGAAAAAAAAGGAAGCGGGGGGACGTCGGTGAACAAAATACTGACCGGTTTATTAGTTACATTTACATGCAGCGCATCGTTTGCGGACGATAGCGTTGGTGATTTTTTGAAAAACTTTGCATCCAAAGGCCCCATTTTATGCGGTTATGGATATTTGCGTGCCGCAGATGGTACTTGCGCCCAGATAAACAGTGATTATCAATCGCCTGAATGCCCATTGATTGATGGTGCGCATACACATCGAATAAATTTGGATAAAAACTCGTTCAGATATCTTGAATTTTCCGAACATAAATGTTTGGGGATGTACAGTATATATCAATATAACCCCAATATATTTGTTGATGTTCCGTCCACTGGGGATTATTTCGCATTTGGGCCATCGATGTGTGGTTATGGCGAATATAATTTAAACGGCACGTGTGTTAAAACAGTC
>JAWPOC010000004.1:0-81632 GCA_033345235.1 Alphaproteobacteria bacterium | reverse complement strand
TCTGAAAAGAAATATAATCAAATAGAGATTTCTTGTTTGGCACTTAATGCAAAATTGCGTGATGGTGTTTTTGAAACACAAAATGGTTTTGCAATTGAAACAAATGCTATAAATGTCCGATTGGCTGGCAGTTTGGATTTGGGTGGTGAAGCAATGAATTTGGCGTTAACTACTGTTCCTGTACGTGGATTAAAATTGTCTTTAACTGGTAAAGTTGTGAATTCTGTTGAATTGACTGGCAGTTTGGCGGAACCTGATGTAAAGGTCAGCGGGGCAGCAGTGGCAAGTAAGGTCGCATCTGCAACGGGTATTGGTTTGTTATTAGCCCCATTAACAGGTGGTTTAAGTTTGGTCGCTGGTGCTGGTATTGGTTTGGTTGCAGGTGATTTGCTGGAAAATTGGTTGGCGGATGCACACCCTTGTGAAACTGCATTAAAGAAAGGTGCACCGTCGTATTCAGAAGATCCAGAATGGATGGCAACAGATGTTTCTGAATTAATCGGGACTGTTTTAAATCCTGTCGATAATAAAGAAAATTAATAGCGTTCTTTTGGTCTTGCACCGAATCGGTGTTTTTTGGTACACTGTGAACAACGAGTGTAGGAAACCACACATATAAGTACAAGGAAACAGGAGCGTATAATGGAATTTTCAGTATTTCGTCAGGTTTTGATACGTGCGCTGGGACATATGCAGTCTATTGTTGAAAAGCGTGCAACACTGCCGATATTGATGAATGTTAAGTTAGAAGTTGCGGATGAGTTGGTTTTGTCTGCTACGAATGTTGATTTAGAATTGGTTGAACATGTGGCTGCAGATATTACATTGGGCGGTAAAACAACTGTTCCTGTGCAGATGCTGTATGATATTGTTCGTAAATTGCCAGATGATGCAGAAATATCTTTTAAGCAGTCTGGTGATCAGTTGGTTGTCTCCAGTGGTCGTGCTGTATTTCGTTTGCCAACATTGCCAGCAGAAAATTTCCCAGCAATGGCGGGCAGTAATTTGACTACTAAATTCCAGATGACAACTGGTGATTTGGCACACTTGATTAATCAAACAAAGTTTGCAATTCCAACGGATGATGTTCGTTATCATTTGGGGGGTATTTATTTCCATATTTCTGATGATGCAGATGAAAAAAAATTAACTGCGGTTGCGACAGATGCGCAACGTATGGCACTGTGTGCAATGCCTGCACCTGCTGGCAGCAGTGAAATGCCAGCGGTTATTTTGCCACGTCGTGTTATTGGTGAATTGTCAAAGTTATTAGAAGATGCTAATGTTGATGATGTATTGGTTGAATTGTCTGATACAAAGGCACGCTTTACTGTTGGTGGGGCAACTTTGACCAGCAAGTTGGTTGATGCGCAGTATCCAAATTATCGCGTCGTTATTCCAAAGGGAAATGATAAAATCGCAATCTTGGATAGAAAACAGTTTATTAATGCGGTGGACTTGGTTTCGGTTGCCAGTGTCGATAAGACTAAATCTGTGCAATTGACATTCAGTATGAATAAATTGGTTATCAATGCGTCCAGTCCAGATGCAGGTACTGCGACCCAAGAATTGGATATTGAATATAATGACGACAGTTCCTTTACGGTCGTGTTTAATGTAAAGTTCTTGTTGGATGTTGCCGGTCAGGTCGAAGGTGAAAAATTCCAAATGGAAATGCAAGACCCATTGGCGCCAACAAAAATAAATTCTACGGACAAAGATACAGACGCGCTGTATGTATTGATGCCGATGAGAATGTAGGAGAGAAAAAAATCCGCCATCGGCGGATTTTTTTATGGCAAGTTGCAAATCACTTTTTTTGTGATAGTATTTGTCAGTAAAAAAATTAAATAGAGGAGTACTTTATGACATTGAATGAAATAGCCCCAGGTGTAATGCCGCCAAAACAGATGAATGCGATTATCGAAGTGCCCGAAGGTGGTTATGTAAAATATGAAATTAATAAAGAAACGGGCTTGTTAAAAGCAGACAGAATTTTACATACTCCGATGGCGTATCCTGCGAATTATGGTTATTTTCCAGGGACGTTGGGCGATGATGGTGACCCATTAGATTGTGTTGTGGTATGTAATGCGCCATTGCGCCCAGGTATTTTAATCGAAGTTAGACCAATCGGGGCGCTGATTATGGAAGACCAAGCAGGTGGTGATGAAAAAATTATTTGTGTGCCATTAGACAAGGTAGATCCGTTCTATACAGAAACAGAATTTATTGACCAATTGCCAAAAATTCTGCGTTCCAAGATAAAATATTTCTTTCAGCATTACAAAGATTTGCAACCACATGCCTGGTCCAAGGTTGTTGGTTGGGCAGACAGACAAACAGCTGATAAATTAATTATGGATAGTATCGACAGATATTGGACGCACAAGCGTCAGTCGCAATAAAAATCTTGCGTTGTGGTATATTATCCTTATAATCCAAACAGTTAAATAAAAAGAGGTATTTATTATGGCATCTTATATTGCAAATGATATGCGTGTAGGTTGGGTTATTTCCCATAATGGTAAACGTTATTCTGTTACATCAATTACCAAGGTTAAACCTGGTAAAGGTGGCGCATTTGTTCAAGCGGACTTGCGCGATATTGATTCTGGTAACAAAGGTGGCGATCGTTGGCGCGCCGAAGATAAAGTTGAAAAGCTGATGGTCGAAGATATTGAATGTCAGTATTTGTATGCAGATGGCACAGATGCGTTCTTTATGAATTTGTCTGACTATGAACAGTTTACAATGCCTGTTGATTCTTTGGGCGAAATGATGAAGTTCTTGGCGCCAGAAATGACGGTCAAAGCAAACTTTGTCGAAGGTCAGCCTGTATCTATTTCATTGCCAAAAACCGTTATTGCCACAGTCGAAGAAACAGAACCAGCGTTAAAAGGCCAAACTGTTTCCAGCAGTGGTGGTAAACCTGCAATTTTAGATAACGGTGTTCGTGTTCAAGTTCCATTATTTATCGAACAAGGTGAAAAGATTGTTGTTAATACTGAGACCTTAGAATACGTTGAACGTGCAAAATAAATTATAATAATTTATCTACACGCGGTGCCGGCAACTCATGTAGCGTTTGTACACTACGTTGCCGGCACTACGTGTATCTAAATCATTCTAATTTATTTTTATTTATCGGATAATAATTCATCTAAACGCAAAAACGATGGCTCATGTAACTTCTGTACACTACGCCATCGTTTTTACTTTTATCTAAATCATTCTAATTTATTTTTTAAATTTTATTGTCTGAGCCCATGATATTTCTTATTTCGTCAATGCAGATTTGAGTCATTAATTGACGGGCGGCGCCTAAGAATTCACGTGGGTTAAAGTTCTCTGGCTTTTCAAATAATGATTTTCTGACTGCTGCAGTAAAGGCCAGACGCAGGTCGCTGTCGACATTTATTTTACATACGTTCATTTTTGTTGCGCGCCGCAGTTGGGTTTCAGAAATGCCCAACGCCCCAGAAATTTTTCCGCCAAATTCGTTTATTGTTGTTAGTAATTTTTGTGGTATGTTCGATGCACCATGCAATACCAATGGAAATTTAGGCAGGCGTAACGCAATGTCGGCCAAGATATCAAAACGTAAATCTTCGGTTTCGCGTTTTCTTTTGTATGCGCCATGACTTGTTCCGATGGCGACAGCCAACGAATCGATGCTTGTTTCATTTACGAATTTTTCAACGTCGGCTGGGTTTGTATAATTAACTGTGCCAAATGTATTTTCGTCTTCGATGCCCCCCAGTGTCCCCAGTTCTGATTCAACAGATACGTTGTGTTGATGTGCAATATCGACAACCTGTTGGGTCAGTTCAATATTTTCTGCAAACGGTTTTGCGCTGGCGTCAATCATAACGGATGAAAATCCGATTTCGATTGCGCGTGCGCATGCATCGACACTGGCGCCATGATCCAGATGCAGGGCAATTTTATCGTCTGGGGTGATATTTGCAGCCTGAATCATCCCGATTAATGTGTCGGGTGTCATATATTTTAATGCAGATTCAGATACCGCCAAGATAACAGGGCTGTGTGTGATGCGTGCCGCATCCAGTATTGCCCCCAGTGTTTCCATATTATAAAAATTAAATGCAGGAATCGCATAGTTGCCGGCCAATGCGTCCGCAAACATTTTATTGGTATTTACCAGTCCCAGGTCTGTATATTTCATCGAATTTCCTCTTTGTGGGTTATTATAACATATTTTGTAATAAATATGGATTTTTTATTCTAAAAACTTGACAAGCGACAATGTTGTGTAACAATTGTGTTCAAGTGGGGGCGTGACAGAGATTAAATCTTACACAGAGGTGTACAATGAAAAAAACTTTGATTGCGTTGTTGGGCTTTGTACTGGTTGCAGGCTGTTCTTCATATGAATACTATCGTGGTGGTGTTCGTTATGTCCAAGATGATTCAGATTGTATCTTTACATCTGTTGAACAAGGAAATCGTTATTCTGATGAAATTCGTACTTTGGATATCGATAAAGAAATCGTATATCGCAACACAAAATGTCGTGATTTGTATTTCCGCGATAATATGAATCAAGTGTCACGCACAGAACGTCAGGTTTTAAAGCCGGTTGAAAAGAAAAATTTTGACTGTGCCAAGAAAGCGGTCAAGACATATGTTTTTGTGAAATAAGATTTTTGTCCCATTTGGGACAAATTTTTTTTAGCGCGTTATCTTATTGAAATCTGTTGTTGTTTGTGGTAGAATGCCAGAAAAGAAAGGGGTTTTTTATGAAAAAAATTATGAATAAAGTAAACTTTGCAATTGTGTCTGTAATGGCGACAATGTCATCTTCGTTTGCTGCGGATTATACTCAGCTTTGCAATTTAATTAACCGATTGGGTGACTTGTTAAAGATTTTGCGTATTATGGCATTTATTGGTGCAGGGTTTTATGTTACGCTGTGGGCGTGGGAATTTATTAAAGCAGGTAAAGTTGACTCAGCCAAAGTTCAAGAAAAAGGTGTTGGATTATTGATTGGGTTTGTGTTGCTGTTTGCGGTTGGTGCGTTGTTGACGTTCTTGATTGGTGCGGCGGCCCCAGATGGTGCTTTGGGTTGTGCGCAGGATGCGTTTGCAAAATGGTAAAGCGAATAGATATAAAAAAACGCGACCATTTTTGGTCGCGTTTATTTTTATCTGATACTTTGGTTTGAGTATTTTTGCACAAATTCTTTTTCTATTTTTTCCAGTTGTTGTTTTACTGTTTTGATGTTTTTTTCTGAAAAGTCTTGTTCGGGTGAATGATTTATCTGTTGTATCATTTTGGCGCGTTCAGATGTCAGTTCATAACGTAATATCAGTTGTAATGTTTGTAATGTTTGGTTCGGTTGGTGTTTATATGTGTCGATTGCACGATATATGGCGTTATTGCGGGCGATTAATGTGTGTAATCCCATATAATCCAACAGTGTTTCTTTTTCTGATACATAAATCCCCAGTTTGTTTTTGATGTCAGAACTGGACAGGCCGCCGTATAAATATGGTGATGTTTGGTTATAAAAATCACGAAAGTTGCCGTTAAGGCTTTTGATGACGCCAGATAGTCTTGTTTCTTGTTCAGATAGGTTTTTGCGCCAATAAATTCTTTGGAATTCGTTTGATGTTTGTACGACTTCTTTGAATGTCATATATTCTTTTATAAGTGGTGCTAAAAAATATGTGTGGGCGAATGCCATATTTGGTGTTTGTCTGGCAAAGCACCAGCATGCGTAACGTGATAGTTGTATGTCGCGTGCGTTATAAAATATTTGGTACCCCAGTTTATATGCGCGATTAATTTTGCCGATATGCATATCGTAAAATTGTGCTTTCTGTGCGTATGTAAATTCTGGATTTTGTTTTGGAAAGATTTCATACGGCATAACTAATCTGTCATATGCGTGTACTTGCATACTGGGTTGTGTTGGAAAAATTACTTCGCTAAATAAATTGTGAAGGTCGGAATAAAACCAATAGTCAGATTGTTCGTGTTTGTTTGTTGTTGGTGCCATTTGGAATAATTCCAATTGTGTATCGGGCAGGGCGGCTGTTTGGCGGGTGCTATTTAGTTTATGAAATATTTCGTGTTTTTCATTGATGTTCATTGTCGCCCCTTTTTTTATATCTTTATTTTCCTTCTTCGACATTTGCCAGTGAAAATAGTACCGATGATATTAATGATTGGTATGGTACGTGCTGGGAATCCGCCAGTTCTTTTATTTTGTCCAGAACAGGGCGTGGAATGCGCATATTGATTACGCAGTCCGATTTGTTAAAAGCCTTGTATGCGGCATATTCGCGCAACAAAGACTCTATATTCATTACAAACAATTGCTGCATTACGTTCGGCATATGCAAACTCCTATACTTTATGCAATACCACAGTCTTTACAATGAACTATACCATTGTATTTACAATTGTCAATACAAATATATTTACGTCTGTATTGTGGTTTGTGAGGTCGGGTGTATGGATGTTTGTGTGGCTTGCTTTTTGGTTTTATTGAATATAGAATTAGCCAAGTAACGGAAAGGATTTATATTATGATGAAAAAGATATTCGCATTGGTTTTGGCATGCGCCTTGGTTGTGTTGCCTGCGCGCGCAGAATTAAAAGTTGATATTGTTGCAGGGGCTGCTGATCCGATATCGATTGCAGTGCTGAAATTTGAAACACCTGATGGCGCAGATTCTGTAGATGCGGAATTAATTCGCAAGGTCGTTGAAAACGATTTGAAAAGTTCTGGGCTGTTCCGAATCGTAAATCATGACGCTTTCCCAGAACAGGTAAAGATGTTTGAAATGCCGAACTTTGCATCTTGGCAGGCAATAAAAACGCAAATACTGGTTCAGGCCAAGTTAACAAATCCAAATGCCAAAGATTATCGCTTGGAATTCTTTGTTTGGGATATTAATGCCAAAGAACAAATCGAAGCTCAAGCGTTGGTCGCATCGCATAAGTCTGTACGCAGACTGGGACATATTATGGCCGATGCAATATATGAAAGATTGACCGGTGAAATGGGATATTTTGATACTCAGATTGTCTTTATCGCAGAAACAGGCCCTGTTAAACAGCGTATTAAACGTATGGCGATTATGGATCAAGATGGACATGGATTGCGATTTTTGTCAGACGAAGATACTTTCGTAATGTCGCCACATTTTTCGCCTAATATGCAGACGGTGGTGTTCTTGTCTTATTATAATAATGACCCGATGGTCTGGACACTGGATTTAAATACAGGCGAACAACGCAGGTTGGGACAGTTCGGTGGAATGAGTTTTTCTCCGCGTTTTTCCCCAGATGGGTCACGTGTCGCATTCTCTTTGGTGAAAAATGGTATAACACACTTGTATGAATACGATATTGAAACCAAAAGATTGCACCAATTGACCTTTGGTAATTCAATTAATACCAGTCCGTCTTATTCCCCAGATGGTAAAAAGATTGCATTTAATTCAGACAGAACAGGACGTCAACAAATCCACGTGCTGGATTTAGAAACAGGTAAAGAACAGCGCATAACATATGGCAGTGGTAAGTATGCAACGCCTGCCTGGTCGCCAGATGGACAATTTATTGCCTTTACAAAGATGGCAGATGATACTTTCTATATCGGAATTATGGATCCGCGTGGAAAAAATGAAAAAATACTGGCAGGTGGTTGGTTTATGGAGGCACCATCTTGGGCCCCAGGTTCACGCAGACTGGTTTATTATGAAACAGAACCTGATATAGATGGGCTGGAACGTATCAGTCATATTCGCAGTATTGATATCACAGGTCAGAATGTTTATGATATCGAACTGCCTGATAATATTAATGGTGTTGAGCCAACTTGGTCGCCCAGATTACCGTAAAAAAATCGCCCGTTGGGCGATTTTTTTATATATTTGTTTGTGCCGTTTGTGTTATGCTGGGGATGTGAAGAAAAGGATTTGTATCATATTTGGATTGTTTATATCGTGTGCCGCAAATGCTGTACCGGCAGTGGTTGATTATGTTGTCGATGGTGATACTTTTGCGGCGCGCGTTAATATTGATAAAGATGTCGCAATTACTACGCGTGTTCGTATTATGGATATTGATACCCCAGAAATTCATGGCCAGTGTGCATCTGAAATCAAACAAGCAAAACGTGCAAAAGAAAAATTGGCGGCCTTGATGCCAAAAGGTACAACCGTAGAACTGAAAAATATCAAAGACGATAAATATCTGGGACGTATCGATGCAGATGTATTTTTGCCAGATGGTAAAAGTGTGGGAAATGTTATGGTGCGTTCTGCGCTGGCACGTCCATATGATGGTGGCCGACGGGCAGGGTGGTGTAAATAAGCACTGGGTTTAATATAAAAAAATAATCCCCAAATGGGGACTTTTTTATGCACTGTGACGATTGATTGCTTCGCTGATTTCGTCCAGTGACGCGTTGCATGGTAATAACGGTTCAAACCAGACGTTCGCCATGCCAGAGTGCATACGGCCTTTCTTTGGCCAGTACAGACCCGCATCTGTGCCAACAGGCAATATAGGCAGTTTTAATGTGTGAGCCAATAATAACAGGCCACGTTTTAATGGAATCTTTTGCCCAGGTTTGGCACGTGTGCCTTCGGGAAAGATTACCAATGTATAACCGTCCAAGACACGTTGTTCAACGGTTTCAGATAGCTTTTTCATATTGGTCTTGCCGCGACCACGATTGACGCCAACCATACCTGCGCGCGCAAACGCCCATCCGTAAATCGGTATCCATAATAATTCGCGCTTCATTATAAAGAATGCTTTTGGAATGACTTTTGATATAACCGCGATTTCCAATATAGACATATGTTTTGCAGCAATAATTGCCTTGCCGTCAAAGCGTTTGTTGCTGTCTGGCATTGCAGGGATACCGTTTTCTTCGGTCACAGGATAATGTACTGTGTATTTAATGCCGGTAATAAAGCGAGCCAATAATAAAACACCAGCCGCATCCGCAAAAACAAATTTGCGTGACATATTTTTAGATACCAGACCAATTAATAATAACGGTGTCCAAAGTGTAAAATACACGCCTAATAAAAATTTAAATAAAAATGTTCTTATCATTAGTTCCTTTCCTTTGTTTTGGTTGTTTAACTTTCTTTGATTCCAATCATTGTTACCAGATATTTTATATATTCTGTGGCCCATCTTTCAAGTCTTTTCCCTGGGGACATACCAATCAAGACCGCAGGGCATGATATAATTTCTGTGTTTGGTAATTCGCTATGTACCAGATATTTGGCACGTTGCATATGGTCTTCGGTTGTGATTAAAACCACGCGCCTAAGGTCACGTTGATGTGCAATATTTTTTATCGCCAGTGCATTTTGATATGTGGATTTAGACTTGGATTCTATGATTGCGTGCTGGGCCAATTCAATTTCATTTTGTCGGGCGCCAGCGCCAATGATGTATAAATCTGCATCAGGAAATTCACGCATTTTCCGAATCGCAAAAGGTATGCGGCGTTGGTCGCCAGTTAGTACAAATATACTGTCATTAGAACGAATTGATGTGCATTGTTTAGGGGATGTTGCCTTGAATATAATGCCGCCGATTATAAAGCAACTGAATACAACAAAAGATGGTGTTAACAATAAACGTCTTTTCATATCAGCTGACTTTTAATATGTTTAATGTTGTTCGGCGAGTTATATAAATCGCAAATACTATAATTATAATCGGTAACAATATCAGTGTAATCCAACCCAATGCAGATATCCCCAGTGTCGCCATTAATCCAACGCGTGCGTTATGTGCAGCAGATATTATCAGTAACAGTATTGGTGTGGCCACGCAAAAGCCAATCGCAGATGCAATTAAACTGATTTTTCCGACGATAAGTTGCATTTGGTGCGCAACGAATTTATCAGATGCGCCAACTTGATTTAGTATTTCCAATTCGCGTCGATGTAACAGTGCAGTATTACGTGCAATATAAGAAATGCATATCCCAATCGTCCCCAGTATTAACAGTAATACGAATGATGAAATGGTTATCATTTGCCAGCCGGCGGATGTAGACGGGTTAAGCGCGTCTGAATGTGTCAAGAACCGCGCCATTGGTGATATTTGTTCGCCAACTGCATACATGTCCGATGGAGTTTTAAATTGGACTTCCCACATTTTTGGCAGATAGTTCTTTAATATGTCGCCACCAGACGAAATCCAAGGCGCCATTAAATCTTGCATTTGTTCAGTTGTGATTTCTGTGGCAGCAGTTATTTTGTCAGAATTTGTATCCAGTATCTTTTTTACCGAATCGTATTTTTTTGCGTCTGTGACTTGGACAGTTGCAAAAGATTCCCATTGATTATTCCAACGTATTACGCCTGTGCCAATAGACAGCGCGATTCCCAGCGCTAAAATTGCCAGAAAAGACAACAAAGACAATATCGCTGTCATAAATACAGACTGTTCATGAATCAGTGAAAATACAGTGGTTTTCTTTTTCATTTGTTTCCAATATCGTCAAATTGTTTAGATAGTTCTGTGAAATAGTTTTGTGGTTTTGGTCCACGCCAAGTCTTTTTCGTTTCCGATTCGGATTTTGTATTATTGGTTGCCTTTTTCCCAGAAAAACTGACGCGATGATTTTCGACGTGAATCACAGGAAATTTATATGTTTCCATTAACTTTTTGTTATGAGTTGCCAGAATAATTGTTGTGCCAAACATCTTGTTCATTTGAATAAACAGTTCCATTAATCTGGACGCGTTTTCGTCGTCAAGATTTCCTGTGGGTTCGTCTGCCAGTAATATAGATGGCTGAACAATAATGGCGCGCGCAACAGAAACACGTTGTTGTTGGCCGCCAGACAATGCGCGTGGATTAGAATCTGCGTATTTGCCCAGACCAACCCAATCTAATACTTTGGTAACAAGCTTTTTAATTTTTCCTTCTGCCACGCCGCGAACGCGCAACGGTAATGCGACATTGTCAAACACACTAAGGTGCGATAGCAACGAATATTCTTGGAAAACAATAGCCATTTTTTGTCTGATATCTGTGATTTCATCGCGTGACATATCATTTGTGACACGACCGAACAGCTTTATTTGTCCGCGCGATGGTTTGTGCAGCTGGTATATCAGACGTAACAAAGTCGTTTTGCCCGCGCCAGACGCCCCAGACAAGAAATAAAATGCACCATTTCCAATATTAAAAGAAACATCTGTTAATATTTCCGGTGTGCCATCGTACTGTGCGGCGACATTTGCAAAAGATATTGTTGTCTTTTCTTCCATATCGGCAATATAGTAAAATTTTTATATTCGGTCAAATAAAAATCCCAAAAGTCTTTTTTTTGCGTTTGGAAAAGAATCAAAAATATGATATAGTAATAGCAATAATTAATGGAGAAAAAGTATGAAAAAAGTAGTATCATTGGCGGCTGTATTGGCTTTGGTAACATCTGTGGCGGGTGCGCAAACTGGGAATGGAATGCGTGGGAATACGGTGTACAAGAATACATCCGATAATATCAAAGTTGTAAATAATTTCAGAATGTCGTCTGGTCGTGCGCCTATGTATGCTCAGCCACAAATGGCGGTGCCTGATTATTCCAGAATGCAACAGTCGGTTGCCAGACCGCGTTATACATGCCAGACATGCGGTGCGTGGTATGTTGGTGGGCGTGCTAACCTGAGTATGCTGTCATGGGAAAATGAATATACAACAACATTTTCTCCGACGACCGAAGAATATAATCATGACAAGTATTCTTTTGAACCAATCTTTGGTGGGTCATTCGCGTTTGGTTATGCGTTTGATACATCATGGCGTCTGGAAGTCGAAGCAGGCTTGTTGGGACGTTTCGAAGATAATGACGAAGGTGTAAACTTTACATTGACTGTGCCATATGCGCTGGCGAATGCATATAACGACTTTGAAAATGGTATGTACGTTGGTGTTGGTCTGGGGTTGGCTGTGCCAAAGACAGAATTAGACGGCGAACATAACGGGTTGGTATTCGAAGGTGGTCATCGTACAAAGCGTCAGGGTTCATTAATGGGTGCGGCGATGATTGGTTATGCATATGATTTTGATCAGCATTTAACACTGGATGTTCGTTATCGTTTGGCGGCCTTTAACGGAACAAAGCACGAAACAGTTTTGGACGATGGTACTGACACATATGAATTCAGAAATAAAATCGGTTTGATTTTAGACAATTCTGTATCTGTGGGATTGCGTTACAGATTCTAAATGGAAACATAACGTTGAACGCGGGTTAAAAAAGTGGTATAATAAACACGAACTTAGAAATAAACAGAGAGAGACATGAAAACACATACAAAAATATCTACATTAGCTGTTGTTTATGCATTGTGCGCGGGTGTGGCAATGCCAACGTTTGCGGCACCATCCGTTCGTGCATTGGGTGGGGCGGGAACTTATTCCAGTGCGTCCAGTGCGACACAGGCAAAAACTGGTACGGCATCGACTGCGCAAAAGGCAGAAACAGTTCGTGGTGGGTCTTTATCTGTTGATTCTGGTACTTCGTCTGCGGGCGCAAAAACAGTAACTAATAAAGTGTCTGGTACTGCGACGGGAATTCGTGGTTCGTCTGCGCGTTCTGCGTCTGTTCGTGTTCCATCATCTGCACGTTTGTCTATTGGTAAATATCTGGGCGGTGCATCGGTAAGCACGCCACCAAAGCAGTGTATACCTGGTGAACCGGGGTGTGATACCCCAACACCTTCAGAGGATTTTATTGAATATCAGATTTCGTACGATGAAGATACATATCGTTTGACGATTTATGATAAGACTAATAGAGAAGAGGTTATGTCGCGTGATGTTGCAAGTCATAAAGCGTTAGAGAATTTACGTGAAGATTTGACGGAATTAGAGGGATTGGTCGGCAGTGGTGAGTTGGATACAGAAGCTGTCACAATTATCGCTGCGATAAATGAATTAGTTGCCGGCAAGCAAGATAAATTAACCGCAGGCGATGGTATTGCGATTGATGGTGATATGATTACTGCAAACATTGGTGATGGGTTAAAGTTTGAGAATGGAAAAATTGTTACGGATATCGAATTCCCGGATGCACCAATCCAGAAAGAAATCAAGGCAGGTAATGGTATTGATGTTGCGCGTGGCACAGATTCAGATATTGTTAAAGTTAAATTGGCCGCAGGTGGTGGTTTGGAGTTTGCTGCCGATGGTTCATTGAGAACGTCGATTGAGATTCCAGAAGTTAAATTGAAAGAATATGTTGAGGGCGCTGGTATCATAGTTGAAGATATTGTGGGTAAAGACAAAGCGACTGTTAAAGTTAAATTGGCCGCAGATGGTGGTTTGACGACTGATCCTGATGGTTCATTGAGAACGTCGATTAAGATTCCAGAAGTTGAATTGAAAGAATATGTTGAGGGCGATGGTATCACAGTTGAAGATATTGCGGGTGAAGACAAAGCGACTGTTAAAGTTAAATTGGCTGCAGATGGTGGCTTGAAGTTTGATTCTGATGGTTCGTTGAGAACGGCAATAGATTTGCCAAATGTCCCTGTTCAAGAAAAACTGAATGCGGGTACTGGTATCAAAATTGATGGAAATACAATCTCCACGAATTTTGAGGTTGAACAGAATAGTAAAACATATTTGGATATTAAAGAAGAAAATGGAAAACAGATATTTATTTTGAGTCATTTGCCTGATCCGGATGGTAATTTTATATACAAAAGTGGTCAAGGTGTTAGTGTTGGTGCGGAAAATGCATTGAATTTGAATTTGCGGGCAGCTAATGGGACTATTATTTTAGAGGATCAAGATGATGGGACTGTGTTGATTAAGGCAAATATACCAGAAAATATGCCGCCTGAGGTTCAAAAGGCTTTGACTGCGGGTGTTGCAGTTAGTGCAGATGCTTTGGCAGATGGTCAGATTTCATTTATGTATGACGGAAAGTCCGGTTTGAGGATTAATGAAAACAATCAAGTTGCGGTCAGTCTGGGGTCTGGTTTGAAATTTAATGAATCGACTGGTGCGATTGAAACAATTGCAACTTTGCCAGAAAGCGGTGAAGTTCAGGCGAAACTGACTGCGGGTAAGTATATTAATATCGATGAGAATAATGTAATTACAACTACATTAAAGGAAAGTGACAGTATTAAGATTAGCGAAGATGGTACAATTACAGCGTCGGTTCCATTAAAAGAATATACTGGTGGTAATGGTATTGATGTTGCGGCAGATGGTACGATTACAACGAAACTGCTGTCGTCGAATTCAGAGCAATTGAATATTAATTATGATGAATCTGGTAATGCAGTCTTTACGCTGAATGTTCCGGGATTGGATGGTAATACACAGTATACTGCTGGGGCAGGGTTGAATCTGGACGGTAACGAATTCAGACTGTCTGCGACGGAAAGTGGTATGTTTTTGTATACCTATAATGCGGATACTAAACAAGGATCGTGGCAACAGGTAGAGATTGTTGATGAGACTGATGTTAATACTTCGTCAGAGGCAACAAATTAAAATATATGGTAATCGAGAGAGGGAATGAAAATGAAATTTAAAAATATTTTGTTTACAGGTACGACCGCTGCTGTGATTGCCACATGTGTTGGGTCGGCGTTCGCGGCAGATCCGATGAGATTGCCAACCCAGGGCTATGTTGACGCAAAGATAAAACCTGTGGATGAACGTAGTCAGGCCAATGAACAATTGTTGGGTCGCGATACGTTGCAAACAACTGCGCAACAAGTTACTGGTGCGATTAATGAATTGGTTGCTGGAAAATTAAATACTTTTGATCGTGCTGGAAATGCAATTGTTGTTACAGATGAAAACGGTGCGTTACAAACTAAGGAAGCACTGGAAATAAATCAAGTTAGTCAGTTGCAGCCTGCGTTGGATGCAAAACAAGATTTGTTAACCGCAAATAATGCAGGTGAAGGTATTAATATCACAGTGGACGAAGAAACTGGTTTGATAAAGATTTCATCAACATCAACAGGTGAATCTATTACATATGCGGCCGGCGAATATATAACAATCGCAGAAAATGCAGACGGGGAAATGGCGATTAATGTTGTGACTCCGGATCAGATTACTGCTGAATCCACTGGTGTTGCAACTGCGGCGCAAGTGTATAATTATGCGTTGCCAAATCCACCACTTGATTGTAGCGAGAGTGCATGCGTCTTGGGTGTAGATGGAACAGGTGCACCATATTGGATGAAATTGGAATTGTCTTTGGAAGATAGTTTACCAGATACCGAATCGGGTGATGAAACCACGACGGCATAACGTTCTGAAAAGGGCAGAATTTAGCCCTTTTTAAAAAAGCAAATAAAAAATGTTGAAAAATTTTTTAAAAATGCTATTGACCCCGATTCGCAAAATATGATATTATACTTGTGAATTGATATAGCATAAAAAAGTAGAGTAGGGATTTTTTAAACAACAAAAAAACTAAGAAGAAAAAACAAAAAAACAAAAAACAAAAAAACGAAAGAAGGGAGAAAACAAATGAAAAAATTAACAGCAGGTATTTTGGCGTCTTTGATTGGATTGGTATCCGCAAACTCTGCCGAAGCCGCAGTTGCATCAACAAAGTACGTTGACGAAGGTTTGGCAACAAAGCAACAAAAGTTGACAGAACTAAACTTTAAAAAAGATGGTCAAGGTAAATTCGTTACAGGTGTTACATTTGATCAAAATGGTGATATTACATTTACGTCCGCAGATCAAGCAGAAGCAGTATATGATTCAACTTGGAATCCAGAAAGTACAAATGCTGTTCAGGCGAAAGTAATCGCAGATAAAATTGCAGCAATGGCATCAAATACAACAGAAGCAAACAAGGTTGTTAAATCTGTTACTCAGGAACAAGGTAAAATCACACCTGTATACGGTCAGGTAACAGGTGCAGATATCGCAGCTGAAACAATCGAAAGCGCAAACATCAAAAATGGTACAATCGCAACAGATGATATTGCAAACTCTGCTGTTACATCTGACAAAATCGCAGATAATGCTGTTACATCTGCAAAAATCGTAAGCGTAACTATGGATCAAGTTACAGATTTAGGTACAACATTGGCAGGAAAACAAGCTACTTTGACAAATGCTGCGAACGCTGGTGAAGGTATCAAAATTTCTGAAGATGGTAAAATCGCTGCAGATGTTACAACAGCTGTTTTGAGTGATGAATTGGCAAAGAAACAAAATACGTTTATCTGGGGCACAAACCTGACTTATGATGCTACAACAAATACAGTTTCTGCAACAGATACAACATATTCAACAGGTACAGAAGCTGCAGAAGGTTTGACCAAATTGTATACAACAACAGGTGATAAAACAGATGGTACTATGACACAAAAAGCTATCACAGATGAATTGGGAACAAAACAAGCTAAGTTGACAGATGCAGCAAATGCTGGTACAGGTATCACAATTGATGATGCGACTGGTAAGATCAGTGCTGATAATCAGTTGGATGGTGTAACTGATTCAGGCAGCGATGGTTTGCAAGTTCTGACACGTAAGAACTGTGTAAGCGGTGTTTGTGAATACGTATGGGAAGATATCGACCGTACATTTGGCAACTAATTCATCAGTGTATGAATGTTCAAAGCATGGGGCAAACGCCCCATGTTTTTTTGTTCTTTTATTGGTGTGGAAATTGTTCGTTGCAGATGAACTTAAAAACCTGTTGTCATTGCGAGCGGCAGCGCAGCTGTGCGAAGTATGGTAATCCAGTAATTTATGCAAATTTTACCTGCCCCCCCTGAGGGGCGGGACGGAATTCCCGACAATTTATTGTCGTTGGAATGACGGGGGTGGGGGGAGTGTTGCGGGATTAAATCCCCCCCCCACCCAAGCTATACTAATGGCGCTATCGCACCATAAGTACCGCTGTCCCGCCCCTCTGGGGGGCAGGTGTAATAACAAAGTGCGCTGCGCGCGACATATTCACCTGGGTTCTGGACTCAAGCGTTAGCGTGACAAAAATTTTATAAATTTTTGTAAAAAAAGCAGGATTACTGGATTGCCATACTTCGCACAAGAGTGCTTCGTATGACACAGCCATAGTCGTTACACTCTCTTGTAATGACAAAGGAAGGGGTGGCGCTTTTATAACAGGCTGATTAATGATATGCCCAAGATTGCTGCAACAATCGCGCCAATCGTTAATGGCCAAAAGTATTTGTTTACTATCGCGTTCGCACGTTCTTGGAAAAAATACAGTAATGTCGCAATTATCGCAAAACGGCCTGTGCGGAATATCGCAGATACACCTAAAAATAATAATATTGGATAACCAATAAAGCCAAGCCATATCGCCAATAACTTGTACGGTATCGGGGTTACCGCAGTTAATACAATAATCAATATGCCGTATTTTGAAAACATTGGCTTTATCGCAGTTTCAATCAATTCAGGGTTGGAAAATGTTTCAATTAACCAAATCCCAACAGAATCATACAGCCACATTCCAATCATATACGCAATCGCACCACCAACAATTGACCCCAGTGATGCCGCAACTGTTATCGGAATGGCACGACGCTTGTTCGCGATAATAGGGGGAGTCATAAAGACTTCGGGTGGAATAAATAAAAATATAGACTCACACACTGTCAGAAAAAATACCAGCCATGAATAAAACGGTGATTCTGATTTCTTTAAAATGTATTCGGAAAATTTCATCTGAGCCCCCATAAATAAAAAAATTTAATTGATTGTAAATTAATATTTGATATTTTACAATCACAATAAATTAAAAATAAAAAAAAGATTCTCGTATGAAGAAAAAAAACTTTGTTTCAAATCGGGGCGAACGTATCGCCAGTAAAGTGCAAACAATCGTCGCAGAAATCTTGCGCGATATGTGGGGCGATGATACTTTGCTGGGCGGGGTGTCGCTGGTCGGGGCGGTCGCACATGGTGGACTGCAATTCGTGCGCTTGTTTTACTATACCCGTAACCCTGATGTCGATGCTGTGCAGAAAAAGTTAGACGCAATTTCTAAGACAGTCCGATTTGAATTGGCAGCGCGTATGGATCAAAAATATGTGCCTGATATCAGATTCCAATATGATGATACTTTGGAACGCGCACAACGTATCGATGAATTGCTGAATAATTTAAAATAAATCTAATAAAATGCCTTGCGAATGCGGCAATGGTGTACTAGTATATAGTGTAAGTGGTTAGTGGTGGCAGAATGAAACAAAGTAATATCAGAAATTTTTCAATTGTTGCGCATATCGATCATGGTAAATCGACACTGTCAGACAGATTAATCGAATTTACAGGTGGTTTGCAATCTCGCGAAATGAAATCGCAAGTGCTGGATTCTATGGATATCGAACGTGAACGCGGGATTACTATCAAAGCCCAAACCGTCAGATTAAATTACAAGGCAAAAAATGGCGAAGTTTATCAACTGAACTTGATGGATACCCCAGGACATGTTGACTTTTCTTATGAAGTGTCCCGTTCGTTGGCGGCATGCGAAGGCGCGTTGGTCTTGGTCGACGCAACCCAAGGTGTGCAAGCACAAACGTTGGCAAATGCGTACTTGGCGTTGGATAATGATTTGGAAATGCTGCCGGTGTTAAATAAAATTGATTTGCCGTCCAGTGATGTCACAGGAACACGTGAACAAATCGCAGATGTTATCGGACTGGATGCCAAAGATGCGTTGGCTGTATCCGGAAAAACAGGTGATGGTGTGCCAGAACTGTTAGAAGAAATTGTAAATAAACTGCCGCCACCACATGGTGATGAAAATGCCGCAACGCGCGCGCTGTTGGTTGATTCTTGGTATGATTCTTATCTGGGGGTTGTTATTCTGGTGCGTGTCGTAGATGGTGTCTTAAAGCGCGGTCAGAAAATTAAATTTATGGCAACTGGGGCAGAATATGTTGTCGATAAAATCGGGTACTTTACACCAAAGATGATAAATGTCGATGCGTTGGAAACTGGGGAAATCGGATTTATTATAACTGGGATGAAAACAATTCATGATTGTAAAGTTGGTGATACAATTATTGATGCGCGCGCAGATGATGCAAAAATGCTGGCTGGGTTTAAGCCGTCTGTGCCTGTGGTGTTTTCTTCGTTCTTTCCAGTAGAGGCAGACGATTATCCTGCGTTTCGCGAAAGTGCAGAAAAGTTGGCATTAAATGATGCGTCGTTTATGTTTACAACAGAAAAATCTTCGGCGTTGGGTTTTGGATTGCGATGCGGATTTTTGGGATTGCTGCATATGGAAATTATCAGCGAAAGACTGTCGCGCGAATTTAATCTGAATTTGATTAATACTGTCCCGAGCGTGCTGTATAAACTGAATATGCGCAGCGGGGAAGTCATTGATCTGGAAAATCCAGCGGATATGCCAGATGTTACTAAAATCGCATCTATCGAAGAACCTTGGGTGCGCGCAACAATTATGATGCCTGATAAATATATGGGCGGAATTATGTCGCTGTGCGCAGAAAGACGTGGTGTCCAAGAAAATATTTCTTATGTCGGTAACAGAGCTGTCTTGGTTTATCAATTGCCATTGGCGGAAATTGTGTTCGATTTTTATGATAGAGTAAAATCTATATCTTCGGGTTATGCGTCTTTTGATTATGTCGTCTATGGTTATCAAGCGTCTGATTTGGTCAAGGTTAATATCTTGGTAAATGAAGAAAATGTAGAACCTTTGTCTTTTATGTGTCATCGGTCTTTTGCAGAAAAACGAGGTCGCCAGATTGTTGAAAAATTAAAAGATTTAATCCCACGTCATCAATTTAAAATCCCGCTGCAGGCCGCAATCGGTGGAAAAATTATCGCACGTGAGACTATCGCAGCATATCGTAAAGATGTTACCGCAAAGTGTTATGGTGGGGATATTACACGTAAACGTAAATTGCTGGAAAAACAAAAAGAAGGTAAAAAACGTATGCGGTCTTTTGGTAATGTGGAAATTCCACAATCTGCATTTATTAACGCTTTGAAAGTGTCATAGGTAAAAGGATATAAATTATGACTTTTGGTAAGTATTTTGTAAATACATCTTGGAAACAAAAAAAATACGATTGGTATGAATATGAAATGCTGAAGATGGATATAGATGTCGCGCGCCATAATTTAAATATTATGTATAACAATTTGGTCTATCACGTGGAAGAAGATGTTTATAATTCTAAGAACGCTTGCGTGAAAAATTTAATTATAAAGTCTGATTTTAGACAAAGAAGTCCTGAAATAGAAAATAAACAAGTTGTGTCTGCTGTTATAAAATCTAGGTGCATACATTTTGCGCCAGAAAAAGATGAAGTCTTGTGTCCTTGTATTGACTGTGAATGTTTCGCAAAGAATAAAAAATATTACTACGCTTTGCAGCGATTGAAAAAATTAGAAGCAAAATATAACGGATTTTGGACGCGGAAATTTCAGCAGGCAACAAAATAAATCAAAGGAACTATGATATGGCACATCAATTTTATTTTAGCCCTTATATATTGGATAATTTGCCACCACCAAACAAGGGCTTTGATGTTGTACAGGATATCACAGAACCAAGACTGCGTATGTATGTAACCAGTCGTGGTGTAAAAACCTTCTTTGTGCGAAAACGTGTGCATGGCAAAGATAAACGTATCTTAATCGGAAATTATCCAGATGTTGATATTGATACAGCGCGTGATAGGGTGCCTTTGTTGTTGGCAGAGGCTGTAAAAGTGCCGCCCGTCAGAAGACGTAAAATTACATTCAAACAATTTGTTGATTTGTATCTGGAAAAAAAAGTGCGCAGAAATGAAGATTCTTATGTCAAATTAGTGCGTGCGATAAACAAGCACTTAACAGATTTGTTTGAAAAAAATATAAATGAAATATCAACTGATGATGTGCGCGATGTAATCGCAAAAATATCTGGAAATGCAATCGCGGGACGTATGCAAGAATTGTTAAACAGTATTTTTAATTACGCCATAGATACGGGTTATGTTAAAAAAAATCCTGCGGGGGTGCTGGAAAAAATTAAACAAAATAGACGTGTCAGACCGTTAAACAAAGCGGGGTTGAAACGATTAATGCAGGCGATTGGTATGGAAGAAAATATTGTGTATCGGTCTGCTTTTTATATGTTGATATATGCGTTCGCACCACGCTCAAAAGTGTTCGCAATGTCGTGGGAAGATTTAGACTTTAACCATTATATGTGGAATAACAGACCTTTGTCAGACAGGGCCAGTGTTTTGCTGCAAGAATTGTCGCAAGATGGTCAGTGGGTGTTCCCCAGCTATGGCGGAACGCATATTATTGATCCGCGTTTGGCATGGCGTCGTGTCGCACAAAATGCGGGTATGCCGAATCTGACAATGGATGACGTTTATAAGTTCTTGATGCGTCAGGTTGTTTGGGCGTCAGATAAAGAAGATTTAAGGACTAATTTTAACGAATTATTAGACGATTTATTAAGCGATGATGAATTTTAATTTTATGTATGTTTTGTTATCGTTTGTTATAATCGCTTGACACTATGGTCATAAAATGATAGGTTATTAAGTAATGACGGTCATGGTAACGACCAAAAAGTTTAACTAAAATAAAGGAAAAAAAATGACAACTTTTGAAAAAGTAAAAAAAATCGTAGCTGAAAAACTGGGCGTGCCAGAAGAAAAGGTTACAGAATCTGCCGCATTTGTAAATGACTTGGGCGCAGACTCTTTGGACGTTGTTGAATTCGTTATGGAAGTTGAAAAAGAATTCGATATCACAATCCCAGATGAAGCAGCTGGTAAAATGGAAAAAGTCGGTGACGCTGTTAAATATATCGACGAACACAAGAAAAACTAATTTTGTGTTGAATTTGTGATTTTTCCGCTGTTGTGTGCAGCGGATTTTTTTTCTGTATTTTAAATAATAAAACCGCTATGATATGACCATATTTAACACAGTAAAGGAAATGTTATTATGAGAAAAGTTGTTATTACAGGTATGGGTATTGTGTCGCCAGTGGGTACAGGTATCGAATACGCATGGAAAAATGTTATCGCCGGGAAATCAGGTGTACGCAAAATTGATTCTTTTGATGTTTCTGATTTGGCATCACAAATCGCAGGTGTGCCACAGGTCGGTACAGATGCGGGACAATTAAATCCAGATAGTGTAATCGAACCACGTGAACAGCGTAAGTTGGATAAGTCGATTATATATGGAATTGTTGCAGCAGATGAAGCAATCAAAGATGCAGGTTTGGATTCTTATGATGGTGATAAAACACGTATCGGTGTTTCAATCGGCAGTGGTATTGGTGGATTGAATACTATTTATGATAATTGTGTTGAATTATATACCGGTGGCCCACGTCGTGTTAGTCCTTTCTTTATCCCAAAAGGTATTATTAATATGACTGCGGGTAATGTGTCTATTAAATATGGTTTCCAGGGGCCAAATATTTCTGCAGTTACTGCATGTGCCACAGGTGCGCATTCAATTGGCGAAGGTGCGCGTATTATTCAACATGGTGACGCAGATATTATGATTTGCGGTGGGGCAGAGGCGGCTGTCGGTCGTATCGCTATGGCTGGGTTTTCAGCAATGCGTGCGTTAAGTACACGCAATGACGAACCAGAAAAAGCGTCACGCCCATGGGATAAAAATCGTGATGGTTTTATTATGGCCGAAGGTGCAGGTGTTTTGGTTCTGGAAGAATATGAACATGCTGTTAAACGTGGCGCAAAAATCTATGCCGAAGTTGCAGGCTATGGTATGTCTGCAGATGCACATCATATAACAGCGCCATCACCAGACGGCGAAGGTGGTATGCGTGCAATGCAGGCTGCAATCAAAGATGCAGGTTTGTCGGTCGCAGATGTTGACTATATTAACGCGCATGGTACATCCACAGGTTTGGGTGATATGGGTGAATTGGCGGCGGTGAAAACTTTGTTCGCAGGTCAAGATGTCGCAATGTCATCAACAAAGTCTGTAACAGGGCATTTGTTGGGCGCGGCCGGCGCAGTCGAAGCAATATTCTGTGCGCTGGCGATTCGTGATGGTGTATTGCCACCAACAATTAATCTGGATGACCCAGAAGATGCAGTTGGTGATTTCGATTTAGTACCACATACAGCCCGCGAAAAGAATGTTGATGTTGCGCTTAGCAATTCATTTGGCTTTGGTGGAACAAATGCATCTTTGGTATTAAAGAAAATTAAATAATTTACCCTGTGGTGAAAATAAAAAACGCCCAATCGGGCGATTTTTATTTTGTTTTGTAATATATGCGTTTTTTAAATAATATCAGTGCCCTGATAATTGCATCAAACTTGTTTGCAAATTTGTGTTCGGTAATTATTTCTGAACCAATTTGTGGCAGAAAATAATCGTCTTGTTGAACGGCGCCGACTTTAAGGTTTGTATTATTACGTTTTTTGCATAACTGGGCATATTGTATGCCGTATAACAATGCGTCGTGTACGGATGCGTGTGCCCCGGGGGTGTGCATATCGCCAATTTTTACCCAATTAGATTTTTCTGGGTCGCATGTAATTTTGCATTGTTGACCGCAACCATTGCATACCAAGTTTTCTTTGATGTGAAATGAGGCGTTTTCTGGCACATTTGGTAGTCCATAATTACCACACAGATTTTCACATATTTGTTGTACGTACATAATCTGTTTGTCTGTGGTGTCACGAATTTCTTTGTGGTTAATTTCTATGTCGTTTATAAGTGTGCGGGTAAAACATTTTCTTTCAATTTTACAATGTGCGTTACAACCATTGCAATGTGGACCGTATTCAAACATATTATACTCCTGTGGTGTGAAAAAAATTTATCTGGTTCTGAGTTTGCATAATTTGCCCTGTTTTAATGCAAATAACAATGTGTCTATATTAATATTTTCATTGTTAAACGTGTTTCCTTTTGCATAAGGAAATAATTTTAATATTTCACAATGTTGGTCACATAGATTGCAGGCTAAGTTGTTTTTTACTTTGAAAGTTGCATCTGATGGTACGTTTTCTTTGTCGTAATATGAACATAAATTTTCACATGCTTCCAGTATATGTATTTGTTGCATTCTGTATTCTGGGACCGAATTATAAAATGGTTTATGTGTTATTACTAACGTTTTGCCAATTCTGTATTCGTCGATTGAATTATCAAACAATTCGTGTGCTATTAATGTTTTATGTGCTTGATTGGTATTTGACGTTTGTTCAATATGACATCTGGCGTTACAACCATGACAAGTTAAAGATTCGTTCAATTCAAACATTAAGAATCCTTTGATAAAATAAAACTGGTCGGAGTGACGGGGTTCGAACCCACGACCTCTACGTCCCGAACGTAGCGCTCTACCAGGCTGAGCTACACTCCGATATATCGGTTGTGATTATGCGTGCTTTTATGATGTATTTCAATATTTTTTTTTAAATTTTTTCTTGTGTTTTTTCAGATATGCGCCATATTATTATCAGGTAAATAAAGGAAGAAAAATGTTCGCAAAAAAATTCCTGAAAAAGGATACTTTTGATAATTATGATGATTATATTCAAAATGCGACACCAATTGTTCCTGAAAACTTTAACTTTGCGTATGATGTTATCGATGTTATTGCACATGATACGCCAGATAAAGTTGCGGTACTGTGGACAAATGATAGTGGCGAGAAAAAAACGATAACTTTTAAAATGCTGTCGCAAATGTCGGGCAGAATGGCAAATTGCTTGGCACAACGTGGTATTAAAAAAGGCGATACTGTATTACTGTTTATGCGTCGCAGATGGGAATACTGGGTTTTGATGATGGCAATGCATAAATTGGGGGCGATTCCAATTCCATCTACAAATCAATTAAAAGCCGAAGATATTAAATTCAGATTAAAGGCTGCGGATGTTCATACTGTTATCGCGTTTGATGATGGTGTTATTGTTAATGAAATCAAAAACGCAATTGGTGACAGGGCGGATATTCAATTAATTGATTGTTGTGAACTGGCAGATGTGTGTGAAAAATATTCTTGTGCATTTGAACGTGTGCCAAATGAAAATACAGATACTATGGTTGTGTATTTTACCAGTGGTACAACAGATATGCCAAAAATGGTTGCGCATAATTTTGCATATCCATTGGGGCATATAAATACTGCGGTCTTTTGGCAGAGGCTAGAAGATGGTGATATTCATTTTACGTTGTCCGAATCGGGTTGGGCAAAATGTTCTTGGGGTAAAATGTATGGGCAATGGTTGGCGGGCGCGACTGTGTTTGTGTTCGATTTTTCACGTGTCTTTACAGCAAATGATTTATTAAGTGCGATTGCAGATAACAAAGTGACGTCTTTCTGTGCGCCACCAACAGCGTATAAAATGATGATCCATACAAATATGAAACGATTTGATTTGTCGTGCTTGAAAAAAGCAGCAATTGCTGGTGAAGCATTAAATCCAGAGGTGTATGCACGCTTTTTAAAAGAAACAGGTATAAAAATGCGTGAAGGCTTTGGGCAAACGGAAACTTCTGTTTTGTTGTTTAATAACCAGTGGATTGAACCAAAGCCCGGCTCGATGGGAAAGCCGGCTGCTGGTTGGGATATACAATTGCTGGACGAACGTGGTCGTCAGATTACAGATGTAAACACTGTTGGTGAAATATGTGTCTGTGTCAAAGATTCTAAACCAGTTGGTTTATTCCAAGGCTATCATAATAATGAAAAACAGACCGCCAGTGTATATCGCGATGATTTTTATCATACTGGCGATATGGCATATTTAGACGTAGATGGATATTTCTGGTTTGTGGGGCGTAACGATGATTTGATAAAAACTAGTGGTTATCGTGTCAGCCCATTCGAAGTTGAATCTGTGTTGTTGGAACATCCGTCTGTTCGTGAAGTCGCAGTAACAGGTGTGCCAGATAATGCGCGCGGTCAGGCAGTCAAAGCAACAATTGTGCTGAATAAATATTTTCAGGCAAATGATGTCTTGGTGCGCCAATTGCAAGATCATGTTAAGACAAATACTGCACATTATAAATGTCCACGTATTATTGAATTCGTAGATACTTTGCCTATGACAATCAGTGGTAAAATCAGACGTGCATTAATACGTACCTTGGACAGTGCCAAAGAATCTATTGTTGACCCGATTAAAAATACAATCGGGTTGGGTAAAGATGACGAAGGAAAATAAAAAATCCCCCGTTCGGGGATTTTTATTATTTGAAAATATGCTTTTATTTGCAATAATATACAAATATGCCAAGAAAGAGAAATTTTTTCCCAAAATTTGTAATTGTTCAAATGGTGGTCGCGCCGTTTGTAGTGTTGTTGTGTGCGCTGGTTTTTGTGTTCGGGGTGCATTCAACAGTGCGCAGGCCTGTGGTGTTTAATATATCGCGTGGGGATTCTGTAACAGGTGTTGCAAATCGTTTGCTGCAAAATAGGCTGATAGATTCGGGTGAAGTGTTTAAAATATCTGTCCGACTAAATGGTGGAAAAATTCAAAGTGGACAATATGATATACCTGTGGGGGCCAGTACTTGGCGAATTGCAGATATGTTCGTAAATGGTGATGTGGCGTCTACGATTGTCGTTATCCCCGAAGGTTTAACTGTTAAACAAATAAAAATATTGCTAAAAAATGCACCAGATTTAACAGGTGATGTTGAGTGTCAGGCTGGGAATAATGCGCCTGTGTGTAATTTACAAGATGGACAGATTTTTCCAGATACATATCGTGTTGCGCGTGGTACTGCGCGTTTGGCAGTCTTGGATTTGGCGCGAAAAAAAATGCAGGCTGTTGCAAAGTCTTTGTCCAAGAATGTTAGAATACCAAAACCATTAAAAGACTGGAATGATGTTATGACGTTGGCGTCCATTGTGCAAAAAGAAACGCCAAATGTACGTGAAATGCCAATCGTGGCCAGTGTTTATTTAAATCGCTTGAATAAAAAAATGCGCCTGCAGGCAGATCCAACAGTTGTCTATGTTTTGACAGACGGCTTGGGTGATATGCAAGGCGAACCGTTACTGCGCGGGCATTTGAAAATAGAAAGTCCGTATAATACGTACAGAAATGCGGGCTTGCCGCCTGCGCCAATTGCAAATGTGGGACAAAGTGCGATTGGTGCGGTGTTGCGTCCGGCCAGTACAAATTTTTTGTTTTTTGTTGCAGACGGGCAGGGTGGTCATCTGTTCTCTGATTCGTATGATGTGCATATAAAAAATCATAATGCGTGGCGTGAAATAAAAAAATCTAAAAATAAAAATTAAAAAAACGTCACTGGTTTTAAATTAATAATAATTAAAAAATATAACAAATTATAACAAAGTTATAAAAAGCCCTGAAACATAGGGTGTGTAGTCGTTGAAATTTGTGGTTTTCGATTCGTGAACGCCCATTATTATATCATAAAAAGTCGTATGCGACAAAAATCTTTGCGCTTGTCTATGGGATTTTTTACCTGATAAAATTGTAGTATCTAGATTAATAGTCTAGTTTGATTAACTTTAACGAAAGGAACGAATATGAAAAAAATAGCTTTGACTTCTTTGTTAACTGTTATGGCATTTGGCAGCGCACACGCGGCAACAAATTATTTTGTAGGTGGCAGTGCAGGTATATCTTTGGATAATGAACATGAAACAATTTTGAATATTGCGCCAGAATTTGGATGGAAATATAATTCTGATTGGGATTTCGGTGTGGCTGTGCACTTTGATTATGATCATGCGTTCCTAGAAGAAGAGATTGGGCTGGAAGGTGGAACATATACATATGGTTTCGGCGGGTTCGCACGTTATAAAGTTGCAGAATTTGGTAATTTTAAGTTGTTATTAAAAGGTTCTGTTGGTATAGATTTTACAACATTGGATCCAGAAGAACATGCGTATACAAATGAAACGGTGGCGGCAATTAATGGATATGTTATTCCAATGATTACATATGACGTTTCCGAAGCGTTTACATTGTATGCCAATTTGAATTTCTTGGGTGTACATGCAGGGTATAATTTCAAGAATCCGGATTTAGGTATAGAAGATGGATGGGAGTTGGGTGCTGCAGTTGATGCAGATAATGTAGCGAATACTGGAAACTTCCAAATCGGATTTTTGTATAACTTCTAATATAGGTACAAGAGTACTGCCAAACCCCGACCGTTTTGGTCGGGATTTGGTTTCTTGTTTTTAGAAAAAAGATGGTTTTATACATATAACTTTTTTGTCATAAATATATTGTGTGGAAATTCCTATATTTTCGGGCTTTTCAAGGCAAAAACTCATATTTTTTTCCTAGATTTTTCTTGACAATGTAGGGGGGCAAGGTTATAGTATGTTCGCTTTCTGTGTAAATAAGGAAAGTAGCAAAACGCATAAAATCGCTTTGATTATACAGAATTATAATCCGACATAAGTCGTTGAAATAACTCTGATAGGCGGGTTTGTGCAGACTAAAAACAGGTAGAAAAAAAGAAAGAGATTTTGAATGCCAACAGTAAACCAACTGATTCGGAAACCTCGTAAAAAAGTTGCTGTAAAAAGTACAGCGCCTGACATGATGGAAAACCCACAGAAACGTGGTGTTTGTACACGTGTTTATACGACAACACCGAAAAAACCTAACTCGGCGCAGCGTAAGGTTGCCCGTGTAAAACTGGCAAACGGCCGCGAAGTAACAGCTTATATCCCTGGCGAAGGTCATAACCTGCAGGAACACAGTGTTGTTATGATTCGTGGTGGTCGTGTAAAGGACTTGCCTGGTGTAAAGTATCATATCATTCGTGGTGTCTTGGATACCAAGGGTGTAGATGCAAGAAAACAAGGTCGTTCTTTGTATGGTGCTAAAACAAAGAAATAATTAAACTAACCACACATATGTAATGTATGTGAGTAATCTGCACTTTGCAGATGAAGTGATAAAAGGAAAATAAAATGTCAAGACGTAAAGCTGCAACAAAACGTGAAATCTTGCCAGATTCAAAGTATAACAATCTGGTTGTTGCAAAATGTATAAATGTTGTTATGTGGGATGGTAAAAAAGAAGTTGCCGAAAATATCGTATATGGTGCGATGGATAGATTAAAGAAAATCGCAAAAGACGGTGACGAATTGGCTGCTTTCTTGGAAGCGGTTGATGCATTGAAACCATCTGTCGAAGTAAAAGGTCGTCGCGTGGGCGGTGCAACATATCAGGTTCCAGTCGAAGTAAGACCAGCACGTCAGCAGACAATGGCTTTGCGTTGGTTGGTAATGTTTGCACGTAAACGTGGTGAACGCAGCATGGAAGAAAGAATGTTCGGCGAATTACGTGACGCATTAAATGGCCAAGGCGGCGCATTTAAGAAAAAGATTGACACTCATAAAATGGCAGAAGCGAACAAAGCGTTTGCTCACTTCCGCTGGTAATAAATACAAAAGCAAAGGAAAGACACTATGTCAGTTGGAAAAACCGCACCTTTACATATGTACCGCAATATCGGCATTATGGCCCATATTGATGCGGGTAAAACAACAACTTCGGAACGTATTTTGTTCTATACAGGTAAGACATACAAAATTGGTGAAGTGCACGATGGTGGTGCAACCATGGACTGGATGGCCCAAGAACAAGAACGTGGTATTACAATTACATCCGCTGCAACAACATGTTTCTGGCGTGATCATCGTATCAACTTGATTGATACCCCAGGGCACGTTGACTTTACAATGGAAGTAGAACGTTCATTGCGTGTATTGGACGGTGCAGTTGCTGTATTTGAATCTGTATCTGGTGTACAACCTCAGACAGAAACAGTATGGCGTCAGGCAGACCGTTATGCCGTTCCACGTATTTGCTTTATTAATAAAATGGATCGTATTGGTGGTAATTTCTTCCGCTGTGTTGATATGATTCGTGAACGTTTGGGTGCAAATCCATTGGTTTTGAATTTCCCAATTGGTGCTGAAAATGATTTTCGCGGCGTTGTTGACGTTGTCGAAATGAAAGGTATTGTGTGGGAAGATGATATGGGTAAAGAACCACATGTTATCGAAATCCCAGAAGAACTGAAAGAAAAAGCACAAGAATTACATGAACGTTTGATTGAAGAAGTTGTGACTTTGGATGATGAAATTATGGAAGCTTATATGGAAGGAAATGTTCCAGATACAGCAACAATCAAAAAATTGATTCGCAAAGGTACAATTGGTCAAAACTTTAATCCAGTTTTATGTGGTACTGCGTTTAAAAACAAAGGTGTTCAGCCATTGTTGGATGCGATTGTTGACTATTTGCCAAGCCCATTGGATGTTCCTGCAATTCAGGGTACAAAAATGGACGGCGAAACAGCTGATGAACGTAAACCAGATGCCAAAGAACCATTCAGCGCATTGGCGTTTAAAGTTGCAAATGACCCATTCGTTGGAAACTTGATGTTTATCCGTATTTATTCAGGTAAACTGGTTTCGGGCTCTTATGTTTATAACTCTAATCGTGATAAGCGTGAACGCGTTGGTCGTATGTTGTTGATGCATTCTAATAATCGTGAAGAAATCAAAGAAGCATCTGCTGGTGACATTATCACATTGGTTGGTATGAAAGAAACAATTACTGGTGATACATTGTGCGATGAAGCGCATCCAATCTTGTTGGAATCAATCCATGTTCCAGAGCCAGTTATGAGTATCGCAGTTGAACCAAAAACCAAGGCTGATATTGAAAAAATGTCTTTGGGTCTGCAGGCGTTGGCAAAAGAAGATCCTTCGTTCCGCGTATCTGTTGACGAAGAATCTGGTCAAACAATTCTGTCAGGCGTTGGTGAATTGCATTTGGAAATTTTGGTTGACAGATTGTTACGTGAATTCAAGGTTGATGTAAACGTTGGTGAACCACGTATCGCATATCGCGAAACATTCCGTAAGCCAATTACTGAAGAATATACACACAAGAAACAGTCTGGTGGTTCTGGTCAGTACGCTCAGGTTAAAATTGAATTTGAACCTTTGGAACCAGGGCAGGGCTATGAATTCGAAAACAAGATTGTTGGTGGTGCAATTCCAAAAGAATACATCCCAGGTGTTGAAAAAGGTTTGAAGATAGCACAACAGACAGGTGTTTTGATTGGCTATCCAACAGTAGATTTCAAGGCTACATTAGTAGATGGTAAGTATCACGAAGTTGACTCTAATGTATTGTGCTTTGAAATTGCGGCACGCGCATGCTTCAGAGAGGCTATGAAAAAAGCGTCGCCAAAATTGCTGGAACCGATTATGAAACTTTCGGTTAACACACCGGAAGAATACGTCGGTGACATCATTGGGGACTTGAACAGTCGTCGTGGACAAATCAATGGTATCGAAACACAATTTGGTAACCAATTGATTTCAGCGTATGTTCCATTGGCAAACTTGTTCGGGTACGTAAAAACATTGCGTTCTTTGTCACAAGGTCGTGCAAACCCATATATGGAATTGTCACACTATGACGAAGTCCCATCAAACGTTGCTGACGAAGTAATCAAAAAGCTGACGAAATAAATAAAAAGAAGTTTAAACTTAACAAACAAAGCCTAAGGAGAAAACTATGGCAAAAGAAAAGTATGTAAGAACCAAACCACACGTCAATATTGGTACAATTGGTCACGTTGACCACGGTAAAACAACATTGACAGCGGCAATCGTTCACTACTATGGCGTTGGTGCAGACGCTGCAAAAGGTGTTGATCAAATCGACAATGCACCAGAAGAAAAACAACGTGGTATTACAATTAATACAGCACACGTAGAATATGAAACTGCAGATCGTCACTATGCACACGTTGACTGTCCAGGGCACGCTGACTATGTTAAAAACATGATTACTGGTGCTGCTCAGATGGACGGTGCAATCTTGGTTGTTGCTGCGACAGACGGTCCAATGCCACAGACACGTGAACACATCTTGTTGGCACGTCAGGTTGGTATTCCACGTATCGTCGTATTCTTGAACAAATGTGACTTGGCAAACGATCCAGAATTGTTGGAATTGGTTGAAATGGAAATCCGTGAATTGTTGTCTGCAAATGACTTTGACGGTGACAATGCTCCAATCATCCGTGGTTCTGCTGTTTCTGCAGTCGAAGGTAAAAACGACGGTTTGGGTAAAGAAGCAATTGACGCATTGTTGAAAGCTTGCGACGAATATATCCCAATGCCAGAACGTCCAGTTGACAAACCATTCTTGATGCCAATCGAAGACGTATTCTCTATCACAGGTCGTGGTACAGTGGTAACAGGCCGTGTAGAATCCGGTGTTATCAAAGTTGGTGAAGAATGTGAAATCGTTGGTTTGCGTCCAACACAGAAAACAACAGTTACAGGCGTCGAAATGTTCCGCAAATTGTTGGATCAAGGTGAAGCCGGTGATAACGTAGGTCTGTTGTTGCGTGGTACAAAGAAAGAAGATGTAGAACGCGGTCAGATTATCTGCAAACCAGGTTCTATTACACCACACACAGACTTTGAAGCTGAAGTTTATATCTTGACGAAAGAAGAAGGTGGCCGTCATACTCCATTCTTCTCTAACTATCGTCCACAGTTCTATTTCAGCACAACAGACGTAACAGGTACAATCTCATTGCCAGCAGACAAAGAAATGGTTCTGCCAGGTGATAACGTTCGTATCAGCGTGCAATTGATTGCACCAATCGCTATGGACGAAGGTCGCCGCTTTGCTATCCGTGAAGGCGGACGCACAGTAGGTGCAGGTGTTGTATCTAAAATTATTAAATAATTAAACAATCGTGGGCGGTGTAACTGAATTAAAAGTGTCAGTGATTACCGCCCAGATAAATATAAGGAAAACGAGTTATGGTACCAGCATCTAAAATTCGCATCAAGTTGACAGCGTTTGATCATCGCATCTTGATGGAATCGGTCGAAGAAATCGTTAAAACAGCAAAGCGTACAGGCGCAGACGTTGTCGGCCCAGTTCGCTTGCCAACATTGATTCAGAAATTTACAGTCAACCGTTCACCACACGTTGATAAAAAATCACGTGAACAGTTCGAAATCCGTAATCATAAAGCGGTCGTAGATATTGTTAACCCAACCCCTCAGACAGTAGATGCCTTGATGAAGTTGGATTTGGCATCAGGTGTTGATGTAAAAATTAAATTGTAAAATAGTAAAATAACTGTTAGTGTTAGCGGGCATTATTCTGAGCATCAGCTAACCTCTGACAAAATAAAAGGCAAAAAAAATGAAACGTAGCGGATTAATTACAACAAAAATAGGAATGACGCGTCTGTATGATGATGGCGGCGTCGCACACCCAGTAACAGTTTTGTCTGTCGGTGATTGCGCGGTCATTGGAAATCGTACGCAGGAAAAAAATGGGTATGTCGCAAATATTTTAGGTTTGCGTGAAGCCAAGGCAAAACATGTTGCCAAACCACAAGCAATTGCAGCGGAAAAAGCAGGCGTAAAGCCATATCGCAAGGTTGTAGAATTCCGTGTGTCAGATGACTGTGTTATCCCAGCAGGGACACAATTATTGGCATCTCATTTTGTTGCCGGTCAATTCGTTGATGTCCAAGCAACAAGCAAAGGTAAAGGATTCCAAGGTGCAATGAAACGTCATAACTTTGGCGGTAAAGAAGCAACCCACGGTGTTCTGAAAGCACATCGTTCAATCGGTGGTACAGGTATGCGCGAATGGCCAGGCCGTGTTTTGAAAGGTAAAAAGATGGCTGGACAGATGGGTAATGAAACTGTCACAGTTCAGAACTTGAAAGTGTTCGGTACAGACGAAGCAGAAAATCTGATTTTCGTTGAAGGCGCAGTCCCAGGTGCAAATGGTACATTTGTTCTGGTTACAGACGCAATCAAAAAAGAACACAAAGATTTACCAGTTCCAACAAAATCTGCATCCACAGATAATAGTGGGGCTGAAGAAACAGCAACCGAAACAGAAGCTGTTGCAGAATAATAAATGAACAGCAAGAGTGAGGTAATAAAAATGCAATTAGATATTATAAATTTTGATGGAAAAAAAGTCGGCGCAGTTGAACTGGCGGATAGCATCTTTGGATTGGAACCACGTGCAGATATTTTGCATCGCGTTGTTACATGGCAACGTGCAAAACAGCGCGCTGGGACACACGCAGTTAAAACTGTATCTGATGTAGCAGGCAGCGGTAAAAAGGCATTCAAGCAGAAAAAGACAGGTAATGCACGCCAAGGTGAAAGATATAACGTTCATATGCGTGGCGGTGGCGTTGTTCATGGACCAGTTGTTCGTGACCACAGTATTGACTTGCCAAAGAAAATCCGCAGCTTGGGCTTGAAAATGGCATTGTCTTCTAAAGCGAAAGATGGCAGTTTGGTCGTAATTGATTCTGAAAAGTTAGCAGCTGCAAAAACAGGTGCATTTGCAAAACAATTGAAAAAATTGGAAATTGCATCCGCTTTGTTCGTAGGTGCATCAGAATTAGATGAAAACTTTAAAAAGTCTGCGGCAAATATTGCAAATGTTGATGTTTTGCCAACAATCGGTTTGAATGTTTTGGATATCCTGAAACATGAAAAATTGGTTTTGACAGCAGATGCAGTTAAAGCAATAGAAGCAAGATTGGCGTAATCTTAAGAATTGAAGGTAAGCAAAATGGCAGAAAAAAAAGTAAGTGCAGAGAAAAAAATCGTTGCGACAGCTGGTATCTATGATATACTACGTCGTCCGGTTATCTCGGAAAAGGCAGCAAAACTGTCTGAAAACAATGGCGTTGTCTTCGAAGTTGCGATGAATGCAACCAAAGAAGATGTCGCACGTGCTGTCCAGGCAATTTACAATGTAAAACCAACCAAGGTGAACATTGTTGTTGTAAAAGGTAAGGTAAAAACTTTCCGTGGACGTGGCACAGGTACACAACGCGATGTAAAAAAAGCATATGTATCTTTGCCGGCAGATGCAAAATTGGATTTGTCAGCGAATATATAGTATAATAAGTCGCCTTGGCAGAGAACCCAGAATAACATGGATGCTAGTGTCAAGGTTAAAACAAAGGTAAGAAAAAATGGCATTGAAACATTATAAGCCAACAACACCAGGTACACGCAGTTTGACACAGGTCGACCGCAGTGGTTTGCATACTGGCGCGCCAGAAAAGGCATTGACAGTTGGTTTAAAGTCCAAAGGTGGACGTAATAATTTTGGACATGTAACCGTTCCTCATCAGGGTGGCGGTCACAAACGTAAATATCGTTTGATTGATTTTAAACGTAAAAAGATGGATGTTCCTGCAACAGTTGTTCGCTTGGAATACGATCCAAACCGTACTGCATTTATCGCATTGATTGAATATACAGATGGTTTGCGTTCTTATATCTTGGCGCCACGTGATTTAAAAGCAGGTGATGTTGTTATCTCGGCACAATATGCTGATATTAAACCAGGTAACACAATGCCATTGAAAAATATGCCAATCGGTACAATCGTACATAACGTCGAATTGAAACCAGGCGCAGGCGGTCAATTGGCTCGCAGTGCAGGTTGCTATGCTCAGTTGATGGGTAAAGACGGTGTTTATGCACAGATTAAAATGAACAGCGGTGAGTTGCGCAAAGTTCATTCTGATTGTTTGGCAACAGTTGGCAGCGTATCTAATCCAGATCAACGCAATGTCAATTTGGGTAAAGCTGGTCGCGCACGTTGGTTGGGTATCCGTCCATCAGTTCGCGGTATGGCAATGAACCCAGTAGATCACCCAATGGGTGGTGGTAATGGTCACTCTAAGGGCCACGAACCAGTATCACGTACAGGTATCCCTGCCAAGGGTTATCGTACCCGTAGCAATAAACGTACTGCTAAGATGATTATTCGCAGCAGACATTTGGCGAAAAAGAAAAAATAATAAATAAACGGAGTAAATGATGTCTCGTTCAGTATGGAAAGGTCCTTATGTTCATCCGTCTGTGTTGAAAAAAACAGCAGCGGCCAATGCAAAAGATGACCGTAAACCAATTAAAACATGGTCTCGTGGCAGTACAATCGTGCCACCGATGGTCGGTTTGACATTCGAAGTGCACAATGGTAATAAATTTATCCCTGTGTCAATCGTAGAAGATATGATTGGTCATAAATTAGGTGAATTTGCACCAACACGTACTTTCAAAGGTCATGCTGCAAATAAAAAAGCCGCAGCAGGCAAGAAATAAGGGTGGTAAATTATGACAGCAAGATATGGAATAAAAGAAAATCAGGCTCGTGCATTTAATAAAATGATACGTGTTAGCCATCAAAAGCTGAATCTGGTATGCGATATGGTTCGCGGTTTGCCAGTAGAACGTGCAGTTGATGTGTTAAAGTTTTCAAAAAAACGTGTTGCAGGTGAAGTTTTAAAAACTTTGCTGTCTGCAGTTGCAAACGCAGAACACAACAAGAAACTGCCAGTTGATACTTTGTTCGTCAAAGAAATTTGGTGTGGCAAAGCGTTGACAATGAAACGTATTATGGCGGGGCCACGTGGTAGTGCACGTCCAATTCTGAAACCTTTCTCTAATTTGACAATTGTTTTGGAATCAGGCGTTGCGCCATCAAAGAAAAAAGTAACAAAAAAAGAAACAACAAAATAAAACAGCGCGTGTGGGCGGTATGGAATGAAAATTCCTGAATAAAGTGGAAACACTTCAAGAACGCCCCCGCTAAGCTTTAAGGAAAAAAGAAATGGGACAGAAAGTATCACCAATTTCATTGCGTGAATTTATCAATAAAGTAACAGATTCACGTTGGATTGCGGGTAAAAAAGATTATGCTGCATTGTTGGCAGAAGACGTTAAAATCCGCAAATTTATCGAAAAGAAATTAAAGAAAGCCGGCTTGGCAAAAGTCGTTATTGAACGTTTTGCTAAAAAGGTTGTCGTGACTATTCATACCTCTAGACCTGGTATGATTATTGGTAAGAACGGTGCTGATATCGAAACATTACGTAATGATATCAAGAAACTGGTCAAAAATGATCAAGTTGTCGTAAATATTTACGAAGTTCGCCGTCCAGACCTGAATGCGCAATTGGTTGCGCAGAATATCGCACAGCAAATCGAAGGTCGTGTTTCATTTAAACGCGCAATGAAAAAAGCTGTGCAGAATGCTCAAAAGGCAGGCGCACAGGGTATCAAAGTTATGTGCTCTGGTCGTTTAAATGGTGCTGAAATCGCACGTAGCGAACAAATCCGCGAAGGTCGTATTCCATTGCATACATTGCGTGCGGATATTGACTATGCGTCAATTCAAGCTAAAACAACATACGGTGTTATCGGTGTAAAAGTTTGGATTTACACAGGTGATGTTGTAAATAAAGAAAAGTTGGCTTCTGAAATGGCAAGACCTACAGAATATGCCGGCAGCAGCGAAAGAAAGCACAAATAATAATTTAAAAGTTATTAAATCGAAGGATTTGTATCATGTTAATGCCAAAGAAAACAAAATTTCGCAAACAACACAAAGGCCGTATTCACGGCGTTGCGAAAGGTGGCAGTGAATTAGCGTTCGGTTCTTTTGGACTGAAAGCAATGTCACCAGAACGTGTTACTGCGCGCCAAATCGAAGCAGCACGTCGTGCAATTACACGTCATATGAGACGTATGGGTAAACTGTGGATTCGCGTATTCCCAGATGTTCCTGTTACTAAAAAACCAGCCGAAGTTCGTATGGGTAAAGGTAAGGGTGCTGTTGAATACTGGATTTGTCGCGTAAAACCAGGTCGTATTATGTTCGAACTGGACGGTGTTAAACCAGAAGTTGCATACGAAGCATTTGCATTGGCAGCCGCAAAATTGCCAGTCAAAACAAAAGTTGTTGAACGTAAAGTTAACTAATAAAATTGCATTCCCAAGGATTTTTTCCTTGGGGCAAGGCAAAAAAGGTAGCTAAGATGGCAGAAAAAAAAGTAAAAAATGAATCTTTGACGACAGAAGCATTGGAAAGCAAATTGGCTGATTTGAAAAAAGAACAAATGAATCAACGTTTCCAACACGCTGCAGGTCAGATGCCAAAAACACATGTTATGCGTCAGACCCGTCGTGAAATTGCACGCGTAAAAACAAAATTGCGCGCAGCAAAAAATTAAAAAAATTGCTGATTTTTGTTGAGATTTCTAAAATTTTAGATATCATAGGCAGGGTCAGAAAACAGAAAACCAAACTTTAATTCAAGGGTTTATGACAAAAAACGTCGTAAAAACCGTGGGTTAAACAACAGTATAAGGGATAATAGTTATGCCAAGACGTATACTGCAAGGAACAGTTATCAGTACAGCAAACGACAAAACTGTCGTTGTGGAAGTGGAACGTCGTTTCCGTCACCCATTGTACGGTAAATTTGTAAAGCAGAACAAAAAGTACAAAGCGCACGATGAAAACAATGAATATAAAATTGGTGAAATCGTTGCAATAGAAGAACATCGTCCAATCTCTAAGACAAAGTCTTGGGTTGTAAAAGGTCGCGTTGGTGTGTCCAAGGATGATGCAGTAGAAGTAGTTGACTAATAATCAACAGGTTCTTTGAGGTCGCGTCGGGATTGAAATAAAAGCGACAGTCGGAACCTATAACAAAGCGGCAAGGGATTGCCTTGCTTGCAGGAAAAGGATTAAAGTTATGATACAAAATGAAACAGTTATGACAGTTGCAGATAACTCTGGTGCACGTAAAGCAATGTGTATCAAGGTTTTGGGCGGTTCACATCGTCGTTATGCAACAGTTGGTGACAAAATAGTTGTCGCCATTAAAGAAGCCATTCCACGTGGCAAGGTTCAAAAAGGTACTGTACAACGTGCAATTATCGTTCGTACAAAGTTCCCTGTAAAACGTCCAGACGGTTCAATAATCCGTTTTGACGATAATGCAGTTGTTTTGATTAATAAAAACAACTTTGAACCAATCGGAACTCGTATCTTTGGGCCGATTGCTCGTGAAGTTCGTCGTAAATACGATGTACAGAAAATCGTGTCTTTGGCACCGGAAGTAATATAATAACAGATGGAAGGTCACAAAATGAAAATTAAAAAAGGCGACGAAGTCGTAGTTATTTCGGGAAAATACAAAGGCGTCAAAGGTAAAGTGCTGGAAGCGCGCCCATCCGAATCGCGTGTTGTGGTCGAAGGTGTCAATCGTCGTAAATGGCACGTAAAACCAACACAAGAACAACCAGGTCATATCGTTGATCGCGAAGCACCAATCCACGTTTCTAACGTTGCGTTAGTTGATCCAAAAACTAAAAAAGCAACACGCGTTGGTTATAAAGTGGAAGCTGGTAAAAAAGTTCGCGTTGCAAAAAAATCTGGTGCGGAAATATAAATAAAGTATAATTGTTGCCCGCTGTTACGGGGACACAACATTAAGGAAAAAAGAAATGCAAAGCAGATTGCGTGAAATTTATGAAAAAGAAGTTGTGCCTGAATTGATTAAAGAATTCGGTTACAAAAATGCGTTGGCAGTTCCAAAACTGACCAAGATTGTTTTGAATATGGGTGTTGGCGAAGCTGTATCCGATAAAAAGAAATTGGATTCCGCTGTTGCTGATTTAACTGCAATTGCAGCCCAGAAATCAGTTGTTACACGTGCAAAGAAATCAATTGCGACATATCGCTTGCGCGAAGGTCAGGCAATTGGTACAAAAGTTACATTGCGCGGAAAAAGAATGTATGATTTCTTGGATAAGTTAATCACAATTGCATTGCCACGCGTAAAAGACTTTCGCGGTCTGTCAAAGTCAAAGTTCGATGGTCGTGGAAACTATGCTTTTGGTATCAAAGAACATTTGATTTTCCCAGAAATTTCTGTTGATAAAATTGATGCCATTCGCGGTATGGATGTCGTCATCGCAACAACAGCAAAAACAGATGATGAAGCACGTGCATTGCTGACTAAAATCGGCTTGCCATTGGTTTTAAAATAATAAAAAAGGTAAAAGAAAATGGCTAAATTAGCGTTGATAAATAAACAAAACAAACGTGAAAAGCTGGTTGCGCAGTATGCTAAAAAGCGTGAAACAATCAAGGCAAAAATGTCTGTTAATGCGACACCAGAAGAACGTATTGATGCAATGAAAAAGTTGGCAAAATTGCCACGTAATGCAAACCCAACTCGTTTGCGTAATCGTTGCAGTGTTACCGGTCGTTCACGCGGTTTTTCCCGTATGTTCGGTCTGTGCCGTCAGCAATTGCGTACAATGGCAAGTGAAGGTAAACTGCCAGGCGTACGTAAATCCAGCTGGTAAAAAAGAACCCAACTGTGGACAATGCAGTTGTAGAAACAGTGCAAGGAAAATCCTTGTAACGTTAAGGAGTAAAAAAGATGTCACTATCACACCCAATCGGCGATATGGTTGCCCGCATCCGTAACGGTCAAAATGCAGGTAAAGAATCAATCGTCGTTCCAAACAGCAAATTGCGTCAAGCAGTGTTGTCTGTATTAAAAGAAGAAGGTTTTATTACTGATTTCCGTATCGAACAAATTGATGAACATCGTTCTAATTTGGTCGTTGAATTAAAGTATGTCGGCGGAAACGGTGCAATCCAAGAAATTTCCGTTGTATCTAAGCCAGGTCGTCGTGTATATTCTGGCAGTGCAAAAATGCCAAAGGTTTTAAATGGCTTGGGTATTGCAATCGTATCTACACCAAACGGCGTTATGACTGATCACAAGGCGCGCTTGATGAATGTCGGTGGCGAAGTATTGTGCAAGGTTATCTAATAGAAGTGAGGTTAAAGTTATGTCTCGTGCAGGAAAATATCCAGTTAAATTAAGTGAAGGCGTTTCTGTCGCAATTGCTGACAACGTCTTGGTCGTTAAAGGACCAAAAGGTGAAATTAAATTGCCTTTGGATACAAAAAATGCTGGCTTGGTCGATGTCGTAATCGAAGAAGGTCAAGTTGTCGTTAATCCAAAAGATGCAGAAGACAAAGCATCCAGAACAATGTGGGGTACAATGGCACGCAATGTTCGTAATGCGGTCGAAGGTGTATCAAAGGGTTTCGAAAAAGCAATGTATATGAAAGGTGTTGGTTATCGTGCATCTGTAAAAGGTAATCAGTTGGTTTTGGTTGCGGGTTATTCTCATGATGTTATTATGGATATCCCAGCAGGCTTGACTGTTACAATGGGTGACACACCAACAGAATTCACAATCAAAGGTATGGATAAATGCTTGGTCGGCCAATTCGCTGATAAAGTTCATAAAGTTCGTAAAGCGGACCCATACAAAGGTAAAGGCATCTTCTACAAGGGCGAAAGAATCCGCCGCAAAGAAGGTAAGAAGAAATAATAATAAACTTTGATTCCCGCTGTTACGGGATTCGGAAAAAAGGAAAAAGAAAATGTTGAAACATTTATCTACAGAAGAAAGACGTACACTGGCAAATCGCGGTGCGTTGAAAAGAAAAAATCCTGGCAAAATTCGTTTGTCAGTGTTCCGTTCTGGACGCCATATTGAAATTCAAGCAATTGATGATACCAAAGGACATACAATTTGTGCTGCATCATCCAAAGAAAAAGGTTTTGCAGGCAAAGGTTGGAATGTTGCCGGTGCAGAATTGGTTGGCAAGGCATTCGCTGAACGCGTTGTTGCTGCTAAAGTTGCAGACAATTGTTATTTTGATCGTGGTGGTTATCGCTATCATGGTCGTGTAAAGGCACTGTGCGAAGCAATCCGCGCTGGTGGCGTTAGAATATAATTTGAAATAAGACGGAGTATTATAATGGCACGTTTTGATGATAAAAAATTACAGACGGATAATTTGGTAGATAAATTAGTTTCTATCAACCGTGTATCAAAAACTGTAAAAGGCGGTCGTAATATGTCTTTCTCGGCCTTGGTTGTGGTCGGTGACAAGGCAGGTCGCGTTGGTTTCGGTAAAGGTAAAGCATTGGAAGTACAAAGTGCAGTGCAGAAAGCAACAAAAGCAGCAAAGTCAAAAATGATTCGTGTACCACTGAAAGAAGGTCGTACATTGCATCATGATAGTGCTGCAAAATACGGTGCTAGCAAATTGGTTGTGCGCAGTGCTGTTCCAGGTACTGGTATTATCGCCGGTGGTGCATTGCGCGCGGTATTTGAATGCTTGGGTGTTCAGGACGTTGTTGTAAAATCACAAGGTTCAAATAATCCAAACAATATGATTCGTGCGGTGTTCTTGGCGTTCAATAAAATGAACTCTCCAAAGACAGTTGCAGCACGTCGTGGTAAAACAGTTGCTGAAATCATCGCAGGTCGTGATGGTAAAAAATTAGAACCAGCTGCTGCGACAGAAGATAAATAATCTGGGTACAGATAGAAAATAAACGGAGTTTGAATTATGGCAAAAATAATTGTAAAACAAGTTAAAAGTACAATCGGTCGCCCAGAAGCACAAATCAAAGTTGTAAAAGCATTGGGCTTGGGCCGCATTGGTAAAACCAAAGAAATCACAGACAGTGAATCTGTACGTGGTATGATTGCCAAGGTTTCTCACTTGGTAGAAGTGGTTAACCAATAAATATTAAACCGAGTATAAAAACAATCACTTGTTTTTATGCGACAAAGAACTACATAGGTAGTTATAGGACAAAAGGAAAAAAGAAATGAAATTAAATGCATTGATGGATAATTTTGGTGCACGTCAAAACGCAACACGCGTTGGTCGTGGTATAGGATCTGGGTCTGGTAAAACAGCCGGTCGTGGTCACAAAGGTCAAAAGGCACGCAGTGGTTCACGTAAACAGGCGACATTCCAAGGTGGTCAGATGCCAATCTTGCGTCGTTTCCCAAAATTTGGTTTTAACAATCCTTTCGCAAAAGAATATGTTACAATCAATTTAGGTGACATCGAAAAATTCATCGCCAGTGGTAAAATTGATGCATCTGCACCAATCACAATTGATTCTTTGTTGGCTGCAAAAATTATCAATCGCAAAATGAGTGGTTTGAAAGTTTTGGCAAAAGGCGAAATTAAATCAGCTGTTAATGTTGTTGCAGATAAATGGTCTAAATCAGCCGAAGTAGCAATTGTAAAAGCTGGTGGTACAATCAAAAATAGCTAAACTTAAATTAATACAGGCATCTGTTTATCAGATGCCTGACAATGGTTAAAAATCATTTACAATGAAATTCTTGAAACGCTTTTTCGGTAATCTTAGTGATTTGCAGAAACGAATTCTGTTTACGTTGGGGGCATTGACGGTTTATCGTATTGGATCATTTATACCACTGCCGGGGGTTAATGCATCGGCTGTGTTGCACTTGTTCCAAGGCGATAATGGAATGATGGGTATGTTCGATATGTTCAGTGGTGGTTCTTTGTCACGTATGTCTGTGTTGGCATTGAATATTTTCCCATACATTTCAGCGTCTATCGTGTTACAGTTGTTAAGTGCAACCAGTAAATCATTAGGCGAATTGCGTAAAGAAGGTGAATCTGGTCGTACCAAGATTAACCAATATACACGCTATTTGGCGGTGTTGTTGGCGGTCGTTCAGGGGTGGGCTGTTATTCGCGGATTGGAAATGATGGCGCCAGTAAATGGTATGTCGGCCGTTGTTAATCCAGGTTTTGCATTTGAACTGTCTGCGATTATTGCGTTGGTTGGTGGTACTGTGTTCGTTATGTGGTTGGCAGAACAAATCACTGCACGTGGTATCGGGCAGGGCGCATCTTTGCTGATTTTTGCAGGTATTATCGCCGAAGTCCCAGGGGGAATCGCACAGTTGATTTCATTGGGCTCTGTTGGTCAAATTTCACCTGCGATGATTGCATTGGTAATTGCGTTCGTTGTCGGTATTGTTGCTTTGATTGCGTTCTTTGAACAGGCACAACGTCGTATTCAAATCCTGTACCCACGTCAAGTAATGGCAAATGGTGTTGTGAATACAAATGCATCATATTTACCAATCAAGATAAATATGTCCGGTGTTATGGGACCTGTGTTTGCGTCAAGTATTATGATGCTGCCGGCGTTTATTCAGCGCTTTGTGCAAAGTGATAATTTGACAGTTCAAACAATTATGGGCTTCTTTACATATGGAACTTGGTCTTATATCATAATGTTTACAGTTTTGATTGCGTTCTTTGCGTACTTCCAAACTGCAGTTATCTTTAATTCCGAAGAAACAAGTAACAATCTGAAAAATGCAGGTGGTTATATCCCAGGTGTTCGTCCAGGTGAACAAACAATAAAATATCTGGATAATGTTGTATCACGTACAACAGCAATTGGGGTTGCGTATTTGATTGTTGTTTGTGTGCTGCCAATAATCTTGAACACACATGTTGGTATGCCACTGATGATTGGTGGAACCAGTGTTTTGATTGTTGCAGGTGTTGTTTTGGATACTGTTAACCAAGTTCAATCTTACTTGGTCGCAAAGCAATATAGCGGTGTCGTAAAAAAGACACAAAAGAAAGGGCGTTTCCGCGGATAATCAAATTGGCGGAAATAAAAACAGAGTTTGACTTTTGCTGGATTTTGTATACAATTATTCGGCAAAATAAAAAATGACCTGGGGACATAAAATGTTTTTGGGTTTTGGGTGCAAGATATAGGTGGACTTATATTTTGCGTTAGTTAAATAAAAAGGAAAATGAAAAATGGCACGTATAGCAGGTGTTAACATTCCGACAGAAAAGCGCATTGAAATTGCGTTGCAATATATTCATGGTATTGGGCCAGCAAAAGCAGCTCAGATCTGTGAAGCGTTGAAATTAAAAGACGGTTTGCGCGCAAAAGATTTGACAGACGCGGATGTTATTAAAATTTCAAATTATATCGAAGAAAACTTTAAAGTAGAAGGTGATGTTCGTCGTGAAGTCACAATGAATATCAAACGTCTGCAAGACTTAAAGGCATATCGCGGTATTCGTCATCGTAACCGCTTGCCAGTTCGCGGTCAGCGTACACAAACAAATGCACGTACTCGCAAGGGTAAGCGTGTAGTAGTTGCAGGTTCAGCAACCAAGGGTAAGTAAAAATTAATCTAATGTCATATCTGTGCGCGTTGGGCTTTGGTCATGTAACTGTATGTACACTCCCGTCGCCCGACACACACATCTGTAACATTATCTTAATTTTTTAGAATAAGGTAGAGATTAACACCATAGTTAATTGAAGACATCTAAATAAGGAAAAATAAAAATGGCAGTTACAAAAGCTAAAAAGAAAGTCGTTAAAAAAGTATCACATGGCATTGCACATGTTGTCGCGACAAATAACAATACTCGTATCACAATCACAGACCAGTCTGGCGCTGTTTTGACATGGGCAACCGCTGGGGCAAATAATTTTAAGGGCGCAAAAAAGTCCACACCATACGCAGCAACAATCGTTGCAGATGCTGTTGGTAAAAAAGTCGCCGAAATGGGTATGAAAACAGTTGATGTTTTGATGCGTGGTATTGGTCAAGGTCGTGAATCTGCTGTACGTGGATTGGCGAATGCTGGTTTGATTGTGCAATCAATCACTGATACAACACGTATCCCACATAATGGGTGCAGACCAAAGAAAGTACGTCGCGTCTAAAAAAATAAATTATAATAATTTATCTACGCACAAACCCGAAACCTCATGTAACTTCTGTACACTACGGTTTCGGGTTTGTTCGTATCTAAACCATTCTAATTTATTTTTATTTATCGGATGAGTTCATTTAAAAGCAATGCCGGCAGTTCATGTAACTTCTGTACACTACGCCATCGTTTTTTCTTTTATCTAAACCATTATATTTAATTTCTTCGCTAATCCTGAATTCTGACTGGGGCGGCAGTTCATGTAGCGTTATGTACACTACACTGCCGGTACTATGTGTATCTAAACCATTCTAATTTATTTTTTATTGTCACTAAATACTTTTAAAAACGTCTTGCCAGATTTTTCTTTATCAGATATAATTTACTTGTCGCTGGGGTCATCCAGTGATGGGGTGTAACGACCCGTTCAGAAGCGTCCTGGGAAAGGAAGCGCGCTGTTTAGCGTGTTTTTTATAGCCTTGGATGAATAAGACTCCTGATCCTTTTGTGGTCAGGAGGGCTGTGAATATATTGAATAAGCACACAATTCTTCTGATTGTCGTTAACCTCCTGACCACATTGTGCGTGAAAAGTGTGGTTTCTTTTTAATGCGAAAGAAAAGGAAAACAGGGGATGAGACATTTTTTATTTTTAATCTTAATTTTTACATCATCGGCATCGGCTGCCAGTGTGGCATCTGTGCGTTACGTCGACGAATGCGTCGCAACCAAGGTCAGTATGCAAGAAACAAGCATAAATGTTATGCAAGGTACATACAATGTTACAGGTTCAGGCCGTCTGGATGTGCCGACACCTGTGTATCCGAATGTTAATGATATTAATAAAATCTAAATCAAGGTGTTAAAATGTTTAAAAAAGTCTTAATCGCGATTTTTGGGATTCTGTGTTTTACAAGTGCAGATGCAGCACAAATTATAAATGTTAGGTATATTCACGAACTGGTAAAGCAAGAGCATGGAATAAATATCCCGTACGCAGACGACCCGAACAAGGCCGCGAATATGAAATATTTGCTGACTATCGTTGATATGGCAAATGAGTTTTTAAACAAAGATGCGCCGAATTGGGTTAATACTACGTATGGCGTGTCAGAGTTTGCAACAGAGCAAGCGGCAGATACTGTTGCCGGCATATATTGTATTCGTAATTTGATAGAGCGATATTTTTTTACAGCGACAACAACAGATACTACTAAAACGTTTACTTTTCATATTGGTGCTGCGGGGACTTTTCATATCGATTGGGGTGATGGGGCGCGGACACATTATGAAAAGAAAGCGCCAGGTTTGGAACCTTTTTCACATACCTATTCAAATGCCGGAAAATATAATATCAGAATTGGTGGGTATTCGCGTAGATATGGAACAAATGCAATTCATTTTTATGGAAATTCTAATCTGGCCGGAATATCGGGCAGTTTAGGCAGATTATTCCCCACATTAAAAGGTGAAAATGGACAGCCAATGCAGCCTTCTTTTGCAGGGGCTTTTCAAGCATGCCCGAATTTGGAAAGTGCAATTCCAGCTGATTTGTTTGCAGGTGTTCATGGACAACCTGTGGATAGTATGTTCAAATTTTTATTCCTTAATTGCACAAAGTTACAAGGGCCAATTCCACAGGACTTGTTTAGGGTGTCGGGTTTTGCGCGGACTGCATTATTCCAAGGTACATTTGCATATTGTAGAAATTTGTCGGGGCCAATACCAATTGGATTGTTCTCAAAAATAAAGGGGAATCCACAAGTCTTGGTATTTCAAGGGACTTTCCGAGAATGTAAAAATTTACAAGGCGAAATACCGCCCCAGTTATTTGCCAATATTTATGGGCCATATAAAGAATCTATGTTTGAAAACACGTTTGAATATTGTGAAAAGTTAACAGGTGTAATTCCGCCTGATTTGTTCGGTGCCTTGGAGGGCGCGCCTGCAAAATTAATGTTCGCAAATATGTTCAAAGGCTGTAAAGAATTAAGTGGCGCAATCCCAGAAAAATTGTTTGGAAAATTAAAAGGCAATGCCGCACAAGAAATGTTCAGGGCAACATTTTATGGCTGTACAAAATTAGATACGCTGAATTTATTGTTTGATGGTACAGAATTAACAGGCGCGCCAGCGGTTGGAATGTTTGATTCTTTGTTTCAAGCATGTACGGGTTTATCAAATAGTATTCCAGAGGGGTTATTTGGTGCAATGAATGGTGCGCCCCAGACCTATATGTACAATATGACATTTAGTGAGTGTACAAGTTTATCCGGTAAAATTCCGTCAAAGTTATTTGGGACTTTTAATAACATTCCACAGCCGTATATGTTTCGTGGAACATTTTCATATTGTTCAAATCTGTCAGACGAAATCCCAAAGGATTTATTCGCAGGTATTTATGGTCAGCCTGCAGAATTTATGTTCCAAGGAACATTCAGATTTTGTGAAAAATTATCAGGAAATATTCATGCGGAATTATTTAATCAACTGAATGGTTCCCCGCGTGAGTCTATGTTTGAAAATACGTTCGAAGGTTGTAAAAAAATTGGCGGAAAAATTCCAGTCGGTTTGTTCGGTGTGATTAATGGTGCGCCTGCAAAATTAATGTTTGCCCAAACATTTAAGGACTGTGAAGGTTTAACAGACGATATCCCTGAATTCTTGTTTGGCAGATTAATTAATAATGCGGCGCCGTCTATGTTTGCGCGTACATTTAAAAACTGTGTGGGGTTGACTGGGTTTGATGGACGTATATTTAATGGGGATGCATTAACAGGTGAAACGGCCAGTAATATGTTCCAAGAAACGTTTGCGGGTTGTTGGGCATTGGCCGGACAAATCCCAGATTATTTATTTGGTGCAATGACAGGCATGCCATCTGAATATATGTTCAATGGGACTTTTTATGATTGCAAGTCGTTGGATAGTACAATACCAAATAATTTATTTAAAACGATTACAGGCCAGCCGGCCAAGGCCATGTTTTATGGTACTTTTATGAGGTGTCCAGAATTATATGGTGCGATTCCATTTGATTTGTTTGCAGGGATTAGCGGTACCCCAAAAGAAATGATGTTTATGGGATTGTTCCAAGAATGTAAAAAATTATCAGGTACAATTCCACCAGAATTATTCGCGGGTATTTATGGACAGCCTGCGTCACATATGTTTTCAGGAACGTTTAGTGAGTGCGCTGGGTTGCAAGGTGAAATTTCACCGGATTTGTTTAAAGATATAAAAGGCACACCAGCAAATTCGATGTATGCAAATACTTTTAATGGATGCAGTGGATTACAAGGGGCGATTCCAGAAAATTTATTTGGAACACTGTATGGTGCGCCGGCAGAATATATGTTTTATGCTACTTTTATGGGGTGCAGTGGTCTGATAAGTTCTATACCAGATTATTTGTTTGGTGATTTGTATGGTGATGTCAAACTGGCGATGTTTCATAATACTTTTTCGGGATGTGTCGGATTGTATGGTGAAATTCCGCCGGATTTATTTGGTGGTGTGGCAAATGCAGATGGTGGCATTTTGCGCGGCGTGCCAGTACAAAATATGTTTGCGGGGACATTTGCAAATTGTGTTGGGTTAAATGGTTCGATTCCACCAGAATTGTTTGGAAACATTTCTGGGGCATTACCAACAATACTGTATTCTAATGGTACAACAGGATATCTGCAGTGTTTTAACGCGATGTTTGCAGGGTGTGAAAATCTGACAGGGGAATCTGCAAAAATTAATGGGCGCTTGCTATACGATATTTGGCCGGATGCAAAATTTGGTCAGGTTGGTAATATGTACGTGGGGGCGACAGGACTTTCTGATTATGCGCAGATACCGGATATATGGAAATAAAATTACAATGTTTTTCTGCTTTACTAATGTGGCGAAAAATCGTATAATAGTGTAACTAATTAAGAGAAAGGTAAGGAAATCCACATGAAAAACAAATCTTGGGGTGTTGTACGTATTATGCTGTGTTCTGGGGTGGTCGCATTGGCCGCGTGTACAGGGCAACAGTCTTATATGGATTACGGTATGGTTGAAACACCAACAGTGAATTATATTGAGGCGCTGGATGTATATGCTGCACCACACAAGGATTCTTTTTTGAATCAGTTGGCGATGAATTATCGTTCGTATGCGATATATAACGCGCGTACCAGTGGTTATGCAGAAATGGGTGAACTGTTCGCAAACAAGGCTGTGGCCGCCTTTTCAGGCGAAGTGCCTTTCCCAGAATCTTTGGATGCATGGCCGATTGAAGATGAACAGGTCGCGTTCGAATTGCACGAAGCATATAATGGCTTGATGGATCAATTAAAGAATGATGCGTCTTCGACAAATCCAGAATTGGCTGCCGAAGCACAGGCTAAATTTGATTGCTGGTTGTCTGCAACGGCAACTGGGCAATATGCAACCGCAGATCAGTGCCGCGACAGATTTGAAAAAACTATGGTCGCATTGCGTGATTGCAGCGGTGGTAAAATTATAAACAAGAAAGTATCTACAACAGTTGAAAAAACACCAACTGTTATCGAAGATGAATTACAATATTATCCAGATACACATGCGATGATGACACGTTCTGCACATGCACGCGAAGGTGTGATTGTTGTTAATAATGTTACAATCCCAGAACACTTGATTAATCCAGTGCCGGTTCAGCCAATGGTATTTAATCAGAATATCTATGGCGGTGATAAGACAATCACTAAAACAGCCGAAGATCACAGTGTTTCAAACAGTAATAATACTTTGACTGTGACCGAAGAATGTGAACCAGGGGATACAGACTGTAAAAAAAAAGATGACACAGACAGCGCACCAATGGTCGCAGTCGTTGTGACAGAAAAAGAATCAGAACCTGTACAATGCCCAGAATGTGAAAAGTGTCAGGAATGCCCAAACGTGGAAGAGGGTAAAGAATGTGATTCTTGTAAAAAATGTGACGATTGCGAAAAACGCAGAAAACATAAAAGAAAGTCAGATTGTTCAGATTGTAAAAAACGTTCCGGATGTGACAAGAAAGCACGTGAGTGCAGCAAAACAGAAGAATGTCAAAAATGTCAGGAATGTCCAACGTGCCCAGAATGTGAACAGTGCAAAGAATGTGCAGAATGCCCAACATGTCCGGATTGCCCAACGTGCCCAGATGTGACATGTCCAGATTGTCCGGCGGCAGTATGTCCAGAATTGCCAGAACTGAAATGTCCAGATTGTCCAGAAATACCAATGATTGGTGACGAAGTTGTAAAACGCGATGAATTTATCAATATGATGATGGCAATGCGCGCGGAATTGGCAGCGATTAATGCACGTCTGGATGAAATGAACATGAATGCTGGTAATAATGTTGTTGCAACCAGTGGTGAAAAAACAATGATAAAAGTTCAACAGATACCATTGGAACCAAAACAGCATGTAATGGAAGAAGTTTTGGAAATTAGATTCGACTTTAACGAATCGACAATTGCCCCAGAATATCAGGAACTGATTAAGAAGTTGGCGACCGCAACCCAAGAAAATAAAAATATCAAGGTGTCTGTTGTCGGTCATACAGATACGATGGGAACCAGCAATTATAACTATGCATTGGGTGGCAGACGTGCCGAAGCAGTTCAAAAGATGCTGATTAAATACGGTATCCCAGCCAGCCAGATTGTCGCAGTTTCTGCAGGTGAAGAAGGATTGGCAATTCCAACCCCAGATAATACACCAAACGCAGATAATCGTCGCGTACGTGTCGTCAAAGAAATTCATCCCGAAGAAACAGAATTAACAACACCAATGGAATTCCAAATCCAAGAAGTGGCTGTTGATGCTTGGCAGGGCGAATAGTGCGGATAATATTTATTGATAAAGTACTTGACAAAAAGTTTTTGTTAGTATATATTGTACCGCGTCAGAGAGATGTTTTTAAAGAGGCATTAAAATGACTGATATGGTAAAAAATTTTGAAATGGGTGTACAAGCTTTGAAATCTGGTCGATTCAAAGAACAACGTGAGACTGTAAATATTGCGGAAATTTTGCGTGGATACGGTTTGTCGTTGGGTATGCCAGAAAGCGAAAATTAAAAACATTAAATAGATTAAATCCCAAACAAGGTGATTGTTTGGGATTTTTTTGTTCAGAAATTACTTGATTTTTTACATAAAACAATATAGACTGTGTCCCGCTGAGTAATCAGAACTGATTAAACAATGGTGCTGTTTGGTCCCATCTGTGATAAGGATTCTGTTTATGCTTGGCACCTAAAAAACCAAAACAAAGGATTAAAAAAATGGCAAGAGCAGGTGCAAAACGTAGCACACGTAAATTGAAAATCGCTCGTTCTTTGGGCGTAAACTTGTGGGGACAGGCAAAATCTCCATTTAACAAACGTAAATATAAACCAGGTCAGCATGGGCCAACATCACGTGGCGGTAATTCTTCGGATTATGCAAAACAGATGCGCGCTAAACAGACTTTGAAAGGTTATTATGGTAACGTTGGCGAAAAGAAATTCCGCGCATATTATATGGAAGCGGCAAATATGAAAGGCGACACACCACAGAATTTGATTGGTTTGTTGGAACGTCGTTTGGATGCAGTTGTTTATCGTGCAAAATTGGCACCAACTGTATTCTCTTCTCGTCAGTTAATCAGCCATGGTCATATTAATGTTAATGGTAAACGTGTAAAGATTGCATCTTATCAGGTTAAACCAGGTGATGTTATCACTGTCAGTGAAAAAGCAAAACAGATGCCATTGGTTGTATTGGCATTGGAATCAGCAGAACGTAACTTTGCAGATTATGTTTCTGTGGACAGTGCGAACTTTACAGCGACATTTGTACGCGTTCCTGCGTTCGAAGATGTACCATATCCGGTTCAAATGTCTCCGGAATTGGTTGTTGAATTCTATTCACGTTAATAAAAATGTCCCGAACGGGACATTTTTTTTGACAAGTAATTAGTGGTAGTGCCGGCAGGATATTTTTTATTCCAGAACAGCATTGAATAATCTGCTTCTAGAGTCTTGATTGACATTGAGGCTGTTCACAGTTAAGTAAAAACAATCTCCAATGTTTCTTACTCCACTGACATACAGCCATTTAGAAGACATGGGGTGTGTCATTTTGATAAAACATTCATTCCTGATATTACCATTGGCATCTGTGCCGGTGCGTCCCATTATTTCGTCGTTATCAGTTGGTAGAAATACTGGGTATGTTCCACCAATTGTATATGATGGATCAAATTCTGCAATTTCTTGTCGGGAAAGTAGGGTTGCTGTACCATGAATGTTGCCGTATGAAAATGGTATACTCCACATATATTCAGTAGTGTTGCTTTGGGTTCTTCCTGATGCATTTGCCACTGCGTCCAGCGGTATGACAACTGTGTCATCGCGGGCGCACATTTCGGTCGCGTTGACATGTGTTATGACAAGGCAACATAAAATAATTAATATTTTTTTCATTTGTAATTCTCCTTTGATTTACCAGATTGCATAGAATAATGCGTCGCGTAAGTTGCGATTGTTGTCCATTGGTGTGTTGTTGGCAAAGCCGTTCGCACAATAAGATGTGCAATTTGTCTTGCATTCGTTTTCAGTGTTGTATTTTTTTACATATGTCCACCATGATGTAACTGGGCCATCCATCTTGCACCAGCAATGCAGACCAACGTCTTCGGGGGCGGCTTTTAAAAATGTGTTCGCGTCACCAAAATCAGCCGGCCCACCATCGTTGCTGGAACCGTCTGGTTTGGATTTGATAGATATGCCATTGCATGTTGTGCGACCGTATATGTCATATTTCTTTTTGTCGCCGTACATATCACCGAATAAATCATAATTAAAATGGACTTTCCATTTGTGGTTGTTGTCTTGGTTCAAGGTGTTTTCATCGACTGTGCCATTTTCGTTCATTTGCAGTACTGCCATTACCAGTGTGTTACGACGACAGATTTCGTCTTGGTCGGCTGCCCACAGTGATATCGGCGCTGCCATCAATATCAACATCAGTTTCTTCATTCGTTCTCCTTTTGCTTTCTTTCTTTTTTAATCAATCGTTATTAATGTTTCGTTTTTGCCTGTATCAGGGTTATAAAACATTGTTCGGATTGGATTGGGTTTTGTGCCTACAAAGTGGTTTATCGCCTCTGGCGGTACTAAATTCACATAACACATCTGTTCATTCCCCGATGCGTTTACAAACTTAAAGTGCATCGCGGGATCGCTGGTCTTGGACGCATATAATGGATAGCTGTACTTTTCGCCATCTGGGCGCGCAACGTGCAGGCGCAATTTCTTTGCCCCATTTTCACAATATCCGTCCGTTGAACAACGACCTGAATTTGTGTAAACGTAATCGCCACTGTCACACAATACGCCACATACGTGGGCTTTCTTTAATGCGGCGGCGTCATTGGTATCAATGTGCCAGCAATTGTCGCGAACAATAAATTTTGAATAGCCACTGTCGCATATGCCGCGGTTTGGATATGCATAAGAATCTGTGCCTGTGATGCCGATTTTGTAATATCTGTTGCTGTTTACAGAACAACTGTCTGTTTTCATATCTATGACAACACCAATGGGTGAACCAAATGTTAATAGTGTGCCGTTGTATATCGGATGAATTAATTCTGGATAATTGTATAAATAATAGTCGCCCAGACAATATGGTTCGGATCTTTGTAGTCCCATAAAAGACGCATCATGGGTGCCAATTAAATGATAGTTGGTTTTGCAGGCGCCAATTGCGGTTTCTTCGGAATATGAATAACATTCGCCATTTAAATGATATTTGCCATAACCGCATATCATTCCATTTGTTGTGCTGAAATCGCCGCCGGAATTAATCAGTCGTAAAATATCTGAATTGTATCTAAGAAAATCGTACATGCCATAACATGGAATATCGCCAGATTCCAAGAAACGAAATGTGCCGATGGGGATAGAGATTAAATGGCCGCTGTGGTTGCTGAACAGATCTTTGCAACTGTTATGATTTGTGTCTAAATCTGTACAGGTGCCGTTATAATTATACTGGCCATAGCCACACAAGGCTGCTCCAAAATTAATCAATGTCGCAGAATATGCGTTCGGTATATAAATCAGTAAAAATAATAGCGCACAATTTTTCATTTCCTTGGTGACCGCCCCCCAACGGTTGTTTAAAAAGAAACCACATTGGTTTTTACAAAGTGGTCAGGAGGTTAACTACAATCACAGGAATTGTGTGCTTATTCAATATATTCGCAGCCCTCCTGACCAGGGTGGTCAGGAGTTATTGTTTCGTCCGAACATAAAAAAATACGCCAAAAGGCGCACCAATTTATGGTTTTAGACGCCTGTGCAAGGGTAGTTACACCCCATCACCAAGATGGCTCTTGATGATGTGTTGATTATATATGATATGAAATGCTAGGGCAAGTTTATTTTTTTATGTGTAAAAATTTTATGCAACTTTTTTCATGTCTGATTTTATCTGGCGGACGTATTTACGCAAATCGTCAATCGCAACCAATGTGCCGTCTTGCTTTTGGGCAGACCAATAGTCCCAACCGTTAAAGCTGACACTGCGTTGCAATTTCGCCGCCATAACGTGAATGGATGCCTTGCCGTATAATTGGTGTGTCAGTTGACCGTCATGTGTTATCATGACGCGCTCGCCACGTGGGCTGACCAATGTTTGGCCAATGTATAACAGACCAGCTTCAATTAATTCTTTGAAAGATATACGAATTTCGTCGCGTTTTGGTTTGCTGACTTCGATATCGCTTAGATCCATTGGGGTGACTTTGGAAATGCGTTCGCGCGCAGCTGTGACATATGTTTCTTCGCGTTCAATGCCGATAAACTGACGCCCCAGTTCAAGTGCTGCCGCCGCTGTCGTGCCAGAACCCATAAACGGATCAAGTATAATGTCACCAGGTTTGGTCGATGATAAAATTACACGATGTAATAAATCAAGTGGCTTTTGAGTGTTGTGCAGGCTTTTGCCGTTTTCGTCTTTGACACGCTCTTCGCCAAGACATATATTAATGTCCCAATCCGAGCGCATTTGTTTGCCACCATTTAACTTTTTCATCGTTTCATAGTTAAATGTATATTTGCCTGTCTTGGTCGGTGTTGCCCAAATTAACGTCTCGTGCGCGTTGGTAAAACGTGTACCACGAAAGTTTGGCATAGGATTCGTTTTAACCCAAACAATGTCATTTAATATCCAAAAACCCATGTCTTGTAATATAGAACCAACACGAAAGATGTTATGATAGCTGCCAATCGTCCACAATGCACCAGTCGGTTTTAATACGCGTTTGCATTCTTGCAACCACTGACGCGTGAATTCGTCATACTGTTGCGATGATTCAAAAGAATCCCATGAATCACGAACAGCGCGTGCCGCGGTTTGATCTTCGGGACGATACAAGGTTTTGCGACCCAATTGTAAATTATATGGCGGATCTGCAAACACTGCATCAACAGACGCGTCGGGGATGCCACGCATCAGCTCAATACAATCGCCCAGTAAAATTTGATTCAGGTATTTGTTCATCTCTCTCTTAACCATATCCCCAGATTTACAAGGTATATTTTATCATATTTTTAAGGTCGATTTTTTGCGTTCTTGATTTTTTTTTGAAATAAAGCACTTGATTTTTATGAAAATGCGTTTTTTTGCGATTTTTAAATTCTGCTTGATAAAAATGGAATTGATTGCTAACCTTATACTCATTATGAGATGTCCATATTGTAATTCGACAGATAGCCGTGTTACGGATTCGCGCCCAGATACCGAGGACGCAATTATTCGTCGTAGACGTGTGTGTGAACAATGTGGCGCAAAGTTCACAACTGTTGAACGTATACAAATGCGCGACTTGATGGTGCGTAAAAATAGCGGTAAATTAGAGGCTTTTGATCGTGAAAAACTAAAACGCAGTATTAAACTGGCGTGCCGTAATCGTGATGTCGGTGATGAACAAGTTGAAAAGTTAGTTACGTCTATCCATCGCAGATTGGAAACAGAAACACCAGATGATACAGTTAGTAGCGCGCTGGTCGGACAGATGGTGTCGGATTCTTTGTTGAATTTGGATCCAATCGCATTCGTACGATTTGTGTCCGTTTATCGTAAGTTTTCCCGCGTTGCAGATTTTAAAAAGATTATCGATCAAATACCAGAAGATGATGATAATGCAATCGTTTGTAAATTACCCAAGAATTCGTTGTTCTGAGAAAAATATATAAAATGAAAAAAATAATGTTTTTCTTTGTCGGGTTAATTTTGCCACTGAATTTGTGGGCTGCAAAACTGCCTAAAATTCTGACAGATGTCGATGCAAAATTATATGAACAGATTTTTATCTTGCAGGATAAAGAAAAAATCAATACCGCAATCAAAGTCGAAAATCAAATCGCAGACAGATTGCTGATGAATGAAGTTCTGTATCAACGCTATATTTCTGATACGTATCATACGCGCGGTAAAGAACTGACGGCGTGGATGGAAAAATACTATGATATGCCAGGGGCAGTGCGTATGCAAAAACTGGCGGGAATTAAACAGGCAACAGTTCGTAAAGCAAAAGTCCCTGTTGTAATCACAGGTTCTGATTCTATCGAAACAGCGCAGTCTGAAACATGGACGGCAAAAAAATATTCCGGAAAAATAGAACAAAAAATAGATGAATTTAAACGCGCAATTCGCAGCGGGTCTACGAAAGTTGCACGTGAATTGTTGGAAAGTAAAACTTTGAAAAAAGGGTTAAGTGAATCTGATTACGGCAGATTGGCAGGACGTTTGTCTTTTATATATTATACAAACGGTGAAATGGAATTGGCAAAAAAATGGGGCTTTGTGGCATCAGATGCGAATTCTGAATACGGATTGTGGTCAATGGGATTGCTGTATTTTAAAGAAGAAAAATATACGGAATCTCAAAAATATTTTAGTCGTATATTGGATTTAAAACAAATTAATAACGCCAGAAAAACAGAGGCTGCTTTCTGGGCAGGACGTGCCGCTGATTTCCATGGCGATAGAAGTAGCGCTAAAAAATATTGGAAAATCGCTGCGGAATATCCAATGGCTTTCTATGGCGCGTTGTCCGCGACGATGTTGGGAAATGTGCCAAAATATGAATTCTTTGAACAAGAAGTAACAGACGGAGATTTTAAAGAATTGGAAAAATCAAAATATGGAAAAATGGCGTTGGCGTTGCTGCAGGTTGGTCGAAAAGAACGGGCAGAAGAATATTTAAAATATTTAATAACTCCAAAAGCCACAGATAGAGAATTGCATGCAATTAACTCTATCGCGACAGCGTTTAATTTGCCGCGGTTGTCAATCCAATCGGCCAGTGTTATCAAAGATAGAGGAATTTTGGAAATTGATGATGATATTATTTATTCTGCACAGTATCCTTTGCCTGATTGGGAACCAATGGGCGGGTGGTCTATTGACAGGGCATTGCTGCTGGCGATAACAAAACAAGAAAGTAATTTCCGCGTTTCTGCAAAGTCTGTCGCAGGTGCAAATGGTGTTATGCAATTAATGCCCAGTACCGCAAAACGCGTCGCCCGCGCAAATAAAGTTGATTTGTCTAAAATGGATATGTCCAATCCAGAACATAATATGTTCCTGGGACAGCAATATATTGTCGATTTGTTGGAACATCAAAGCGTTGCAAACAGTATAATTAAAATGTTGGTCGCCTATAACGCAGGTATGGGAACAATGGTAAAATTTGAAAAGTCTTTTTATACATATGATCCTTTGTTGTATATAGAAAGTTTCCCTGCGTATGAAACGCGTAATTATATCAAACGTGTTATGTCTAATTTGTGGTTGTATCGTGCCAGATTGAATCAGCCTTTGACATCTATGAAAGAATTGGCGAATGGTAATTGGCCACTGTATAACAGTGAAGATTCTTATGTTCAGCAACAAATCGCAGAACGTATGATGATATAAAAATACATTAAAAATGTTTTGAATATGATGCGTCGCAGTGATATCATTGTAACGCGATGAAAAAACAAACCCCAAGTTTTATCTTAGAAAATGAACTGCAATACGATTTAATCGCAGGATTGGATGAGGCGGGACGTGGACCATTGTGTGGGCCTGTGGTCGCAGCTGCAGTTGTGTTCCCAAAAAGAGATATTAAAATCCCTGTCGTTATTCGGGATTCAAAACAAATGACCGCCAAACAACGTGCGCTGGCATATGATTGGATTGTAAATAATACAGTATGGGCGGTTGGACAATGCAATCCTGCAGAAATAGATGAACTGAATATTTTATGGGCTTCGATGTTGGCAATGAAGCGCGCGTTCAAAGAACTGAAATGTAATGCGGAATTCTGTTTGGTCGATGGTAACAGGGTGCCAGATGGTTTGTGTGGAATGCCTGTGGTCAAAGGTGATGCAAAGTCTTTGTCTATTGCAGCCGCGTCTGTTATAGCAAAAGTGACACGTGACAGAATTATGGCGGATTTATCAGAACAATTCCCGCAGTACGAGTGGAATAAAAATGCAGGATATCCAACCAAGTCACATTTACAAGCAATTGAAAAATATGGTATAAATCAACATTATAGAAAAAGTTTTGGCCCGATAAAACAAAGGATGAAAAATGAAAATACGGACAATTGAAAATTTAGATGTTCGCGGAAAGTATGTCTTGTTGCGTGACGACTTTAACGTGCAAATTGTTGATGGTATTATCACAGACGCATTTCGTATCGAACAAAGTATGCCAACAATAAATATGTTGCGCCAAAATGGTGCTAGGGTCGTTATCTTGTCACATAGGGGACGCCCAAAAGGACAGCGTAATATGGAATATACTTTGGCACCAATTGCCGAATATATGGGAATAAAATTAATACCTGATTGTTTGGATAAAGATTTTTTAACAACAATGCAAGATGGTGATGTTGTGCTGTTGGAAAATGTCCGATTTTATGAAGGTGATGAAAAAAATGATAGTGCGTTCTCTGCGGAATTGGCACGCGGATATGATGTGTTTGTAAATGATGCATTCGCAGTGTCTCATCGCGCACATGCCAGTACGGTTGGTGTTGCAGAATATCTGCCGTCATATGCGGGTTTGTTGCTGGCGTCAGAAATAGAACATTTAACCAAAGTAATGCAAAATCCAAAAAGACCGTTGTTGTCAATTGTCGCAGGCAGTAAAGTTTCAACAAAAATTGGTGTGTTAAAGGCCTTGGCAAAATTGTCTGATACATTGATTATTGGTGGGGCGTTGGGAACAACATTTAATTACGCCCAAGGTTTTAAAGTTGGAAATTCTTTGTTCGAAGCAGATCAAAAAGAAACTGCGCTGGAAATACTGAATTATGCCAAGGAACATAATTGCAATGTATTGTTGCCATTGGACAAAGGTGTCGCAAAAGTCTTTGAACGTGATGCGGTGCGTACAAATAAAGATTTCGCAGAAATCGAAGATGATGATGTCATTATCGATGCCGGTGAATTAACAACTGCGCGTGATACAGATGCAATTCGTCAAGCACGTACGGTTATTTGGAACGGTACAGTTGGTATGGCAGAATGGATGCCAACATGGTCGTATGGTTCGTTTGCGTTGGCAAAAACAATTGCCCAGCAAACACGCGATGGAAAACTGGAAAGTATTGTCGGCGGCGGTGATACTGTCGCTGCATTAGAAGCATGTGGTGTCAAAGATGATATTACGTATGTTTCAACAGGTGGGGGCGCGTTCTTGGAATTTATCGAAGGACGTACATTACCAGCAATCGCAATCTTGGAAGATAAATAACAAAAACAGCAGGAGAAAAATATGAAAATAAAACCTTTCGCAGGTGTCAGACCACCAAAAGATTTAGCAGATCAGGTCGCGTCCAGACCATATGATGTTCTTAATTCTGTCGAAGCAAAAGCAGAAGCAGGTGAAAAATCTTTGTTGCATATTATTAAACCAGAAATTGATTTCGATCCAATCGCAGATGAGCATTCTCAGCCTGTTTATGACAAAGCTGTTCAGAATTTTAAACTGTGGCAAGAACGCGGTTGGTTGGTTCAAGATTCTGATGAAATGTATTATATATATGCGCAAACAATGGATGGACGTACACAGTATGGTTTGGTCGCCGCAGCAAATGTTGATGATTATATGACTGGTAAAATCAAAAAACATGAACTGACGCGCAAAGACAAAGAAGATGATCGTATGATTCATGTGCGTATCCAAGATGCAAATATAGAACCTGTGTTCTTTGCATATCCTGATGTCGCAGAAATGAATAAAATCGTCGAAGATATCGTAACTACACAAGCGCCAGAATATGACTTTGTTGCGCCCGATGGCTTTGGACATACTTTCTGGGTAATTCGTGATGCAAATGTAAATAAACGTATAACAGAAATCTTTGCAGAAATTCCCGCGTTGTATGTGGCAGACGGTCATCATCGCACAGCAGCAGCGGCACGTGTTGGTGCAGAAAAACGAGAACAAAATCCAAATCACACAGGAGATGAAGAATATAACTATTTCTTGGCTGTGATTTTCCCAGAAAGCCAATTGAAAATTATTGACTATAATCGTGTGGTAAAAGATTTGAATGGTTTAACACCGGCTCAATTCTTGGAAAAATTGTCAGAATCTTTTGATGTTGCTGAAATAGGTGCAGATATTTATAAACCAAATGCGTTGCATAACTTTGGTATGTATCTGGATGGTAAATGGTATTCTTTGACAGCAAAAGAGGGAACATATAACGACAATGATCCAATTGGTGTTTTGGATGTAACTGTGCTGTCTAATTTAGTGTTCGACCAGATTTTAAATTTGGGTGATTTGCGAACCAGTAAACGAATCGATTTCGTTGGCGGTATTCGCGGTCTGGGTGAGCTGCAAAAACGTGTCGACAGTGGTGAAATGGTTGCGGCATTTGCATTGTATCCTGTCACGATGCGTCAAATTATTGATATTGCAGATACAGGAAATATTATGCCTCCAAAGACAACGTGGTTTGAACCAAAACTGCGCAGTGGTTTGGTAATTCATAAACTGTCATAAAAAAATCCCCATTTGGGGATTTTTTTAATCAATTTGAACAGGAGTTATTGTTTGACGCTTTAATAAATCCAGCGGATGATATTGAAATGCGACTGTCGCAAAATCAATATCATTCATATTAATACTGCGTACCATACGGTTGTACATTGTATGATAATAAATTATTTTGTTTTGCAAATCTGTTGATACAGTCCATTGGGTCGCAGCCGGCATATCTGTCGGTGATTGGCCAACGGCAAATTGAACCCCAGATGGAACATCAACATTGTTTAATATGTGGAATGTTTGCTGGACTGCGTCATATGCAGTTGCTTGTTCGGATGCAAATGTTTTTAAGAATGCAGCACGAACAAAACGTGATGGTGGAGTAAAGTCCCCAGGTAGACCACGCAGACCTGAACCAGACCCAAATGCACGCAACGTAATCGGGCCAAACTTTGTTGGGCCAGCTGTGCCTGGGTGCAAGTTTACATAAGTATTCAGATTTGTCAGGTGCCATGGAAAACCAGGCGAATTAGTTAATACACCAATTTCATTTTCATAAAAATTCGGAACGCCGTTCACGATTTCCAGAACAACTTGGCGGCCAGATGGTTCGGTAATGCGCCAGTGTACAGTTGATGCAGATGGGTCAACATTAATAATTCTGACATCGTTGATAGCGGCTTTGACTTGGTCGATGGTTGAAAATCGGGACAGTATCCAAGATACGACTTGGAAATCGGCCAGTGATATATCTTTATCAGCTTCGTCGTATGGTTCGTATTTACCGTAATTCGGAAAATAGAATAGCCCAGCAGACAGTCCGGCTTCGTTTGTGCCGTCAACCATAAATTCAGGCTGTTCAACAGATATTCCTGCGTATCCGTACAAGGAACGAAATGCCAGTCCGTTCATTGTTCCATCTGGCAACAAAGATTGTTGGTTGTGGCCACGTGGGACAATTGTGTACATATTGTTCATTTCTGCCCCAGACCAATCCATTGTGCGTGCGACAACTGTTGCGTTGTCTTTTGTTTTTAACATAATGCCTGTACAGGCGTTTGCGACATTAGTTACAGCAAGACAAGTTGCCAATGTGAAAATAAGTTTTGTTTTAATCATTATAAAATCCCCCTTTGTATAAATTATTTATATATCGGGGTATTTTTGCACTAGGAACCATTGCCAAGTTAAAACCGCCCAATCGGGCGGCGAGGTTATTTAGAAAACTCTGACATTTTGTTTAAAAATTGTTGGATCAGTTGTTTGTAATAAGGTGTGTCTGTACCTGTTACAATTTTTTGTAATTTATCACGACTCTGTGGCGATAAAACCAGACAGCCGGTATCAATGCCATAAGTTTGCTGCATATCTTTTTTGAATTCTTGTTGCAGTTTATAACGGGCTTTAAATTCTTTGTCGCTTAGGTTTGGGTTCAGATGATGAATCGCGTGTTCAAAAACATCGTCTGGGTGAAATTGAAAACCAATACCAAGAATCGCGCTGGTAATTTGATCCCAGTTGTCTCCAGATGGATTCTGTAATGCATTGGCAATTTCATCACATACATTTGGATTTTGGGCCCACAGATATTGTGCATAGTAATATGATAAGTTAAATGCATCAAACAGCATATGATAGAATTTACTGTTGTGGCCTGGGCGCGGTTTGCATGAAAATGCGATTGTCCTAAAATATTTCAGCTTGTATGCATCATGAATTATTTCTGTGTTGGTCAGGCGGCCTGTATTGTATTTATAAGAAAATTTATGAGTGGTTTTAAATCCGCGTGTACGTAATTGTTTGTCTAAATCCAATGCGCTGGATGGAACGGCATCGAATTCTTTGATAGACATATCTGCATACTCTTTTGGGGTAAGATTTGTCGGTTTAATTATATCGTCCGCAATAAGTACAAGTCCGTATCTGTGTTGCTTTGTATCGATATGTTTGATGATATCGTAATTGCACACTTCTTGTACGGATTGCTTTAAATCTGTGTTAGTAAATTTATCGCCTTTGTGTATCATAGTGTTGGTTAGTGTAATACAAACGCATAATTTGTCAAGCAGTATTAAGGTAGATGAGAGTTTTTATGTAAAAAAATTTTTGATTGCAAAATGGAAATAAGATGCGTATAATAGGCGTCGCATTGGGGCATAGTTTAATGGTAGAACTCCGGACTCTGACTCCGTCAGTGTTGGTTCGAATCCAGCTGCCCCAACCAAAAATTCAAACACCCGCAAGGGTGTTTTTATTTTTGGTTATGGGGTAATGAGATGAGAACCAACCGGTTCGAGCCGTAGGCGAAAGGGGCCCATAGAGCGAAAGCGAATATGGGAATTACAATCTAGCTGCCCCAACCAAGATAGACAAGCCCGCCAATAAAGGCGGGTTTTATTTTGTTTTCTAATACTTTCACCGAGTTCGAAAGTTTAGGTTTAGAAAATGTCAAAAAATTGTAATTTTCGAACTTTTGTGGTATCATGTGTCAAATGGACAAGGAGAAAAGTAATGCTTCGTTTTATTAAATCGTTATTTGTCAAACCAAAGAAACGCAAAAACGGTGTTTCTGTGAAAGATTTTTACAATGAATCTGCAGAAAAAGAATTCACACGAACGACAAAAAATGCAGCACATATGTTGGAATTTCAAACTACAGAGTTTTTTTATAAAAAATATCTTAAAAGAGGTATGAAGATTTTGGATGCTGGTGGTGGACCTGGGCGATATACAGTCGATTTGGCGAAACAAGGCCATCATATGACTTTGTTAGACATTTCGGATAAAGAATTAGAAGTCGCCAAACGAAAAATAAAACAAAATCGTGTTGGTAAGTTTGTTGATTCTGTGGATTTGGGTTCTATTACAGATTTGCCATATAAAGATAATTCTTTTGATATGGTTTTGTGCATTGGCGGACCACTATCACATTTACGTACAGATGCTGAACGAAAAAAAGCAATCAAAGAATTAGTTCGTGTTGCAAAACCCGGGGCAACTATATTTATATCTGTTATGGCACGACCAGCGGTATTGAATTTATGTGTCAAAGATTTTAAAGAATATTTAAAAACATACGGATATAAAAACGAAAAAGATTTTTGGAACGAAACAAACATATTGACACAGACTGGTGATGATAATTGGTTTGTGGGTTGTTCCTATGCACATTTTTATTGGCCAAGCGAACTGAAAGATTTGGTATTAAAAACCGCTAAAAACACAAAATTGTTGCATCAGGTTGCCCTTGAATGGCCGAACCAAAATACACATAAAGAGTTTAATGAAATCGCAAAAAATAAAAAGCAATATAAGAAATGGTTAGATTTACATTTTTCAATTTGCGACCATCCAGATATGCTGTCTTTAAGTGCACATATAATGATTGTTATTCAAAAGAAAAAATAAGGTTATCAATGTAAATCATGTAATCTTAGTTTCTCTTTTCCCTCATCAATCTCTTGTCCAATCTCTAACAATTCGGCTCGCGAATTGCACACATAGCACAACCAAAAATTCAAACACCCGCAAGGGTGTTTTTATTTTTGGTTATGGGGTAATGAGATGAGAACCAACTGGTTCGAGCCGTAGGCGAAAGGGGCCCATAGAGCGAAAGCGAATATGGGAATTACAATCTAGCTGCCCCAACCAAGATAGACAAGCCCGCCAATAAAGGCGGATTTAATTTTGTTTTCTAATGTTTTGACCGAGTTCGAAAGTCTGGTTTTAGAAAATACTAAATTTTTTGAATTTTCGAACTTTTATAAAAATTTGACAAGTCGTATACATACTGTATAATTTTGTCAAATGTCAAAAAATATAGAAAATTTGTATAATCTTGCACAAAAAGGATGCGTCACGCATTCTAGTCGTTTTCATGCAGACGATGTTTTGTCTGCAGCATTGTTAAAGATTTCTGGGGTTATACCTGATGTTTCTGTAATTCAACGTGTTGGGCGTGTTCCACAAGATTTTGACGGTTTGGCTTTTGATATAGGGGGCGGTGAATTTGATCATCATCAACATAATGCGCGCGTGCGTCCAAATGGAAATAAATATGCCGCATTTGGGTTGTTATGGAATGCAGTTGGTGCGGAATATATCGCCGGTAAATACAAAACAGATATAAAAACCGCGACTGATGCGACAGAAAAATTTGATGTTGAATTTGTAACACCGATGGATTTATCCGATAACTTTGGAACAAAAAAATATCCAAATACTTTGTCGTCAATAATAGCATCAATGAATGACCCTAAATACACAAACCAAGAAACTAATAATATCTTTACAGAAACCGCTAATTATTATTGCAAACCTTTGGAACGGGCAATATACAATTCATATAAACTTACAAAAGACAAGATTCAGGCACAAATATTGGCTGTTTCAGACTTTATAACTTTGCCATTGGACGCGGATATCGACCGGTCTGTATTTGAAGGGACAAAAGTTAAATATATTATAAAAAAATCTCATCGCGGAACATATAATATTACAACCGTAGAACCATATAAAATTCCGTTGGAATATATTAAAATGCCTGGATGTGTTCAGGTGTATAGTATTGGTGCGGCTTTTGATACATATGATAATGCGTTGAACGCTGCAAAACATTTGATTAAAGATATTCAAATTAAATCAATGTAAATCTGCCAAGTTTAATTTCTCTTTCACATTATCAATTTCTTGTCTAACTTCCGCTAACTCGGTTCGCGAATTGCATGACGAGCACAACCAAATATTAAACAGGTTTAATATTTTGTTGTGAATAGGATTTTTTGACCGGTTTTTAACCGGTTTTCTCTTGGAATTTTTTTTATGTTGAATATATTTTATCTTGTGCTACTAATAGTATCAGGAAAATAAAAAAAAGGGGGAGAAAATATGTCCAATACAAAACATTTATCCGATATTTTAAAAGTTTGCAGTGTTTTGCCCGCACTGGCTGTTATGCCTGCTGTGGCAGATAGTTTTGTTTTGCAAAATGGTTCATCTGTAACTGTCAAAGATGGCGAGATATTAGATTTATCTCAATATGATAACGTGTTGTTTAGCAGTGATGCTGCAACCCCTAAAGGTATGCTGTATAATTATGATACAGTTAAGTTAGGTGGTGATGTGCGATTCGAAAATGCCATCTTGTATAATTATAGTTATACAGACGAACAAGCAAAGATTGTGTATGACGGTGATGGGGATATTACTTTTGTTAATAGCAAAATATCCAATCCGGGTACAGATTATAGTAACATTGTTATTGGTGGCTTAGTAGATTTTAAAACAACTGGTGATATCAGTTTTACTGGTGACAGGGTTGATACAGGCAGTGGCGCATTTGTAAATACGACTGTTACATCAGATATGATATTACAGGCGAATAAAATAAGTGTTACAGGTGGTAAGGCTGACTTATATGCTGGGGCGATATTTAATGCTGGGGATTTGAAAATCTTGGGTAAAGAAAATCTGTTCACAGATAATCACCAAACATCTGTTGCAGCAGAGGGTAAGTATTATAAGCTGGGTGGTGGCGCGTTGTATAATCGTGGCACCGAAGATACAGCGAAAATTACAGTCGGGTTGGATGATGGCAGCAGTGTAAATAATTTTATTTCTAACAGTGCTGTTCAGAATGGTGGTGCATTAGAAGCACGTACAGATGATCCAAATTCTTCGTCGGTTGTAGATATTATTGGTACAACTACATTTAGTGAAAATACAGCCGGTGTTAGTGGTGGTGCGATTATGAACTGGACTGATTCAGATGCAACATCTTCTACGGCGGTTAATGTGGCAGGTAATGTAACGTTCGCTGGAAATTCTGCGGGGAATTTAGGTGGCGCAATTTATAATGGTGGCTTGGGCGCAACCGTTGATTTAAGTGATGCAGTTGCAACATTTAATGGTAATAATGCGGTCGTTGATGGTGGCGCGATATTTAATGATATAAATGCAGTGTTGAAAATTGGCGACGCTAAATTTGTAAATAATAAAGCCAGTTATAAATCTTGGGATGATGGTGGATATGGTGGCGCAATCTTTGCAAAAGGCGATTTAGATATCGTATCAGAAAAAGAAAATGGCGTTGTATTTAAAGACAATGTGGCGTTTTCTGGTGGCGCAGTTTATGGCAGTCTGGCAAGTTCAATTGGTATGAATATAGAAAATGCATTGTTCGAAGAAAATCATGCTATTGCTGACGCAGGTGCGCTGGGAATCTTTAATAATGCGGTGTCGAATGTAACAGATACTACATTCCGTAAGAATACTGTTGCGGTCGCAGTTGATGGACAAATTGCAAAAGATGATATTAACAGGGCAGACGGCGGTGGCGCAATTCAGTTGGGTGGTACAGCCAGTGCTGATTTAGTAAATACGCGCTTTGTCGGAAATGTGTCTGGTGTGCGTGGTGGCGCAATATCTGCACGTCATGGCAAGAACTATGAATTAAATATTTCAAATTCTGCTTTCACAGCTAATCAGGCCGGCACAAACGGTGGTGCGATTGCACATATTTTTGCAGGAACGATGTCTGTTGAAAATACTGATTTCGTTGGCAATAAAGCAAATGAAAGTGGTGGCGCAATTTATAACGGTAAAGATTGGAACTTTGGCGGAAACACAGAAGCAACATTGTCGTCAGGTAATGGTGTCGTAAATATCAGCGGTGAAAATCTGTTCAGTGGTAATAATGCCGGTCTGAAAGGTGGCGCGATTTATAATGGCGAAAATGCGACAATTAATATGTCTGGCGTTAATGTCTTTGAAAATAATATCGCAAACAAGGTCGCAAATGATATCTATAATGATGGTATCTTTAACATCGCCGCAGATGCAGATGTAACAATCACTGGCGGTGTCTTGGGCAGTGGTGAATTTAATGTGGCAGATGGTGCAACATTAAATATCGGCGCATCCACAATTATGCAAGATACAATTAATATCGGTAATAACACAACGATTACGGCATCTGTGTTAAGCAAGTCTGCTTATGGGCGTCCAACATATGGTCGCTTTAAGACAACAGATGGTGATATAACTGTTGGAACAGGTACAAAGTTGTTCTTGAATGTTGGTACAGTTGGTACATATGATATATTTGCAACTGGGGGCAATTTAAATCTGGATATAGATGCAGGTAAAACATATATCGCCACAGAACAAGATAATGGAACAATTGTTATAAAAACAAAAGATATTCAAGATATTGTGACAGATACAGGAATGACAGAACAGACAGCAGTAAATGTTGTGAATCTGGCAAATTCTGTCGACAGAAATATTCAAAGGGTATCTTTGTTGGCACAAGAAGCTTTGAATGCAGATAATATCGCGTTGGTTGAACAAGAAACTGCAAAGATGAACCCAGAAGAAAAAAATGTTGTGCGTTCGGTTGAAATGGCTGCGCAAAATCAGGCTTTGTCTTTGGCATCTGGCCGTATGATGGGCGGTGTCGGTCGTGCAGGCGGCGATAAAAGTCAGACCAATGGTTTCTGGGCCCAAGGGTTGTTTAACAAGTCAAAGTTGGCTGATAAATTCCATGGGTATTCACGTGGATTCGCAATCGGTGCAGATACAACAATTGATCGTAAGTATACTTTGGGTGCTGGTTTGACTTATAATGTTTCAGATATTCATTCCGGCAGCAGAAATACTGATATCGATGCAACAACTTTGTTTGCGTATGCTCAATACAAGCCAAGTAAATGGTTCTTGAATGGGATATTGGCATATACAATGTCTGAATATGATGAAAATATCGATCCGTTCGGTGTTGTAATCAACAGTAATTATAACGTGAGTTCGTTTGGTACGCAATTTATGACAGGATATGACTTCTTATCTGGAATGACACCACAGGTTGGAATCAGATATATGCATGTCGCACAAGACGAATATAATAACGGTATAAATCGTATGAATGCGATGGATTATGATTATTTGTCTGGGGTTGCAGGCTTTAAATATGCGTTCGAAATTGGTTCGGCTAAGACGTTCCATGTAAAGCCAGAATTACGTGCAATGATGACATATGATTTGGTTCAGGATAATTCTGTTGCAACAGTTATTATGTCAAATATTAATAACTCGTATACCGTTGACAGTGATAACTTGTCACGTTTGGGTGGCGAGTTTGGATTAGGTATGACAATGACATATCGTGGTATTGATATATCTGTTGGGTATGATATCGTATTGCACGAAGATTATACTTCTCAGACAGGAACATTGAAATTACGTAGTCGTTTCTAAAAAAAAATCCCCGTTTGGGGATTTTTTTTATAGGTATACTTTTCTTAGTTTTTTTGATATCATATGCGCATGATATAAAGTGGATGAAATGCGAATTTTATATAGGGTATTTTTATCGGTTTTTTGTCTGGTAACCAATGCGCACGCAGGTGATTTGTCTGATGCAATTAATGCTGTGCGCAACCAATGTGCAAGTATTGCAGACGATTTAAATCATATGAAAACGTTGGCCGGAATAAATACCGCGGTGACAGGCGTTGGAACTGCGGCAGGTGCTGGGGCGTTTGGGGTCGGTATCGCCAAAGCACAGGCAGATAACGCGTCAGATGCCTTGGATGAATTAATCGCGACTTTGGAACAGGGTGGGGCGATTCCTGTTACCAGTTTAGATATGTTTTATGATACTTATGCACAGGCTTTGGCAGAAACAGGCACTGTATCGGGTGTGCAATTCGCACAGCAATTAAAGACAGCAAAAGGTAATTTAGATACCAAGTCTAAAAAATTGGGAAATTGGCGAACTGGATTGATGGCGGCAAACACCGCAACAAATATTGCAGGTGCAGTAATTGCTGGGAATAATCGCATAGATGACAGCTTGCAAAATAAAATTAATGCATGTGTGCGCGCAGTTAAAAAATTATCAGATGTATCAATGCAGGCGAAAATTGAAAATTCAGAACCGCAATCAGAAATTTTGCGCGCAGAAAAAATTATTCGTGAATGTGATGCATGGGCTGTTGTCGATGTCAGCAGTATTGATAAGCGGGCATTGGGTGCGTCTGTGTCCAGTGGTGTTGGTGCAGGTTTGGGATTGGTCGGTACAATAACCAGTGCAACGGCAAATTCGGACAAAGATAATTTTAAAAATACAAAGACCGAGAAAAATTTAAATATTGTGTCAAATGTTATGGCCGGTGGTACAACTGTGGCAACTGGGGCGGCAGTTGTGTTTAATGCAACCCAGATTGCAGCAATAAAAAATGCGTCACGTGTCGCAGATAAATGTCAAGAGGTGTTAAAATGAAAAAAATATTTCTGATGTTTTTCTGTGCTGTGATGATTGCGTCGGGTGCGCGTGCGAATACCAGTGACCCAGATGTGATACTGTATCAGGCAGATAATCAAATTTATTTCTTGGCTGGTGATATCTTAGAGCAATTAAAAAATGATGCGTCCGATACGTGCTTGGAACACGTCTTGTCCCAAAGCGGTGAAAGGGGAAAATCTTTGACTGTCAAGATGTATGAATTATTGTTATCCCAATGCAGACAACATATTGCAACAATGTCCGGAAAATTAAAAGATTATTCTGGGTGGTTCGAAATAGATGAATATTCAAACCAAACATATGTTTCGGATGATAAAATCGCAGCGTATATTGCAGGGCTGAAAAACAGAAAGTTAAATGAAAATGTAAATTCACAAAATGTAATTGATAAATATAACTTGTGCATAATTACAAAACAAGATTTAGAAAATCGTTTGCGGGTTTATACAGAAACTATGCCACAGTATTCTTATACAATCGATGCGAATATTGATGCGTGCATTAATTCAATAAAGGTCGAAGGTAATGAAAATTTGTGCCCACTTAGTCCAACTGTGCGCAGTGCAGAACATCTGGAAAAATTAAAAGGGTTAAATGATTTGTATGCAAATAAAACGTTTTCTTTTGATACAAATCTTAATTTGAAATCTGGGCAAATATTGTTATTTGATGGTGATATGTTGGTCGCGTGTGATAATGGGCGGGCGGTACATATTATTCGACCCAGCTTTTCTGGATACGAAGAATGTCGTGATACGAAATATCAATCATACCCAGGGGTTGGTGTTGTGCCAGATGGTGTCTATTCGATAAAAAAAGACGGGGTTCAATTAATGGCAAATCAACGTTCGTGGGGACGGTATCGTATTCCATTAAACCCTGCAAATGAAACAGAAACATACGGCCGCGCAAATTTCTATTTTCATGGTACCAGTGATCCAAATAAAAGACGTTCTGGTGGTTGTCTAAGTTTGGGTGTGTATATAGATGATTTTATTGATGGAGATTGGTTTCAAAACAACGTTAATGATTTAATGATTATTGTTAATACGCATTAAAATATCGCCCAATGGGCGATTTTTTATGCTTGTGTACAGCGGGTAAATATTTGTATCAAAAAACGTCTTGCCAGTTTTATGGATATCAGTTATAATTTAAGTGTCGCTGGGGTCATCCAGTGATGGGGTGTAACGACCCGTACCATAGCGTCTGATGCGTAATCAGTGCGCCAACTGGCGTATTTTTTATGCCCAGATGGAAAAAAACCTCCTGACAATGTAAAGGGTCAGGAGGGCTGTGAATATATTGAATAAGCACACAATTCTATGGATTGTCGTTAACCTCCTGACCACATTGAATAATTAATGCGTGTGGTTTCTTTTTTGACACAAAAGAAAGGAATCAGGGGATGAGACTGTTTATATTTTTAATTCTAATTTTCACATCATCGGCATCGGCCGCCAGTGTGGCATCTGTACGTTACGTCGACGAATGTGTCGCGACCAAGGTCAGTAAACTGGAGGGCACAGAAAACGAAATGGCCGGCAAGTATAATGTTGGTGGTGAAATTACTGTCAACAGCCCAGATTATCCAAAATTAGAAGTTTTACAATAGTGTATGGGGGCGATGATGTTACGTAAAATATTATTCGTTGTTATTGGGGTGTTTTTATCTGTATCTGCGCACGCAGGTCAGGCAATTAATGTTGAATGGGTTCATAAGTTTATAAAGCAAGAACATGGATTGGATATCCCATATGGGCCGAATTTAATATCGCCAAAACAAGTTGTAAATATGGATTATGTTCTAAAAGTCGTCGATATCGCAAATGCGATGTTAAATGGTGATGGATGGACGAACTATGGTGAATCTGAATACGCGACGCGCGAAGTTGCCGATACAGTTGCAGGAATTTATTGTATACGCTATTTAATAGAACATTATCATTTTACAATTACTACAACCCCAGACACAACCAGTTTCAAGTTTGATATTGCCGCGGCGGGTGCGTTTCATATTGACTGGGGCGATGGCAGGCGCAGTCATTATGAAAAACCGAATTACTTTGGCAAAACTATATCGCATACGTATGACACAGCAGGCAGTTATACAATCAGAATTGGTGGATATTCGCGTTTGTATAACCCAGAAAGTGTTATTAGTTTTCGTAATAATACACAGATACAAACTATCGCGGGCAGTTTAGGAAAACTGTTTCCAACGTTAAAGGGTGCAAATGGGCCATCACAGCCTTGTTTTATTTATACATTTAATGGATGCACTAATTTGCGCGCGATATATGATGGTTTGTTTGACGGAATTCATGGGCAACCTGTAAAGAATATGTTTGCATATACTTTTGCGGCGTGTAAAAGTCTGACAGAAATTCCAGAAAATATATTTGCAAAAATCAAAGGCAATCCCGTAGATGGTCTGTTTCAGTATACGTTTGAGGGTTGTACAGGTTTAGGTGGGGATATACCTGCGGGATTGTTTGCGGGTATTTATGGACAGCCAGCCAGAGCGATGTTTATGGCGACCTTTAACGGGTGTAATGGCTTGACAGGTATTGGTGGCGCCTTGTTTGGCAGAATAGACGGCGCGCCTGCATATTGGATGTATAATTCTGTGTTCCAAGGGTGCAGTGGATTACAAGGAAAAATTCCAACTGGGTTATTCGGAAAAATCAAAGGTGCGCCAGAATATGGTATGTATGCGGGGGCTTTTTATAGGTGTTCTGGGCTAACTGGTGCAATTCCAGATGGATTGTTCGGTTATTTTGATGGCAATGCGCCTGCGCAATATATGTTTTATATGACGTTTCATAGTTGTTCTGGTTTGGGTACAAATATCACCGCCGAAGATATGCCGCAATATATGCGTGATGGTTATGCATTGCCACCAAATTTATTTGCAGGAATTCATGGCGTACCGGCGATTGCGATGTATTCATACACGTTTAATGGATGTAAAAATTTACAGGGAAATATACCAGATTGGTTCTTTGGTGAAATATATGGTGATGCCCAAAAAGAAATGTTTACCAATACGTTTAATGGTTGTTCCGGGTTAACCGGTGCGATACCACCGAATTTGTTTGGTGGTGAAAATGGCCTAAGTGGCGAATGTGGTGTAAATATGTTTTCATATGTGTTTAGTGGTTGTGCGGGATTAAGTGGGCTAATACCGGATTATCTGTTCGGAAAATTATCAGGCGCCCCGAAAGATCAGATGTTTCTGATGGCTTTTGCCAACTGTGCGGGGTTAACTGGAAAAATACCGGCGACATTATTTAATAAAATTTCTGGTGCACCCGCGTTCTGGATGTTTAACAGTACGTTTTCTGGATGCAGGGGACTGACAGAAATAGAAAGCGGATTGTTCGCCAAAATTTCTGGTGTGCCTGCAACGGGTATGTATGCGGCGACATTTCAGAACTGTAGTGGTTTGACAGGTGCGATACCAGAAAACTTGTTTGGTAATATTTATTCCACTGCCGAGAAACAATATGCGGATAATATGTTTCTAAATACGTTTATGAATTGTACAAATCTGGGAACAGGATTAACGGACGAAAATATGCCGCAATATATGCGTGATGGTTATGCAATCCCGCCAAATCTGTTTAACGGAAATCCCCCAGATGGCGCATCTGGGTTGGGTGGCCAGCCGGCCAAATCGATGTTCGCAAGTACGTTTGCAGGATGCAATAATTTATCAGGCGCAATTCCATCGGGGTTATTTGGAAAAATTGCGGGCAATCCACGCGATAATATGTTTGACGGTACTTTTTCCGACTGTGTTAAGATAACACAAATACCATCGGATGGAAATTTGTTTGGCGGATTGAACTTGGTTGGCGATGCAGCGACCAGTATGTTTGCGTGGACTTTTTCGAATTGCAAAGAATTAACCGGTGCAATCCCAGAGCATTTGTTTGGTGCGCTGGATGGAAATGTTGCACCAAGTATGTTTTTTGTAACATTTCAACAATGTGCAAAATTAACGGGGCCAATTCCGCGCGGTTTGTTTGGAAATATGAAAGGTGCGCCAGTGCAAAATATGTATCGCGGAACATTCAGTGGTTGCAGCGCCCTAAGTGGAACAATCCCAGACGATTTATTCGGCAGTATTGATACATCTGCAGAAATACCTGTAAACAGTTATGTTTTCTTTCATATGTTTAGTGGATGTAAAAATTTAACTGGACCGTCAGGCAGAATTAATGGGCAATTCTTGTACGATATTTGGACAGATGTAACACATAACCAAGTTGGCGATATGTATGCAGGTGCAACGGGTTTGTCTGACTATGCGTCGATTCCAGATGTATGGAAATAAAACCAATAAATTGTTGACTTGGCTGCATTTGTGATATAAAATACCCACGCGCGCACAGATATTATGCGTGCGCAGCCATTTGGCGAAAATGATAAACTAAGCTAAAAGGAAACATTATGATTGAAAAAAACTGGATGACTTTGATTAAGCCAAAAAAATTGACTATCAAAGTTGATGAATATAATCCTAATATTGCGACACTGATTGCAGAACCATTGGAAAAGGGTTTTGGTTTGACATTGGGTACCGCTTTGCGTCGTGTACTGTTGTCTTCATTACAAGGTTGTGCACCAATCTATATCAAAATTGATGGCGTTCAACACGAATTTTCTAGCATTTCTGGTGTTCGCGAAGATGCAACAGATATTATCTTGAACCTGAAAGGTGTTTATTTCAAAGCATTGACCGAAGGTCAACACAAGGCTTACTTGAAAGTAAAAGGCCCAGCCGTTGTTACTGCAGGTATGATTGAAACATCTGGCGGTGTCGAAGTTATGAACAAAGATGCAGAAATTTGCACTTTGGACAAGGGTGCCAGCTTGGATATGGAAATCACATTGGGTACAGGTCGTGGCTATGTTCCTGCATCACAACACGCAGCAGGCTTGCCATTGGGTGTAATGCCGGTTGATTCTATCTTCTCGCCAATTTTGAATGTTGCCAGCAGCGTATCTGAAACACGTGTTGGTCAGTCTACAGACTATGACAAATTGGAATTGACTGTTAAAACAAACGGTTCTGTATCTCCAGAAGACGCAATTGCATATGCTGCGCGTATTTTGACAGATCAATTGGTTGTCTTTATTAACTTTGAAGATCCTGCACAAATCGCAGGCGCAGGCGACGAAGAAAAAGCAAAAGACGCATTGCCATTCGATCCAAAATTGTTGAAACATGTTGATGAATTGGAATTGTCTGTTCGTGCAAACAACTGTCTGAAAAATGACAAGATTAATTGGTTGGGCGAACTGGTTCAGAAAACAGAATCAGATATGTTGAAAACACCAAACTTTGGCCGCAAGTCTTTGAATGAAATCAAAGTTCAACTGGAAGCGATGGGTCTGGGCTTGGGTATGGAAGTCCCAGGTTGGCCACCAGAAAATATTGCGGAGTTGGCCAAAAAATACGAAGACCCATACAAATAAATTAAAAAATATGGATTCTTGTTGCGTTTGTCGGTTCTTATGTAGGTCAACTACACTGCGAACCTTCAAACGCTTCCAATAATCTCATCTTTTTTAATTTCTTGGCACTGGCTAGGGGGATGTTTGTCGGAACTGTGAAACACCAACAATCATCTCACATAATTTAATTTCTTGGCACCGGTTATGGTGTGGAAAAGAAAAATATTGCAAATGGTAATATCTTTGTTACAATTGCACGAAAGAGGTAAATATGTCCGTTAAAGATAAATTTAATCAGGCAGCTCAAAAGGTCAAAAAGCGTAGACAAGAACGCAGAGATCGCAGACTGGATGCATTGGAAGATAGTCTTATAGGGGATATTGTATCCATGGTCCGGATGATTTTTGGTAATCCTGGGGATCGTTCGTTAAGATAGTTTTGAATATGGAAATGTTTGAAACGGAAATTTAATCCCACAGTTCTGGTAATAATGTCAGGTTGTGGGCGTCTCAAAAGAATCCCGCTCGGCAGAGCAGGGCAGAAACAACAAAAAGGAGTAATCGATGAGACATATGAAAGCAGGTCGTACATTCAATCGCGACACAAATGCACGCAAGGCCTTGTTTATTGGTCTGGCAAAAAGCTTGATTGAAAAAGAACAAATTAAAACAACTTTGCCAAAAGCAAAAGATTTACGCAGTGTCGTTGAAAAACTGATTACTCGCGCCAAGGTTGATACTGTTGCGAATCGTCGTTTGACAGCATCTGAATTGGGAAATTCATCTGCGGCGACAGTTAAAAAGTTGTTTGAAGTTTTGGGGCCACGTTATGCAAATCGTGCAGGTGGTTACACACGCGTTTTAAAAGCTGGTTTCCGTTATGGTGACGCAGCGCCAATGGCGATTATTGAATTGGTTGAACGTGATGTAAATGCCAAGAAAGCAGTTGCACCAGTTGCAGAAGCGGCCGCAGAAGAAGTTACAGAAAAACCTGCAAAAAAGGCAACCAAGAAAGCCGAAACAGCAGAATAAATTATTCTGAATAAAATTCTGAAACAAAAATCCCCATCTGGGGATTTTTTTGTTGTTAGTGTAAGTGGGGTAAGTGAGCGAATAATTATCCTCCCCCTTTGTCATCCCTGCGCAGGCAGGGATAGGAATTATCAAAACTCAATCGTTGTGCATTTTTTCGGCAAAGATTCTTCCCATGCCTCACAATAAGGTTCCCCGAACATTGGATTCTTAGGAATTTCACATCGTGTTGACACAGTACATTTTTCACAGGTTAAATCCGTTGGATTAAATACAGTTGTAATTTCTTCCTTGTAATTCCAATGCGTAATTTTATATTCCCCATTATAATCATGCACATGCGATACATCAGAGGTATTTTCCGTATTTTGATGCACTACAGCACTAGCAGTCAACCCTCCCACTGTAAGTGGCACACCAACACCCACAATAGTTTCTGTTAGCCACGTTCCTAAAACCGCAGGAACTGCAGGCAAAACTGTTCCATACGTACAAGCAACCAAGAAAGCCATTGCAAGTGCAATAGCTAGCCCAACCAACACTTCACCCCAAACATTATGTGGTTCGGTACTTTTTGGCAATGCAGACATTTCTGCCAGTGCAACACAGCTTTGGCGTGCAATTTCACGACGCAAATCTTTTGCATTTTCCCCTTTGATATCTGCCTGACGTTCTGCAATTTTTACATAATCTTGTAATGAACGCTGAGTATAGGCATCATATTTTTTATAATAGTTATTTTTTGCCTTTTGCAGCATCATATTTGCGAGTTTAATACGCATACTTTTTGTAATATTTGGGAATCTTGTAGTGCGTTTTAATTCCACACCATCCAGTCTGCGCCCACGCATACAATATTCAACCGTTGGATCTTGTTCAATTGCATCAAACACATGTTGCATATTATCGCGGAATGTAAATAATTCTGATTCCAAACGAGACTGTTGCGCTTCCGTCATATACATTCCAGTATCATTTATGTTTTTAACATAATCATCCAACCCATTAAAATTACCATTGTCATCAACTGTTATTGATTCCCAATAAATTGGCACATCTATGAATATGGTATACGGTACAACAGGCCCCAATTCACCTGTTGCAGAATATTCCACGCGACCCAAATCAACATCTGGAATCAATGACTGATCACGATGACAATGATCAGAAACCAAAACATCTTCATTGACAACAACATATTCACAAATCTTATAATCGAGAGAAGTTGTACCGACTGTATTAAGGTTAAAGAATCCTGGGCAGCTAAGGTCATCGCCACATGCACGTGTTGCTGCGGCATCTACTGCGGCCTGACAATAATTTAGCAACTTATTATCTATATTAAGTATAATTCCTTGGACTGTTTGACTGATATTATCATAAACAAAATCTTCTTTTAAATCTTTATCATAGACATTTTGGCAACCCATTAATTTATCATAAGGGCACATACGAATAATCGTATCTGTACTTAAACCGACACAGTTGGAATAATCAGGGCCACATCGGTTTTCGTTTGTCAAACAATCCTTTAATTCGACTGTACATGCATCAACTTTCATAGACGCCAATACAGCCAAAACATAATCCCAAATCAAAGACTGTTTTGCAGTTTTTGCATCTTTGGTATTTACACCGCATAAATCCAGTTCTGGTTTACAAAAAGTTAAAACCATTTCTGGGCGCATTAAACACGCATCATAAGATCCATCTGGATCATTTGGGTCGATATTATCTTTGCAGGCCTTTTGGAAACATTTAGATACATTAGAAATACAATCGGTACGCACATTATATTCTGCAGTATCTTGTGCAATTTTTAGTTCTGGATAGCTTTCGCGCAAGAAAGCGTTAAAGACTTGGTCTTTGACCTTGACGCATTGGTTCAGAACGCTTTGACACATTGGTGCCTTGGACTGCAGTACATCATACATTGATTTTGCGATAGAAAGATTTGCGGTTGTATTCGGTATTTTAAAAAGTTGTTCTGTTTGATTGTTTAATATACGAGCTTTGTTTTGATTAACGATATCGACACAACCTGTAAAGTCTTCGCCACATCCCGCAGTTGTTTGCATACATTCTTTGAATTTAATTGTGCATTGCCCCAGGTCATATTTATTGGCATTTTTTGCAGAATCCAGTGCGATTTCACGCAGGTTACCTTCGGCCAGTTGTAATTGTTGCTTTGCATTTGCTCGCAGATTTTTCAAACTATTTTCGTATCCGATACAGTCCGAATTTATTGTTCCAGAATACATCATTGACATCATTTGCAGATTGTTTGCACATTGTGGTATTTGTGCAACACATGCGTCGTGTGCTGTTGTGCGTAACGTATTGCCCCACATATCTAATGCAGATGTTAAGTCTGTCTTGGGTGCGGTTTGCATTGAATCGATATCTAAGGCTGTGTTTTTAGAAACGGTTGCATGGATTTTTTCAACCCCAAGTGTTGTTAATTTATAGGCTTGTAAATTAATGTCATTAATTTCATTGTGCAGTTTTTCAAAGGTCTTGAATTTATCGCTGCATACACAACGTCCACCATCAACATTATCAATAACGCAAAAAGAATCCATACATGCGTTATATAAATTTTGGCATTCTGAATTCGCAGTTGTTTTTGTGGCGGCATTAACCTTGGTTCCGTTATTAATCGGACTTTGTGTTGTTGCGGCACGTGCAGTCACTGTTGGTGTTGTCTTGGCGGGTGTGGCACTGCGTGCAGACATCGTGCGCGCCTCACCAGTTGTTGTTGCCACAGGTGTTGCACTGCGTGCGCTACGCGCACTGACCGCACTGCGTGCAGATGTTGACGGTACAAATTGTTGTGTCGTCGCAGAATTGCGCGTACTTCGTCGCGCCGGCGCAGCCACTGATGTATCAATTACAGATACACCCAGTGTTGCGATAATTAAAAGTATTTTTGCATACCACATACATTATATTAGAACATTAGAATTGTGTTTCAGTACAAGTTTCAGTTGGCTCGTTCCATTTGTCACAATACTTGGATGATTTGCTGCCGCTTGATTCTTCACAAGTTTGTATTCTTGTGCACTTTTTACAAACTAGTGTTGTTGGGTTAAATGTTGCGGTAACTGTTTCGCGATAATTTCCATCTTCATTTGTATTTGTTGCGACGTATCCCTGAGCAAACTGCTTATTATCTTCATCTTTATAAGACATTACTGGTAAAGCCGCATTTGATCCCAAAGACAAACAGGCACGTGCAGATAACTGAGCTCTATCCGCTGCAGCCCTATCTTGACGAACTTTAGCGATACGTTCGGCTAATTTTACACTTTCCTTGCGCATTTTTTCATCCAGTTCCGCATAGCGACGATTATAATTATCCTTGGCTTTCTTTAGCGCGGATTCTGCAATCTTTATTTTTACCTGTTCTGTTAGGTATGGGAATCTATCGTCTGACATCTTAACTTCTTCCCCTTTGATTGTCATGCCTTGAACCTTGCGGCCTGTCATACAGAATTGAACTGTTGGGTCTGCCTCTATCGCACGAATTGTGTTCACAACTGAATTGACTAACGCTCCAATATCAGATTTGATTTCCGCCTGTTTCGACGAGCCATTTTGCCCAAAATTATTTGATATCGCCGCTTGATCTATCCCTGTAAAACACATATCGTAATCAACGACTTTATTCTTCGCACCATTGCGCCTGTTACCATCTAAATAACTATATACAGATATAGCACCTTGCGGTTGTTTACCATCTTTTGTATAACACTGGGCACCTAAACCAACTTTAATTTCATTCCAATCGATCACACCTCCAATAACACTCATGTATTGCTTATAATCGGAGTATTTTTTTAATTCAATAGATACTTCTTCAGCAGTTAACTTTAATTCGTTGGACAAAAGATTTTCTAAAATCTTGTTGCTTTCTCCGTCATAAGACACTGTACCCAACAAATCTTCATCCATTATTAAACCAATATCTTGTTTGCAATTTGTAAATACATAATCACCTGTCACGCCAGGAATTAGTTGTTCGTTACCGTTTTCATCTTTATAATAAACATTATTAAGAGTTGAATATTCACACACCTTGTATTCCAATGGGTTTGAACCGACGCCTTCTATAACCGTCATATTTTCACAAGAATCAGTATCGCCACAGACTTTGACCATAGCTTTATCGAGAGCGTTTTGGCATTGAGTTAGCAAGCTGTTATCGATATTAAGTAAAATACCTTGAGCGATTCTGGCTAGTTCATCATAGACCGCGTCTTCCTCT
>JAWPOC010000003.1:0-15109 GCA_033345235.1 Alphaproteobacteria bacterium | reverse complement strand
GACGCCAGTACCTGGGGATGTGAATTCGTTTTTAAAAGCAGCGCCAGGCGATATTGGGACGCGTTGTTGGTGTCGGATGTCTGGGCCAGTTACATCGTGGTGGATGTATGCGAAAACATATTCTGATTCAGACACGTGTGGTGCGCAGTGTGGTGTATATTGTGCATCAGGCTTTATGAACAACAGCGCGCTGGACAACGGTCGTGGAATGCGCGACGCAATGTTTTATGCGATATGGTAAATAAAAGGTGGAAAGAATGAAGAAAGTATTAGCAATATTAATATGTACATTAACATTGAACGCGCACGCGACCGAGATGTGCGCCCGCGATGACACAGTTGTCGTCCCTCTGGACGCAACAATAAAAGGGGATAATTATAATTATAATCCAGTAGAATGGATGTGGTGGGTTGATTTTGAGTATGGTAGGCTTTATGGTGCGGCTGCTTGTTTATCACTACAAGATATAAGAGATATAGAAAATAATCAGGAGTTAGATAAAGCCCCAGAAATTTTATCGTCTAATGATACTAAATTAATCGGAACGACAGGGTATTATAATAACGATTCTAGTGTCCCAGAAAATATACGGGATTATTGTTATCTCCAGTTAACGCATCCAATGGTGTCACGATGGGCTTTTGTACTTCGTTGGGCAAACAGCGCAAAGACATGTGCCGAGGCATGTTATAGATTTGCAGGCGAATATTTCAAAGGTACTCTGAATTTACGTACATACATTTTCGATTCTGTTGGGAAATAGATATATATTTATTGTTATATTACATCCAATAAAAAAAATCCCCGTTTGGGGATTTTTTTATTCGGCAACGTGTGGACGTTTATGGTTTTTCATTCCTTTTCTGAACGAACGAAATTCATCCTTGGCGATACAGCCATCATGATTCGCATCCATCATTGGCGCCATTTGTGCCATCTTTGGACATTTAATTACCAAACAACCGTTATCAAATTCTGGACGTGGGCCAAATGCCTTTTTGCCGCCACAGCACATTTTTGCAGTTGCAAAACCCAATGCAAAAATAACCAAGAACAAAATTAATTTCTTAAAAAATCCATGCTTGTGATGCGCGCAATGGCAATTACCGCCACATGCACAATTTTTATCACAACCGCATACGTGTTTTTCAACCACAGGTGTTTCAACAACTGTTGTCTTTTTTATTGTTTTCTTTGCCGCAGCTTTTGGGGCAGTTTTCTTTGCAACAGTTTTCTTGGCTGTTGTTTTTTTTGCAGTTTGTTTTGCCATATTTTCCTTCCTTTGTTTTGTATGACACTGCAATTTTATTTTATAAATTTTTTATTGTAAAGATTTTTTTCTGTTATATTTTCAACTAACAAAAAATCCCCCAATCGGGAGATTTTTTATTTACACATAAATCAAACGATTTAGTTCAAAGCATCTTTCAATGCTTTACCAGGTTTAAATTTAGGCTGTGTAGATGCTGGGATTTTAATAGCAGCACCTGTTTGTGGGTTGCGGCCTGTTGTTGCTTTGCGTTTTGCAGTTGCAAATGTACCAAAGCCAACCAAGCGAACTTCGCCTTTCTTTTTCAAAACTTTTGTAACTGTGTTGATGAATGCATCCAAGCAGCCAGCAGCTGTTGCTTTTGTAACATCTACTTCATTTGCGATAGCTTCGATTAATTGCTGTTTGTTCATATGTTTCTCCTTTCATAAAATTTTTAAGGTGTTCGCAGTGTCCAAGGCAATGCCGCTAGAATCCGGTACTTTTGGTAAGAACCCAATCTGTATCGCAAGTATTCTAAGGGCATTGCCTGTACTGCTTGTCCGAATCGTAGAGAATTCCGCGCTTTAAGTCAAGTGTATATTTTAAAATCCTGAAATTTTCAGCGCATTAATACTTTTTTCGGTTCAACACTGTTTACTGGTACAGCCTTGGCATCCAGACTAAAACTGTCGCACAGAACCCAATCACCACCAGTCATTGTTAAACGTACCGCTCGAAAATAATTCGGCGTCATCATTATTAAATACATAACCAAAACAGCCCAAAACAGCAACTTGGTAAACGCCCATGGGTTTTTAAAAGAATCACGATTAAATTTATCTTTTAATAAATTTTGATACAGCGCCCATAACCATACCGCTAATAATATCATCGCACCAAAGAAAAATCCCATAACAATTGGCTTTCTGAATTGAGAAAAACCTTTGGACAGGCTGTCCCAAAAATTACTGGCCGCAGGACATACATATAACAAATCAGGCGACGACACCGTTGTAACAGTATCATTAACACCCGCAACCGGTATGCGTACGTCAAAAGACACCATTAATATTATGGCTATTAACAGCATAATCGCAAACAGCATCGTTTTTTTCATTGACCGAAATCCTTGGGTTATTTGTTACTGATGTCATTATACCACAAATAGGTGTCTGATTGCAATTTCAGAAAAAAATAATGCGAACATCTATTTTCTGTTTTTTTAAATTATATGATTGCAAGTTCATACTATTATTTATACAATACCGCCTGATAACACAAAGGAATACAGGTTATGACATACAATGAAATAAGAAAGGCTTTTTTAGAATACTTTGAATCACATGGACACAAAATTGTCCCATCTGCGTCACTGATACCAAACGATCCAACTGTCTTGTTTACAGTTGCAGGCATGGTTCCATGGAAAGGTATTTTACAAGGTACAGAACCTGCATTCGCGCCACGCGTTGCTGACGTTCAAAAATGTATTCGCGCAGGCGGTAAACATAACGATTTGGAAGACGTTGGTTTTGACGGACGTCATCATACTTTTTTTGAAATGCTGGGGAACTGGTCTTTTGGGGACTATTTCAAAGAAGAAGCAATCGAAATGTCGTGGGAATTATTAACCCGCGTAATTGGTCTGGATCCAAATCGTATCGTCGTAACCACACATTACAGTGACGACGAAGCTGTAAAAATCTGGAAAAAAGTCGCCGGCAAAGACGCTATTCTGTTGGGCGATAAAGATAATTGGTGGTCTGCAGGCGACACTGGCCCATGCGGCCCATGCACAGAAATGCATTACGATATGGGCGCAGATATTCCTGGTGGCCTGCCAGGCAGTTCAGACGAAGACGGTGGACGTTTTGTCGAAATTTGGAATGATGTATTCATGCAATATGATCGTGACGCAAATGGCAATCTGACACCACTGCCAAAGAAAAACGTCGATACAGGCGCAGGATTAGAACGCTGGGCGGCAATCCTGCAAAACAAACTGGATAATTATGATACAGATTTGTTTGCGAACTTGAAACACGCTGTGTCCGACATTACAGGTGTCGCAGAAACCCCAGAAAACGTCGCTAGTTTCAAGGTCATTACTGACCACTTGCGCAGTGTTGGTTTCGCAATCGCAGACGGTGTTATTCCATCTAATACAGATCGCGGTTATGTAATTCGCAGAATCTTGCGTCGCGCAATGCGTCATGGACAAATGCTGGGACATCGCGGTGCGTTGCTGTCAAAATTATACCCTGCCCTGGTAACAGAAATGGGTATGGCATACCCAGAACTGGCACACGAACAGAAACGCGTTGTTGAAATTCTGCAAAACGAAGAAAATTCTTTCTCAGATATGTTGCAAAATGGTATGAAATTGCTGGAAAGCGAACTGCCAAAATTAAACAATAATATTCTGCCTGGGGATGTCGCGTTCAAGTTATTTGATACTTATGGTTTCCCATTGGATTTAACCCAAATGATTTTGCGTGACAAAAATATAGATGTCGATGTAAGTGGATTTGAAAAATCTATGGCAGAACAAAAAGAGCGCAGCCGCGCCAATACCAAAGGCACACGCATATTCTGGGAATCTCAAACACAATTGCCAGATACAGATGATACTGCGAAATACGCGCCTGTGAATATGGAATCTACGGTATTATCCATACTGCGCAATGGCGAATTTGTAGAAAACGCAAACACCGGTGACGAAGTAGAAGTCGCACTGGATAAAACAAACTTTTATGGCACCCAAGGTGGCCAAACAGGTGACAGTGGCGAACTGAAAATCGGCGAGAAAACAGTTATGACTGTGACAGAGGCTGCACGCGCAAACAACATCGTTATTCACAAAGGCGTCTTGACATCCGATTTGTCTGTGGGCGACGTTGTATCGCCAGTGATAAACACATCTGTTCGTCAACAGACAGCGCGCGCGCATACTGCGACACACTTGTTACAGGCGGCTTTACGCGCGGTATTAAACGAAGACGTTGAACAACGTGGATCAAAAGTTTCACCTGATTCTGTGCGTTTTGACTTTTCTTTTGGGCGCGCAATGACAGCCGAAGAAAAACAAGCCGTCGAGGATTTAATAAACAAATGGATTGCATCTGATATGAATGTCGCACACGAAGAAATGTCTATGGACGACGCTGTAAAGCGCGGTGCAATGGCATTGTTCGGTGAAAAATATGGTGATACTGTCAAGGTTATTACCGCAGGCGATGTATCATGCGAACTGTGTGGCGGAACACATATTAATCATACTGGCGAAATCTTAAAAGCCCGTATAAACAAAGAAAAATCTATCAGCAGCGGAATTCGCAGAATAACAATGTCTGTTGGAACTTTGGCTGAGTAAACAAAATGCCCTGCGGGGCATTTTATGTAACAAATAAAAATAGGCGTTAAAATGGCATATAGCAAAGCATTTAAACAGGCTGTATTAAAAGATGCAAAAAAATTTGGCTCAACATATGCGTCAAAGAAACATCAGATACCACACAAAACTATTTTACGTTGGAATAAAGAATCGCCTACATACAAGACGAACACACAACGCCGGTTTTCTGAAGAACTTAAACGCGAAATTTTAACATACGCGAATAACCATGGTCTGACCAGTGCGATGCATAAATATAATGTCGACGTTCATACAATACTGGAATGGAATAAAACACGACATATATATGAACAAACTGGTCGTCGCAAAAATGCAACATACGCTAAACAGTACGAACGTGTTGATGAAGCGACTAAGCAAGAAATTCTGCTGTATGCAAAACGATATGGTATCAGCAAAGCTTCTAAAAAATATAATATGCCAATATCAACAATACAGTATTGGAATGGCACACGCAAAGTATATGCACTCCGTCATAAACGTACTTTCTCGGAAAAGCTAAAAAAGGAAATAATACAATATGCTGCGGACACAACCATTGCAAATGCAGCCAAACAGTTTAACTTAACATCCTATCAAATAAAGCAATGGATATCCGCCAGAGATAAAACAAAATAAAAACTGCCTATTTGGGCGGTTTTTATTAGTCTTGTTTTTTATCAGTTTATAAATTATAATAAAACCAGAATCCAAAGGGATTTGGGTTCGGGGCTGTCGTAAGCCAACACGAAAGTGGTATTGAAAACAATACTATATCCGCAGATAAGATACTGGTGTATCTTATTGAACGTATCCTCGTCAGTTCTGTCGGGGAGCCGCCATTGTATACAACAGGGTTTCCCAAAGACTGGCGGAATCAATCTTTTGTGTGATTTACGAACTCCCCGACCGCTTTTTGGATTACAAAGCGGTTATTTTGTTATCAACAATGTGGGGGATAAAATGAAATTTGCATACCTTTTACTGGCATTATTTTTTACACAAGATGTAATTGCAAATAATATGCAGGCTGTAATTGCTGGCGCCATGGCAGCAGTCGCAGATTCAGAACAAGACAACGAAATCGATGCGGCGCGGGATGCGGCAGAATCTGCGCGGGAAACTGAAAATTCTGATGTTAATAAATTGTTGGGGTCGGTTGGTATGGGCGCCACAGGTATTGGCGGTATGATGTTAATGCAAGGGTTATCTGAAAAAGCAGCTGACGATGACGCAACACGCGCAATGCAGGCATACATTTCAACATTTAACTGTACATACGGCAGCAATCGCGTCGCCGGCGGCGCAGTCGCAGAAATCCCTGGTGGAAATGAACTTATCGCACTGTATTCAGAATATGTAAATCTGGCGAATAAATTAAAGGCAGTAAAAAATGAACTGGGGATGCGTCCAGGGATTGAATCAGAACCAATATTGGACAGCGCGACATCTGGTTTGTATGACGATGTTTCTGTTGACGGCACCAGTGGTGCATATGCATCTTTGGCACGTGCATTAATGAATCCAAATGGCACAGACGCCGCCGCGTGGGCTGAACAAACAGAAAAAACATCCAAGAATATAACCACCGGCGCAATTACCGCAGGCGCAGGTGCTGGGATATCAATGATTGGTAACTTAATAAACAATCATCCAAAAGACCGCGACAACGGTGTCATTGTTGGCAAAGTCGATAAAAAAGATAAAAGCACCAATCCCGAAGAAGCTTTAAAAGTTTTAGAAAAATATTTGCAAGAACAAAAATAAAAGAACGCGAATCTTTATATTTTAACACCATATTTACCGCGGTTGATTGGGCGGTATGACAATGCCTCTGCCAAATCAGACATTTCTATATTTTCTGAACCGCGCAAGTCCGCAATAGTTCGCGCCAGTCTTTTTATGCGATTATATCCACGTGCAGACATTCCCATCTTTTCCGCAGCAGAATTTAAAAATGACGTCAATTCTGTATCCAATGGTGCAAATTGTTCCAGTTCTGTGCCGTCCAAGTGTGCATTTACTTTGCCTTGACGCACAATTTGTCTGTTACGTGCAGCGATCACACGCGCACGAATTTGTGCACTGGTTTCACGCGGTTCATCATCACGTGTCATTTCCCAAGGATTTACTGCATCAACATCGACATGTAAATCAATTCTATCCAATAATGGCCCTGATATTTTATTCTGGTACGCTTCGGCACAACGTGGCGCACGTGTGCAAGACAACGCCGCATTTCCCAAATGCCCGCATGGACATGGATTCATCGCCGCAATTAATTGAAAACGTGCCGGATATGTCGCATTCTTGCGGGCGCGTGAAATCAGTATTCGTCCAGACTCCATCGGTTGACGCAAGATTTCTAAGGTCGCACGATTAAATTCTGGCAATTCGTCCAAAAACAGCACACCATTATGCGCCAAAGATATCTCCCCCGGACGCGCATCAGACCCACCGCCTGCCAGCGCAACTGGACTGGATGTATGATGAACACTGCGAAATGGGCGCGTTGACATCAATGATTTATTATTTAACTGACCTGCAATAGAGTAAATTATCGACGTTTCTAATATTTCATTTGCAGTCATTTCTGGCATAATTGTCGGCAATCTGGACGCCAACATAGTCTTACCCGACCCAGGCGGCCCAACCATCAGCATCGCATGACCACCCGCCGCAGCAATTTCCAGCGCACGCTTGGCAGCAGCCTGACCATGTACTTCGGACATATCCAGATTTGTTTTTGAATCTGTCACTGGCCCAGTTAATTCAGGTACACTTAACAAAGAAGTGCCTTTGAAATGATTTATTAATTCAATAACGTGTGATGGCGCTAAAATATTTGTATGCCCAGCCCATCTAGCCTCTAGTCCCTGAACACTGGGGCAAATTATACCCAGATTGTTGTTCATGGCCCATACACTGGCCGGCAAAACAGCATCTGTCTTGGCAATTGTTCCGTCCAAGCCAACTTCGCCCAGAATTATATACTTTTCTAATTCCGCCTCTGGCAATACGCCCAGCGCACATAAAATCCCGCACAATATCGGCAAATCAAAGTGAGAACCACTTTTTTCAACATCTGCAGGCGATAAATTCACAGTTAATTTTTTAGACGGCAAAAACAAGTTTAATGCAGACAACACATTACGAATACGTTCAGCAGATTCTTTAACCGCGCGATCCGCCAGTCCAATTATGTTAAATTCTGGCTTTGACAGGCCAGAATACAATTGAACCTGAACGTCAATTGGTGTTGCATCCATCCCATTAAAAATTATAGACTTTAAAGATATCATCACAGGTTATATTATAACTTGAATTAAGTTTGTGCAAGTTATATTATACCCATTGTAAAATAAAGGAATGATTATGGCACCAAAGAAAAAAAACGTGGCACGAGAATGGTTTAACACTATATTTTATGGCGCATTGATTGCAATCGTTTTTCGCAGTTTATTGCTGGAACCATTTAATATACCATCTGGATCGATGATACCAACACTGCAAATTGGCGACCATATTTTCGTTACAAAGTGGTCTTATGGTTATTCGCGTTATTCTTTCCCGTTTGGTTCATGGAAGTTGTGGAATGGCCGTTTTTGGGCAACAGAACCTGAAATAGGTGACGTTGTTGTATTCAGAAACCCAATTAATCAATCCCAAGACTTTGTTAAACGCCTTATTGGCAAGCCTGGGGATAAAATTAAAATGACCAACGGCAGACTGTATATCAATGACGTAATTGTCCCACGTGATAATCCACGTCCATATGTTGTTGCAACATTGCCAAAGTCAATGCGTTCTGTCGGCTATTATCAAGACAATATGTCAATCAAGGGCAACAAGATATGGGTTGATAACAAACCTGCTGAATTCAATTACACTATTGAATACAAGCCTGATGATTTTTGTCATATGTACGGTTCTGCGTGTGGCGTATTTAATGTCACAGAATACACAGAAACACTGCCAAACGGTGTCCAGCACAGCATAATCGAATATGCCGAAGATGCACGCTTTGATAACACACCTGAATTTACAGTACCTGAAAACCACTTCTTTTTCATGGGCGACAACCGCGACAACAGTGGCGACAGTCGTGGTGACATTAGCTTTGTTCCACGCGATAATGTGCTGGGCAAAGTGTGGTTTATATGGTATTCTCACAATTACTACGCACCTATGATGGCAATCTGGTCATGGGGTAATAAGATGCGTTGGGACAGATTTGGAATGGGAGCAAAATAAAATGCTAAAATTAAATTATGAATTCAGAGACAGAAAATTATTAATCTTGGCCATGACACAAAGTGGCATCAGTTCCAAGCACAACAACGAACGTTTGGAATTTTTAGGCGACCGCGTGCTGGGCTTGGCGATTGCAGATTTACTGATGGATATGTATCCAACTGAAACCGAAGGGGAATTGGCACGCAGACATGCCTTGTTGGTATCAACCAAGACATTGGCAGGTGTCGGTCGTTCTTTGGAATTAACCAGATACGTTCGTCATGGCCATATGACAGCCGGCAAAACACATCATATGTTGGCCAACGCAATGGAAGCGATTATTGGCGCAATCTATGTTGACGGCGGTTTCGAAGCAGCCAGAAAATTTATTGTTGACCTGTGGTTCAGTTTGGCTCAGGCGGATTCTTGTGCACCAAAAGATGCCAAGACAATGTTACAGGAATACGTCCAGAAACATGATTCTGGTAACTTGCCTGTATACGAATATACCGAAATGACTGGCGAGTCGCACGATCCAGTCTTTACAGTCCAAGTATCTGCAATGGGACAATCCGCGTACGGTTCCGGTTCATCAAAGAAAATCGCCAGCACAGCTGCAGCGGCTGCGTTGCTGAAAATCCTTGAAAAACCAGATTCTGAGGTTTAAAATTGACGCACAAAGAATACAAAAAAGGATAAAATATGTTTTCAATTTTATTGGTTTTATTGGTTATCGTCGCGGTTATGATGATTGGCTTGATTTTATTACAAAAATCCGAAGGGTCTGGTATGTCTGGATCATCTGCAGCATCGATGTTTGGTGGTGCGTTGACAGGTGCTGCGGCTGGAAACTTTTTGACACGCGCAACCGCATGGTTGGCAACGATATTCTTTATTCTGTGCGCGGCATTGGCATTAATTTCTGCGAAATCCAACGTCGGCACACAACAAAGTGAATTACGCCAAGAAATCGTTGGATCTGCAACAACAGATGTTACTGCAGACGCTGCAACTGCGTCAGAATCTGAAAAAGCATCTGATACAAAACCAGTAAAGTAATTTACACGATAATAAAAAATCCCCATTTGGGGATTTTTTTATTGACGACCATATATAAAATCACCAGTTCCTGCATTGCCAAAGAAAGTCTGTGTAATTATATCCCACATACCATTTTCAGGCACAGTAAAATTACCAATTTTGAGACCGGCCGGTACTGGCAAAAAGTCGTGAATCAATACATCATCTTCGTATATCTTGGTCGAATAGATATACATTGCGTCATTTGCAGAATACACTTTTGCTGTTTCAACACCATTTTTATCAATAGCATGTAGCCCAAATAGATATATCGAGTATTGCCCCAAATTTTGGGTTGCTGTTAATGTACGGGTATAATCATCAATTTTTACCAAACTATTCTTTGCATCTAAAACTATCGAAAACTTTGTCGTTTTATTAGATACAGGAATCCCACCACTAGACGGACAACCACTGTTGGGGTAAGTACACAACCAAGGATAAATCGCGTTTCCTTGCATAACGCCGCCACCAAAATTTATGGCATGCTTTGCAGTATTAACATAATCTGAGACCCCAAAAAAGTTAGAATTACCGCTCTTTGGGCTATATGTATCGTTTGAAAAACGTATTTCCATTTCACTGCGCGTAACCAGTGTTGGAACATATTCTGTATCAATGTACTGTGTTCCGGTGCCCATCAAGTACACATCGCATGGGGTACCAACTAATTTTCCATCTTCAAAGACATAACCATTGCCATCAGACACACTGTACGTCGTATCCCCATATCGAATTTTCAGTTTTTTTGTTGTACCGCCATCATTCATTGGAATATCGCACGCCAACATATCTGCATACCATCGTTCATCGTGAATCAAAAAATGTAGCGCAGGCGTTGTGTTTTTAGTTTTTGATAATTTAATTACTTGATCATCAACATGCAGTTTATACCCATAGCACGCAAACGTACATAACACACAAACAGAGCATATAAAGAATTTCTTCATTTGATTCCTCCTGTATTTAAGATAAAAAACCACCAAACAATCAGGTGGCAGGAGGTTCGAAACTATCTTTATGAATAGCAATGAGCTTTCAATATATGACTCATTCCTCCTGCTGATAATAACAGGAGGCGCTTAACGTCCACATGACGCATAAAGAAGGGTTTCGACGCCCTGAAACAACACTTGATTGCTGTTACAATGCGGATTATATAAAAAAAGATTTTTTGTTTCTATATCTTTTTTCATATTGTTTTATGTGGGGCTTTTTTCTATAATCGTCGTATGTCAAAACAACCTGATTTATTTATACTGTCGGAACATTCAGAACTGTTAAAACAGTTGCACGAATGGGATATTGCATATCATCAAAATGATGCACCCATTGTTGATGATGCAACATATGACGCCGCAAAACGACGCGCATTGGAAATTGAACAAGAATACCCTCAATTATCCAAAAATGGTGCGTCAACGCATGTTGGTGCGGCTGTGTCTAATAAATTTAAATCTTTTGCGCACAATGTTCCAATGCTGTCGATATCTGATGTGTTTGATGAGCGTGACGTTGCAGATTGGTTTAACAAATTAACCAGTCACGACATTTTCATTGAATTAAAAGTCGATGGTGTGTCTTATTCTGCCCGATACGAAGATGGCATATTGGTTCGTGGTCTGACACGTGGCAGTGGTACACTGGGCGAAGACATCACTGAAAATTTACGCACTATTTCTGACATTCCGCAAAAATTATCTGGTGATTTTCCATCTGTGGTCGAAGTTCGCGGCGAAGTATATATGAACCGCAGCGATTTTATGGCATTAAATGAGCAATCTGATAAAAAATTTGCAAATCCGCGAAATGCGGCGGCGGGTTCTTTGCGCCAACTGAATCCGCAAGTTACTGCGACCAGAAAACTTAGCGCATTTGCATATACGTATGGCGATATTTCCCAACGTGATTTCGCGACACAGTCAGAATACTTTGACAAACTGGAATCGTGGGGATTCAAGACCACCCGTCAATGGGCGCATCATGCGAATACAATGGACGAGATTCAACGTGTTTACAATGAAATTATGATTGCGCGTCCAGACATACCATTTGATATTGATGGATTGGTACTGAAAGTAAATGACATCGCAACCCAACAACGTATGGGCAGTCGCGCCAACAGTCCCCGCTGGGAAGTGGCGTATAAATTTCCTGCGGCACGCGCGATAACAGAACTGCGCGACATTACAATCCAAGTTGGACGCACTGGGGTTTTAACACCTGTGGCGGAACTGGCACCGATTAATATTGGTGGTGTTGTTGTGTCACGCGCAACATTGCATAACGCGGATGAAATACGCCGTCTGGGCGTGCGCATTGGTGACAAAGTCATTGTCCAACGTGCAGGCGATGTTATTCCACAAATTGTTGGTGTTGCAGAATCTGATACAAATGCCCCAGAATTTATATTTCCAACTGTTTGTCCGGTGTGTGGTGGCAATGTCGTCCAAGAATCAGGCCAAGTCGCACGCAGATGTATAAACACACTGGCATGTCCTGCGCAAAGACTGGGCGAAATGGAACATTTGGTTTCGCGTCATGGTTTTGATATTGATGGTCTGGGAACACGTCAGTTGGAAATGTTTATTAATCGCGGATGGATTACAACACCGGCCGATATATTTACACTGATTGCGCATCATGGGGACGCGATAAAGAATATGGACGGTTTCGGGGACAAGTCTGTATATAATTTGAATCAGTCAATTGAACGTGCGCGTAACATTGAACTGCATAAATTTCTGTTTGCGATTGGAATACCTGATATTGGTGCGGTTACAGCCAAGATATTGGCGCGCAATTTCGGCACACTGGATGCGTTACGTACTGCGCCGGCGTGGCGGTTAAAGTCGATTGATGGCATTGGTGACGTTATGGCGGATGAAATTGTATCGTTCTTTGCGGACAGTCATAATTCAGATGCCTTGGATAAATTATTGGCTCAGATAAATATTCAGAATGCAGAACCTGTGACGGTTGCGTCTGATGGGGAACTGGTTGGCAAAAAGGTTGTATTAACAGGCACGTTATCAAAATATACACGTGACGCGGCCAAAGAAATCTTGGAACGTATGGGTGCGACCGTTGTGGGCAGTGTATCCAGCAAAACAGATATTGTACTGGCCGGTGCCGACGCGGGCAGCAAGCTGACCCGCGCCCAGGAACTGGGGATTACCATTTGGGACGAAGCGGAATTTGACCGCGCGATACAAGACAAATAAAAAACGCCCCGTTGAATTTTTTGGGGCGTCGACATGAAACTTTATTTTTTTTGAATTATCTGTCGCGTTTTACAGGTCTGTCGATAAACATCCATATCAACCAAACCAATGCCGCGATACCGATAATTGCGTATACGATGTTGCTGGCCAATGTTGCAGGGCCGAACAAGAACGCAACTAAATCGAAACCAAAGATACCAATCAATCCCCAGTTCAGGGCACCGATAAATGTCAATGGTATAAGAACATAGTTCGTTAGTCCTCTCATCTGTTTTCTCCTTGTTCAAGATTGACTTTGTCTTGTATAAAGACAGGCATATTATAATCATTTTTTTTCGCACTTGCAATCGCAATAACACATTTAGGAAAACGTTCTTTGGCGCGTATTTCCGACATAATTCCTAAACACATTGCCGAATAATAATAGTTAGTGCTTAGTGTAAGTGGAAAGTGGTTGTAAAAATACTGGATTGCCACGCGGCCGCTCACAATGACAAGGGATAGAGTAAACAAATAAAAAATATCCCTGTAACACACAGGGATTTGGGGTTTCGACACCCCCGTTCACATGATTTCTGTTAATCCATCGGCCATGGTGGCACAGTCCCGATGGAGTTGAATAAAAACTGCTTATTATTAACGATACGCGAAATCCAATCTACTCGACCAAGACACCCATTTGCATCATTACACTCTGAAAACGCAGAATAACTATTTATAACCATCCACGCAGTTGACATTGGATGAGTCATTCTGACAAGACAATACTTTCTTTCATAATCTGGTTTTTCAGCATCTGGAATCTTATCATTTATATCCGCATTCATATAATAACCTGACAAACCAACTAATTCATCTGTTGCGGTATTTAAAAACAAACCACTAGTAGGTTTTCCACTACCATTCCAATCAGAATACATCATTATTTCTTTTTTAGATACACAGGATGCACCGCCATAAATAGCACCATAGGAAAAATTCACCCACCATATCCATTCTACTGGATTAGTATGATAAGAGTCCCCTGTTATCGTTGCGTCCAGCGGTATCACAACGGTATCATCGCGGGCGCACATTTCGGTCGCGTTTACGTTTAGTGTTATCATACACAGTAAAATTATAAAGATTTTCTTCATTTTCGTTCCCCTTTTTGTTTACCAAATTGTGTAATACAGTGCGTCACGACCATGTACTGTTTGACCGTCACTGTTTTTCCCCAATACGCCGTTTGTTCTGAACATATCTGCGCAATATTGCGTACAATTATCGTCACATAATTGTTTCGCTGTTTTTTCTGCGGTGTCGGTGTACTGTTTAAAGTATGTCCACCACGATGTAACTGGCCCGTCCATCTTGCACCAACAATTTGGCCCCGCATCACGTGATGTTGCTTTTAGATATGTGTTTGTATCACCAACACTGGCCGGCCCATCATTATTCGATGTACCATCAACTGATGATCTGACAGAAATTCCGTTACAGGTCGCACTGCCATAAATATAATGTGTTTTATATTCTTGGGCTGCTGAATCCCACAATTCAGGACGCATTTGCGCGAAAATATCATATTTGACATCTATGACCCAACGCTTTTTATCAGGGTTTAAATATGCTTGCGTTGCCATTGCGGTTACACTATCAGACGTCTGTAACACCGCCATAACCAATGTATTACGACGACAGATTTCATCTGTATCATCTGGCCCCGCATACAGCGATATGGGTATCATTGTTAATATCAACATCAGTTTCTTCATTCGTTCTCCTTTGTTTAATCTATTGTTATCAGGTTGTCGGTGGTGTGGGTTTTGCCACTGCTGTCTGTCCAGCTTAGTGATTTACCAACACGTATCGGATTCGGTTTCGTACCTACAAAGTGATCTATCGCCTGTGGCGGAACAAGGTTCACATAACATGTCTGT
>JAWPOC010000002.1:0-18220 GCA_033345235.1 Alphaproteobacteria bacterium | reverse complement strand
TAGCGGTTGTGGTAATTTAACCGGTGCAATACCATCAGATTTGTTCGCAGGGATTGATGGTGAATATCGTGATTCGATGTATCATAGTACTTTTTCTGGATGTGCAAAATTAGGTACAGAAATATCAGAATCTGACATTCCGCAATATATGCGTGATGGTTATGCAATACCGCCTAATTTGTTTGGTAAATTATATAATGCGCCAAAGGGGTCGATGTTTCATAATACATTTAGTGGTTGTAAAGGGTTACAAGGGCGTATACCAGAAAAACTGTTTGGTGAAATTAATGGCGCGCCGGCGGGTAGTATGTTTGCATATACTTTTTATAGTTGTTCGGGATTGCGTGGTGAAATACCTGCGGATTTATTTGGGGGCATAAAACTGACGGGTGAAACACAAGGCAATATGTTTGGCCAAACGTTCCAAGGGTGTGCAGGGTTGGACAGTGAAATCCCACCATATTTATTTGGTGTGTTGTGGGGAACCCCAAAATCAGGTATGTTTTCGGGAACTTTTACGGGGTGTAGTGGCCTAAAAGGTGAAATACCATCCGATTTATTTGGAGATATATCTGGGAATTTGCCAGTTAATGGATATGTTTTTCATGGTATGTTTAGGGGTTGTTATAACTTAACAGGATCATCTGCAAAGATTAATGGACAGTATTTGTATGATATATGGCCAAATGCAACAGTATCACAAGTTGGTGTTATGTATCAAGGCGCAACAAAACTGTCTGACTATGCGGAAATACCTGCAGTGTGGAAATAAAAAATCCCCAATTGGGGATTTTTTTTAATTTCTGAATATTTGCAATATTTATGCCATCTTTGTAACTTTCTTTGCCAAGCGAGAAATTTTGCGAGCAGCGCGTCTCTTTGGCATAATTTTGCCAGCAGATTTCATAATCTTGCTTTCTGCGTTGCGTGCAGCAGCAACAGCTGCAGCTTTGTCGCCAGATTCAACAGCAACCAATGCTTTCTTTGTTGCAGTTTTAACAGCACTGCGACGAGATGTGTTTATTGCATTCTTTTTGGCCGAAACCAAAATTCTTTTTTCAGATGACTTATGATTTGCCACTTTATTTTCCTTTTATTTTCTAAATGTTTCTGGTATTTTATAAAAAACAAACAGAAAATCAAGGAAAAAGAATATGTCTTATGTTTTTATAGTTATTATTTCTTATTTATTAGGTTCTGTGCCAATGGGATTGTTGCTGACACGTATGGCGGGCAAGGGTGATTTGCGTCAGGTTGGCAGTGGTAATATCGGGGCAACAAATGTTATGCGTGTCGGTGGTTTGCGTATGGCAGGGTTGACTTGGGTGCTGGATATGGCCAAGGCGATTGTCGCAGTGCTTATTGGAAAATATGTCGCAGGTGATGTGTTTGGTGCATGGTGCGGATTCGCCGCAATTGTTGGACATTGTTATCCAATTTGGTTGAATTTCAAAGGTGGTAAAGGGATTTCTTGCTTGTTCGGGGTTTTGTTGGCAATAAGTCCTGTGTCTTTTATCGTTTGTGGAATTGAATGGTTGTTGGTGGCGCTGACCAGTGGAGTGTCGTCTTTTGGGGCGTTGATTGTGTTTTGTTTGATTCCTGTCTTGGGGTTTGCAGTCGGGTATCAGGTCGGTTTTGCATTCTTGGCAATTGGTTTGCTGTGTATGTGGCGTCATCGCGGAAATATCTTGCGGTTGATTTCAGGCAGTGAATCAACAATAGAATGGAAGTGGAAAAAATAATTTTGGGGCGTGTTTTCGCCCCGTTGTTTTATTTGCTCTTTATTTTTTGTCGATTTTGTGGTATAATACGCCTGAAGTATCCTAAGGGTAAGAGAGTATGAAAAAACTAGTTTCTGTTTTAGTGTGCTGTATGTTTGTCTTTGAAGCAGGGGCAATTGTACCGTCTGGACGTGGCCGGAATTCTATGGCAAGCCAGATGATGGGGTCGCCACGGGCAGGTACTGTGTCCAGGAATCAGATTTCTGCAATGGCCGCAACAAATAATCCATATCGGACAAATGGTTCGACAGGTTCCGCGTTGGCCGTCACACCAGAGGTTATGCTGCCTGCGGATAAAGATATTTATCAGGCAGAAAAGGATGCCTGTGTCCGTAATAATATAGGTATGTCAGATACTTTTGTTTGGGCGTCCAGATACAGTAATTTAAATAGTTACAGCTCTATGGTCGAAGATACAGAAAACCCAAGTAATAATACTTGCTTTGTAAAAGTTGCATTAAAATCCAGAGATTCGAGAATAAATCTGGATGATATGCCGGCTAAATACTATGAAATGGGTAACAGTATAACTTGTGGGTCGTGGGTCGATGAAAAGCAGGTTGAACAAAAAATTCTGGACGCCAAGAAATCAGGACGTGTTTGGGGAACTATTGGTGCAAGTGTCGCAGGCGCAGGTGTTGGTGTCGGTGTGATGGAATGGTTCGGTAATGAAATGATTGGCGGCGCAGTCCAAGGACAGGCTGCACTGACAGGGACACAGTTGATAAGGGCACAATTGCTGACAATGAAAGAGAAGGGCGATGCGCAATATAATGCGTATATGACAGATCTGCGTAAAATAAAAGCAGAATGTACAGCGGCAAAATACAAAGAAAAATCCGCTAATTCATTTGTTGGGATAATGTGTCGTGAATACGAAGGGTTGTTTGATTTGGTCGATAGTACTAATTAACAATAAATAAACAAATTTTTAAAAAGTCCGCAGTTGCGGATTTTTTATTGGTATTACATGGGATTTTTATCGTATAGTTCTGATATGGCAAGTTTGTTTGATAAATTATTAATTATTCGTACGGCAGGAATTGGGCCGGTGAAATATGCAGGGCTGATTAAAAAATTCGGCTCGGTTGATGCGGTGGTTCAATATTTAAACCCGACAAATGAATTAAAAGATGCTGTTAATAGAGAAATGGAGGCAGCATATCAACAAAATATATATTATGTATCAGATGAAGATGCAGAATATCCCATTGTGTTGCGGCAAATTAAAAATCATCCGCCGGTTATAACAGTGCGGGGAAATTTGGATGTCTTGAAAAAACAGATGGTGTCTATCGTCGGGACGCGTCATGCCACAGCGGCGGGGCAGTCCTTGGTCGCAGATATTGCACAAAGTTTCGCAGCGCATAATGTTGCGGTCGTGTCTGGAATGGCGATTGGAACAGATACGGCGGCACATCGTGGCGCGTTGCGTGTGGCAGGTAATGCGCAGACAATCGCTGTCTTGGCGGGTGGGGTCGATTATATATGGCCAATAGAAAACGAATCGTTGTACTGGGAAATAATCGAGCGCGGGGCAATAATCAGTGAAATGCCAGTCGGATTTGTGCCGGTCGCAACAAATTTTGTTCAGCGAAATCGTTGGGTCGCAGGCTTGGGAAATAAATTAATCTTAGGCGAGGCGGATATGAAATCTGGGTCAATGACCACAGCCCGATTCGCAATCGAATATGGACGTGATGTTTGGGCAATTCCGTCGCATCCTCGCGATGCGCGCGCCGCAGGACCAAATTCTCTGATTCGGTCAGGTGATGCAAAGCTGTGTGTCGGGCCAGAAGATTTCTTTGATATCGCAAAAAAAGAAAATAAATTTGAAAAAAAATTAGAAAAAAATGATTCGGAAAACGTTCTTATTGATAATTTAGGAAATATTCCGGTCTCGGAATCTGTATTGGCAGAAATTGTCAAAAAAACAGTTTCGGAAATTAAAAGTGAATTGGTCGTCTTAGAATTACAAGGTTTGGTACGAAAAGTCGATGGCGGTTATGTCAGAATATAAATTTTAAAATGTATATACAGTGTATATACAGTGTATATACAAACCGCAGAAATCGGCCTGAAAAACCGAATCGTTGTCAAAATCTAAATGTTCAAAAATTGTTTAATATTTAGTTGTAAACCGAAATATATCTTATAAATTATTGACGTATCCAAAACCGATTGAGAAACAAAAAATCAATCAAAACCAAGGGCCAAGTCATTAAAATATTTTAATGGTTTGGAACAAAAAAAGTTCTGGGTAATTGGTTATAAAAACTGATTGACTGGGACTTGTAAAGTGGGTGCGAAAACTTGTGGGTGGTTCTTGAAAATAGGCATGACAATAAAGTGTGAATGATTTCAAGAATTATGGTTCATAAGGGTTCGGATCACCGCGAGAGGGATGAAAAAAAGTAGGGCAAAATAATAATGCTGTGAATCCTGAAAAATGGAAATACATAGCGGTTTTTGCAGGTGGTTTTTACAACCTTTGTGCGGTGGCAGGAAACTCTTTTTAAGGGAAGGAAAGGAGAAAACGATATGCAGACAGTGGCAAAATTACAAATGACAAACTTGGAAAATATCAAGGGGGCCATTGCCGCAAAAATAGATTCTGCTAGCTTTACTTCTTGGATTGCACCACTGAATTTCGAAATTGTTGATGGTACTTTGGTTTTGGGTGCACAAAATCAATTTTCGGCTGATTTTATCGGCAGCGTTTATTCCAATGTTTTATCAGATGTTGCCGCACAGTTCGGTTTGAATACAAAAATTGTTGTGCGTGGCGCGGTTAATGTAGCTGCAAAAAATATCGCAAATGATAACAAAGTACAGGCATATGCCCCAGTTGTTACAGCAGAAAAATCTGATGTCGCATTCGATTCTTTTGTCGTTACAGATGAAAATTTGTTCGTTGTATCTGCATGTAAAAAATTAGCAGCGGGGACAGTTCCTTTTTCTCCGCTGTTTATTTATGGTGCGTCTGGTTGTGGTAAGACTTTGTTGACTGATTGCATTATGGGGGCGGCACGTGGACGCGTCGTTAAAATGAGTGGCGCACAGTTTGTGTCCGAATTCACACGCAGCTTGAAAGATCATAATATTTTCGCATTCAAAGATTTCTGCCGTAACTGTGAAACATTTATCTTGGATGATGTTCAGGCTTTGTCAGGTAAAAAAGCGTCAACCGAAGAATTTATGCAATTGATTGTCGATTTGCGCAATGCAGGTAAAAATATCGTTTTGACAGCAAATGCAGCACCAAATAATCTGACAGGCTTTGACAGATGTGCACAGTCTTTGTTGGCGTCCGGTTTGGTCGCAGATGTCGCCGCGCCAAACGCACATGTTAAATCTGTTATCTTGACACGTGCAGGTGTTAAATCAGATGTTGCGGGTGTACTGGCGGCACGTATCGCAAATAACGGGCATTTAATCGCAGGTGTTGCAACAAAAATCAAAGCATATACAGATTTGATGGGCGAAACAGTTGATATGAACGTCGCACAGCGTTTGTTGGCAGATACATTGCAAACTGCGAAAACACCATCTGTAATGGTTCGTGAAATGTGCGAAAAATTGGGCGTGTCTTATGATGCTGTATGTGGTGCAGGTCGCAGTCGTTCTTTGGTCTTGGCGCGTCAGATAATGATGGTTGTTTTGAAAAATGCGACATCTTTGTCTTTGAATGAAATTGGTAACTTTGTTGGTGGTCGTGATCATGCAACAGTATTGTATGCAATCAAACAAATTGAAAAACAGCAAACGTCAGATTTGGTATTGTCTGCACAAATTCAACAATTGATAAACGAATGCAAATAGTATAAAAGACCGCCAAATATGGCGGTTTTTATTTGGATTGCAACTGATTTTATGGTAAAATTATATCGATAATATACAAAGTGTATGGGGGAATTTATGAAAAAGTTTTTAATTTTATGCGCTTTTGTGATTGCGTCCGCGATTAATTTCGCTGCGTTTGCTGCTGTGAATGATAATAATAATAAATCAGCAGTACAATGCCACAGTGAATGGGTGGATGATTGGTTGCTGGAGGTTTATTTTGATAATGCAAAGTCGACTTTCCCGACGATTGGTGATAAATCTTGTGAAGAGGCGGTTAGAACTAAATTGGCTAAAAAAATGGGGAATAATGCCACAGGAAATTATATTTTAATTGCATCGACAAGCAGTAGTGGGCCTGATTCCTTAAACCGAGATTTGGCAAAAAATCGTAAAAATACAGTTGCGAACTTGATAGGGACTGAGTTTAAAAAATTTAAAAATTCGTCGAATGAAGATTGGGTTGTTGGGGTGACAAATGCGATTCTTAACAATCATCACAAACATGACTGGACAGACCGAATGGTTATGGTTGTGGTAAATACAGCAGATAATGGTGTCGATTTTTCTGCGCTTGCAAATGCATATGTAAAATTAAAAGGCTGGTCTTTTGAAGCGAATGTTTGGCGTGACGAACAGGGGAAATTTAATACGTCACGTTTAATATCTGATTCTGTGGCTGGTATTGTGTTGGGTACGGCCGGCGGTTTAATTACCAGCAGTGTTATAAAAAAGAATCAAATCAAAGAAGGTTTCGAAGATATTCAATGTGTTGTCGGTGGACAAACTGTTGCCAACTGGGGTGATGAATTCATTGTTAAATAAAAAAACGCCGAAACGGCGTTTTTTATTTGTTTGTTTATACAAACAAGTCTTTTACAAATTGGGCGTGTTCTGTTATGAATTTAAATCTAAATTCTGGTTTTTTGCCCATTAATTCAGATACGATTGTACGAGTTTTTTCTGTGTCTTCGGCACCTTCGTCTGTGCGTGGTGGCAAATCAACCCGAATTAAACGACGTGTCTTTGGCGACATAGTTGTTTCTTTTAACTGATTCGGCATCATTTCGCCCAATCCTTTGAATCGAGATATTTCAACACGTTTGTTCTTGTATTTTCCGTTCTTTAAAGATTCCAGTTCTTCATCTGTATCAACATAAATCGATTCGGTGCCACATGTTAATTTATACAATGGTGGACATGATAAATACAAATGGCCGCCATAAATTAACTGGGGCATATATTGATAGAAAAATGCCATCAGCAATGATGCAATATGACTGCCGTCAACGTCAGCATCAGTCATAATGATAATTTTTTCGTAACGTAATTTATCAGAATTCCAATCTTTGGCAGTGCCGGCGCCAATGATGTCAATCAAGTCATTTAATTCTTTGTTTGCACCGAAACGTTCATCAGAATTGGATATAACATTTAATACCTTGCCACGTAACGGCATAATTGCCTGGGTCGCACGATCGCGTGCCTGTTTCGCAGTGCCGCCCGCAGATTCTCCTTCGACGATGAATAACTCTGTACCGGCAATCCCATGTTTAGAACAGTCAGCCAGTTTCGCAGGCATACGAATGCGCTTTGTCGGAGTTTTGCGTGCGATGTCTTTGACCTGTTTTGTCTTTATACGTGCGTTCGCTAAGTTTACAACAAATTCCAGTAATGCATTTGCAGTCTTTGGGTCAGATGCTAAAAACATTTCCCATGGGTCGCGCAACGCATTTTCTGTATAGCGCGCAATTTCAGGATTAGATAATTTTTCTTTGGTTTGACCCAAGAATTGTGGTGTCTTGTAAAATACAGAAACAATCGCCGCAACAGAATCAAATACATCCTCGCCGATGATATTGGATGCAGATTTGTTGTTTACTTTTTCACCATAAGCTTTAATCCCTTTGGTGATTGCGGATTTAAAGCCTGTTTCATGTGTGCCGCCATCAATCGTTGCAATCGTGTTGCAATATGATGCGAAAAATCCATCGTCAGATGCCGCGCCATTTTCGTCTGTTAAAAATGTTAATGCCCATTCAACACGACCGCTGTCATCAGGAAAGTCAACAGCACCACTGAATATGCGTGGTAAAATTCTGGGCTTTGAATCAGTCTTTTCAGCCAAGAAATCTGCAACACCATTCGGATAAAAGAATGTTGTGTTGGCCGGTATGTTCATATCTTCGGTTAATAATTCAGGGTTGCAAGACCATTCTATTTTTACGCCACGTGATAAAAATGCTTTGGCACGTGCCATACGATATATTTTAACTGGCTTGAAAGTCGCGTTCGCGCCAAAGATATCATCGTCAATCGTAAATCGTATCTTTGTTCCATGTTTGTTTGTTGGTTCGCCGCGCTGCATCGAACAGGTCGGCAGACCACGTGAAAATGTTTGGTGCCAATTATATCCGTCACGCGCGATGTCAACAATCATCTCGCAAGATAGGGCGTTCACAACCGCAGACCCAACGCCATGTAAACCACCACTGGTTTTATAGACATTATTATTAAATTTTCCACCAGAATGCAGTGTTGTTAAAATAACTTCTAGTGCGGATTTGCCAGGGTATTTTGGGTGTTCGTCCACAGGAATGCCGCGACCGTCATCCGCGATTTCAATTGTCTTGGAATCAATTAAATTAACAGTAATCTTTTTGGCAAAACCGGCAACGGCTTCGTCAATAGAATTATCCATAATTTCAATCGGCAGGTGATGCCACGCCTTTTCGTCAGTACCACCAATGTACATCCCAGGACGTAGACGTACGGGTTCTAATCCTTCTAGGACTTGGATATCTGATGCATCATATGTGTTTGTATTTTTCTCTATCATAGCAACTAATTATTAGAACATTTTTAAGTTTTTCGCAAGCCCAAAGAATTTAACTTTATTTAAATATTATGCTCTTGATTTTTTTATTTCGTAACTTATATATTGAATAACGATAATTTAAGTAGATGGAAAAGAAAAATGAATAAAAATCCTTATGAAGTACTTGGGGTCGCGCGCGACGCAACAGATGCTGATATCAAAAAAGCATATCACAAGTTGGTTATGAAATATCATCCCGACAGAAATCCTGATAACAAAGACGCCGAAGAAAAATTTAAAGAAGTAAATAATGCTTTTGATATCTTGAAAGATCCTCAAAAGCGTGCTGCATATGACAGATTCGGTGATGCGGCTTTTGCAGGTGGAAATGCATCTGGGGCCGGATTCGGCGGTGGTAACCCGTTTGGAAATGGGGCGTTCCATTTTAATATGGGTGGCGGTGCCGGTATGGAAGATATCCTGCGTGAAGCAATGCGCGGTTTCGGATTTGGTGGGGATTTTGGCGGTGCGCAACGTGGCGCGCCACAACGCGGTGGACGTGATTTGTTGGATGAAGTAGTTATCGACTTGAAAGATGCTTACTTTGGAAAAACACATACTGTTAAATTTTCTAGTAATGTCGAATGTGAAAAATGTCATGGGCATGGTACTGCGGATGGTAAACCTGCGCCAGTGTGTCCGCGCTGTGGGGGCAGTGGGTTTGTGCAAACGCGTCAGGGATTCTTTGCAATGGAAAGTCCTTGTCCGGAATGTAATGGATTGGGACGCAAAATTGATAAAAAATGCAGCGAATGTGATGGCAGTGGGACACAGAATAAACAACGCACATTAGAAGTAAAAATTCCTGCAGGTATAGAAGATGGTGCTAGATTGCGTTTAGCAGGTCAGGGCGAAGCAGGTGCAAATGGCGCGCCTGCAGGGGATTTCTATTTGGATGTTCGTATCAGACCAGATAAACGATTTGAACGTAATGGCAGTGATTTAATTATGCATATGGATGTTCCGTTCACTACATTGGCCTTGGGCGGTGAAATAGAAGTAGAAACCATAGACGATAAAAAACTGGCTGTAAAGATTCCTGCAGGAACCCAAGTTGGTGAAAAACTGCGTGTGCGTGGTCATGGTATGCCGATTGTTCGTCGTGGCAGTGGTTATGGCGATTTGTATATCGATATCGGAATTCATATTCCAACTAAATTATCAGATAAACAAAAGAAATTGTTAAATGAATTTGCAGGAACAAAAAATGATAAAAAAGGTTGGTTCTAATTTGTTGTTATAAAAAAAACCGCCAAACGGCGGTTTTTATGCGTATACATCGTTTTTTTTATTTCTTTATTTTCTTTAATTTTTCAAGAAATGTTACTGTGTATTCTGTCGCAGACCACAAAGATGCAACCAACGATGCCCACATGAAAAAGATTCCAATCTGGGGCAGTGTATAAATTGCCATCATTAATATTCTGCTGTCTGTTTCAGGTGTTATTAATGTGCTGATTGCAAACAGTAACAAAAACGCAGTAATCGATACCATTTGTAATGTTGTCTTTATTTTGCCCATTGAAAAACGTGCTTTTGGAACAGGCATTTCTATCTTTTGTGTGCCCAAGAATTCACGCAAACCACTGATATATAACTCACGCGCAATCATAATAATTACAGGTATTGTGATAAACCATACAGGCATCATGATGGACAACAGAATTAATGTGTTTGTAACCAACAATTTGTCGCCAATGTGATCCATTACACCACCAATCTTGGTGCATACATTGTATTTTCGTGCCAGATACCCGTCAAAGAAATCCGATAGTGCCGCCAATATATATAATATAAATGATGTCCAGTACATGCCGAATATTATTGTCGGAATTAATGCAAATGACGCAAGAATGCGAAACGCAGATAAAAAGTTTACAAAGAATTTCATATATTTCTCCTTTTGATTATTTATATATGACTATGGGGGTAATTATATCATTTCTGTATGAAAATGGGCATAAATTTTTTCGGCGGCTTGTTTGCCCAATTTTGGAACACGACGCAGTGCAGACATATCTGCGTCCATAATCGCACGAACAGAACCGAAATGTTGTAACAAGGCGCGTTTTCTGGATGGGCCAATTCCATCAATTTCATCCAGTACAGATGCAGTCATCTGTTTGGCACGCAATGTGCGGTGGTATGTGATTACAAATCTGTGGGCTTCGTCACGAACAGTGCGTAACATTAAAAACAGTGCACTGTCTTTGGCAAGGTCTGTTGATGTTGTGCCGTCTGGTAATATAAAATGTTCATCGCCGTCACGAACTTCGCCTTTGGTGACGCCCATAACAGGAATTCCTTGGGAGACACGATTCGCAATATTCCATTGCGCAATACCACCGTCAACAATTATTAAGTCTAGTTTTGGGCCGCGTTCAATTGCGCGTTGAATGAATTCGGACATCATCGCAATATCATTTCCCGCACGTGTTTTGTCGTGCAGTTTAAAGTGTCTGTACCCGTTTTTTATAAATCCATTATGGCCAAATGTTATCATTGCGCCGACAGGATTTTTGCCGAATAAATGCGAGTTATCAAATACCCCGACTGTGTTGACTTTTACGCCAATCCATTTTTCTAAATCAGATACGTTTTTATCCCAGTCTATATTTGCGCTATACGTTGGTTTTGTGCGTATACCGCGATTTGATGTGTGTGTTAATGCGGCGATTTTATCGCGTGTAATCGCGGCAGATTCAAAGTCCAGATTTTCAGAAAATTGTTGCATTTGCTTTGTTAAATCACTGATGATAGGCGCGCTGTCGCCAGTTAGTATTTTTCGCGCTATACGCATATTTTCTGCGTATTTTTTTGTGTCTGGGTTACAGCAAGGTGCGCAACACCGGCCGATTTGATGTAATAAACATGGACGTGTGCGGTTGCGCATTTGTGTGTCTGTACAAGTTCTTATTTGACAGACTTTTTGAATTGTTTTAATCGTTTCATTTAATGCCGAAACAGATGGATATGGGCCGTATACATCACGACGTTGTGAAATCTTGCCGCGGAACTTTAATAGACGCGGAAAGTCGCCTGTGGTTAACGCCAACATAGGATACATCTTGTCATCTGTCAGCATTATGTTGTATTTCGGTTTTTCGGTTTTGATTAATTCTTGTTCGCGCAGCAATGCGTCTGATTCAGTTGGCGTTGTTTCCCATTCAACACGCCTGACCAATGTGCGCATAACTTGTTTGTGTGGTTCAAGTTTCGAAATGTCCAGATATTGTTTCAGTCTGGCAGAAATGTTTTTTGCTTTGCCAACATACAATAAATTACCTTCGGCGTCATACATCTTGTATACGCCAGAAGCAGCAGGGGCATTTTCAATTAAATCAGAAAATTGAATATTCATGACTTTTATGATAGAATAAGAATTGTTAAATAGCAAATAGAGGTTTTAATATGAGACAAGAATCTGGACGTTCAATGATTGAAATGCTGGGTGTGTTGGCAATTATGGGTGTTATTACTGTGGGGGCAATCGGTATGATTTCAACCGCAATGCGTACACAGAAATTAACAACTGTTAATGACGAAGTTGTACAGATGGTTACAATGGTGCGCAGTATTCATGGCGAATATGATGATTTTTCTAGTATGAATACATCTACAATATTTGGTGCAATTGGAATGAGTAACAAAAATCCATATGGTGGAAAATATTCTTTGTCTGTCGATACTTCAAATCCGCGTCAATTTGTTGTGACAATCGATGGGTTGGGAAAATCAGAATGTGAAGCATTGTTGACCAAGGCATGGTCTGATTCTGTGGATTATCGTTTGTCTGCTGGTAAAAGTGGTGGTGCAACTGGTAGTTGCAGCGGCAGTAATGGAACAAACTATGTCCAGATTAAATATGGCGAATAAAACTGTTCGTTTTATGCCAATAGTTTGTGGGGTATGTATATGGCAGATTTTATCACGATTTCCGAAGTAGAAGATGGAACACGTTTGTTGCGATGGTTCTTGCGACATTTTCCTTCGATGCCACAAAAAGATTTTTATAAGTTATGTCGTGGTGGACAGGTGCGTGTGAACTCTAAACGTGTGCGCGGCCAAGAAATCCTGCGTACAGGGGATGCTGTGCGTGTGCCGCCAACAATGTCTAGTTATATGCATACGCGTGCAAAAAAAACAGAAAATGGTGAGCTGTTTTCCCTGTCTGATTTAGAGGGTTTACGAAAGTGTATCATCCATAATGATGATGATATAGTGGTCTTTAATAAACCTGCGGGTTTGGCAGTGCAGGGCGGTACGGGGATTAGAAAGTCTGTTGATAAAATGGCAGCCGCTTTGTTCCCCTATGATAAAATATCGTTGGTACATCGTTTGGATAAGGAAACAAGTGGTATCTTGGTCGTTGCAAAAAATCAAAGGGCCGCACAAATTTTATCTGATGAATTTCAGAATAAGACAGCACATAAAGAATATCTGGCTTTGTTAAATGGAAATGTTTCTCCGCAATCTGGTGTTATCGATAATTATATGCTAAAAGGACAGGTCTTTGACGGGCCGGAAAGATTGAATAATGGTACAGGACAACGTCCACAGCGTGCGATTACTGAATATAAAGTTTTATCACAAACATCTGGCGGTGTCGCGTGGGTGAATTTTTCGCCAAAGACAGGACGCACACATCAATTACGTGTACATAGTGCGATAACTTTGAATGCGCCGATTGTTGGGGATAATTTATACGGAAAAAATAAAAAATCAGACCCTTTGTTACAATCTATGTTGGATACAAATAATTTGTTTTTGTTTGCATATAAGATAACTTTCCAGCACCCCAGAACAAAGCGTATGATGACATTGCGGGCAACAGTGCCAGAATTTATGTTGCCGGTTATGAAACTGTTAGAATTTAATTTGCCATGAAACAAAGACGGAACGCTTTTTTTATCGTAGTTCGAATGTTGGCCTTGATGTGTGTTGGGCTGGTTGTTGCGTCTGTGGTTGCGCTTAGTCAGATTAATTTAGAAACTTTGCGCGGCGGAATTGTTAATGTGTTGCAAGATGCAACAGGAATGCCAGTGCAAATAGATGGTAATGTGTCTTGGAAAATTTCTTTGCGGCCAGAAATAGAAATAAATAATGTGCATATTTTAAATGCGTCTTGGGCAAAAAGTAAATATGCGTATAGTGCAGAAAAAATAGACGTCAGATTAAATTTAATTTCATTGTTTCGTAATAAACCAACAATTCATAATATAAAAATTTATAACGTAAATGTAAATCTGGAAGTAAATAAACAAGGCGAATATTCTGTGCCACAATTTGCTTCAAAACAATTAACTGAAACACAGGCAAATACACCAGAAAAATTTCCGTTTAAAAATTTGGGGTTTGGTGGGGTGGAAATAAAAAATCTGCACGCGAATATTTTTGGTGAAAAATATAAGTTGGCCGGATTAAATGTCAGACTGAATCAGAAAGAAAATGTGCGTGAATATTCTGGATGGGTCAAGGCTGATAAAGAAGTGTTGCCATTTATTGTCGCGATGTCTGAATATAACGACAAACGCAAAGTTTATCCGGTACAATTGGCGATGTCTTCGGGTGGAGATGCCTTAATTGCTAATGTCGCACTGGAAGGTACTAGTAAAATGCCAATTGATTTTATTATCAAAGGGGACTTGCCTGATATGACAATGTTGGGCGATGTTATCGGGGTAAAATTATCAGAGTTTAAAAATGTTAATGTTAATATCGCAGGTGGATTCGATAAGAAAAAAGTGACGTTCAGAAAATCAACAATATCTGTGCGTGGTACAAGCATTTCTGTTTCAGGCGATTATAGCTGGGAAAATAAAAATCATGTTATGAATTTAGATGTGTATTCTAAAAGATTAAGTCTGGAAGACTTGTTCCCTAATTTATATGGATATCGTATGCCAATAAAAAAGCATAAGTTAAATGTGTTCAAAGATATCCCATTGTTTGGAAAGTTCTTTGTTAATAAAACAGTGAATGTAGATTTGAAAATAGATGACTTTATTATGTACCGAAATTTGAATATTCAAAAATTGGATATGGATGTCCGCGGTAAAAATAATAAAGTAAGAATCGATTCGAATTTGTCGTTCGCAAAAGGCGATGTCCGATTCGCAATTGATGCGGATGTCGACGCGGATGGGCATATCTGGTCAACGGTCGCATTCTTGGGACAAGGTATATCTGTGGGTGATATTTTACACGAGGTTCGTGTTGATGATTTCTTGTCAGGATTGCCGGTAAATGTAGAACTGTTTGTTCAGGCAAATGGCAAAAATATGTCCGAGATTATGAGTACTATATCAGGGCCAGTATATGTTTATTCTGTTGGAAATGGGTATGCACATTCTGCATTGGTATCTTATATGTATGGTACGGATTTCTTGACGTCACTGCGGCATAGTATTGAGGACTTGTTCAGCAGTGAAAAAGAACATAATCAAATAAAAATATCTTGTATGACATTAAATGCAAAGTTGCGTGATGGTCTGTTTGAAACACGAAATGGTTTTGCAATTGAAACAAGTGCAATAAATATAAGACTGGTCGGCAGTTTGAATTTGGGGCAAGAAGAAATGAAATTGTCTTTGACCACAGTTCCAGTTCGTGGATTGAAATTATCTTTGACAGGTAATGTTGTAAATTCTATAGAACTTAGCGGCAGTTTAGCAGAACCAAATATAAATATAAGTGGTGCGTCTGTTGCCAGTAAAGTTGCGTCTGCAACAGGTTTGGGATTGCTGCTGGCACCGTTGACAGGTGGTATCAGCTTGGTTGCCAGTGCAGGTATTGGATTGGTTGCAGGGGACTTGCTGGAAAATTGGTTGGCAGATGATAAACCTTGTAAAACAGCAAAAGAAAAAGGTGCGCCGGTTTATGATGATGATCCGGAATGGTTTAGTGTGCCTGTTTCGCAATTAATAGAAAATGTGCTGAAAAATCAATAAGATTTCTTGTTTTTTAATCGAATTTGTTTTTTTGTGTGCTTTTGGTCTTGCACCGAATCGGTCTTTTTTGGTAAAGTGACACACAAAGAGTGTAGGAAATCACACATACGTTAAAGGAAACAGGAGCTTAATAATGGAGTTTTCAGTTTTTCGTCAGGTTTTAATACGTGCGCTGGGACATATGCAGTCTATTGTTGAAAAGCGCGCAACACTGCCGATATTGATGAATGTTAAGATAGAAGCAGCAGACGATTTGATTTTGTCTGCAACAAATGTTGATTTGGAATTGGTTGAACATGTGGCGGCCGATATCACACTGGGCGGTAAAATTACTGTGCCTGTTCAGATGCTGTATGATATTGTACGTAAACTGCCAGATGATGCAGAAATTTCTTTTAAACAGTCTGGAGATCAGTTGGTCGTTTCCAGTGGACGTGCTGTATTTCGTTTGCCAACATTGCCTGCAGAAAATTTCCCTGCAATGGCGGGCAGCAATTTAACTACTAAATTCCAGATGACAACAGGGGATTTGGCACATCTGATTAATCAAACAAAATTTGCAATTCCAACAGATGATGTTCGTTATCATTTAGGCGGTATTTATTTCCACATTTCTGATGATAGTGGTGAAGCAAAATTAACAGCGGTTGCAACAGATGCACAACGTATGGCACTGTGTGCAATGCCAGCACCGGCAGGCAGTGCAGAGATGCCAGCAGTTATTTTGCCACGCCGTGTAATTGGTGAATTGTCTAAATTGCTGGAAGATGCAAATGTTGACGATGTTATGATTGAATTGTCTGATACCAAGGCACGTTTTACAGTTGGTTCTGCAATTTTGACCAGCAAATTGGTTGATGCACAATATCCAAACTATCGTGTTGTTATTCCAAAGGGTAATGACAAGATTGCTATCTTGGATAGAAAACAGTTTATTAATGCGGTTGACTTGGTTTCTGTGGCCAGTGTTGATAAAACAAAATCAGTTCAATTGACTTTCAGTATGAACAAATTGGTTATCAATGCGTCCAGTCCAGATGCCGGTACTGCAACCCAAGAATTAGATATTGAATATAATGGTGATGCGTCATTTACTGTTGTATTTAATGTAAAGTTCTTGTTGGATGTTGCAGGTCAGGTCGAAGGTGAAAAATTCCAGATGGAAATGCAAGACCCATTGGCACCGACAAAGATAAATTCAACCGACAAGGATACAGACGCGTTGTATGTATTAATGCCGATGAGAATGTAAAATAAAAAAATAAAAACCGCAGACAGCGGTTTTTATTTTGGCAATAAATTGCAAATTAAAAATTTTATGGTACCCTTTAAAGCACAAACAAAAGAGGAATATATGATTTTAGATGAAATAGCACCAGGATCTATGCCGCCAAAAAAAATGAACGCAATTATCGAAGTTGCCGAAGGTGGATATGTTAAATATGAAATTAATAAAGAAACAGGCTTGTTAAAGGCGGACAGAATTTTGCATGCACCAATGGCGTATCCAGCGAATTATGGATATTTTCCAGGTACGTTGGGTGATGATGGTGACCCATTGGATTGTGTGGTTGTTTGTAATGCACCACTGCGTCCAGGTATTTTAATTGAAGTTCGTCCAATCGGTGCGTTGTTAATGGAAGATCAGGCGGGTGGTGATGAAAAAATTATTTGTGTCCCACGTGACAAGGTTGATCCATTTTATACAGATACAGAATTTATCGAACAATTGCCTGCGATTTTGCGTTCAAAAATAAAATATTTCTTTCAGCATTACAAGGATTTGCAGCCACATGCATGGTCTAAGGTTATTGGCTGGGCAGACAGGGAAGCCGCGGATAAATTAATTATGGACAGTATCGACAGATATTGGGCAAATAAACGCAATGCACAATAAAAAGTTCTTGCGTTGAATTTGTTCGTTCGTATAATCAAACAGTTAAATAAAACAAGGGGTATTTATTATGGCATCTTATATTGCAAATGATATGCGTGTTGGTTGGGTGATTTCGCATAATGGTAAACGTTATTCTGTTACATCTATTACCAAGGTTAAACCAGGCAAGGGCGGTGCGTTTGTTCAGGCAGACTTGCGTGATATTGATTCTGGTAACAAAGGTGGTGATCGTTGGCGTGCAGAAGACAAAGTTGAAAAGTTGATGGTTGAAGATTTTGATTGTCAATATTTGTATGCTGATGGCACAGATGCGTTCTTTATGAATTTGTCTGATTATGAACAGTTTACAATGCCGGTTGAATCATTGGGAGAATCGATGAAATTCTTGGCACCAGAAATGGTTGTAAAAGCAAATTTTGTTGAAGGTCAGCCAGTATCTATTTCATTGCCAAAAACAGTTGTTGCAACTGTTGAAGAAACAGAACCTGCATTAAAAGGTCAGACTGTTTCGTCCAGTGGTGGAAAACCTGCTATCTTGGATAACGGTGTTCGTGTTCAAGTTCCATTATTTATTGAACAAGGTGAAAAGATTGTTGTAAATACTGAAACATTAGAATACGTAGAACGTGCAAAATAAATTATAATAATTCATCTGAAAGCGGTGCCGGCAATTTATGTAACTTCTGTACACTACATTGCCGGCACTACTTTTATCTAAACTATTCTAATTTATTTCTAAAAAATTGCCGATAATAATTTATCTAAAAGCAGTACCGGTCAATTCATGTAGCGTTTGTACATTACGATTCCCGATTTGTTTTTATCTAAATCATTATCTTTAATTTCTTTGCTAATTATGTTGTTTTGGTAA
>JAWPOC010000001.1:0-32967 GCA_033345235.1 Alphaproteobacteria bacterium | reverse complement strand
ACGTAAGATTTTATTTGCAATTTTTGCCATAGTTTTTTCCATCGATGCCAATGCGTGGCTGCCGACAAAATCAGACCCCAGCGGCCAGATTATAAACATCCGTTATATTCACGAACTGGTAAAACAAGAACATGGTGTAACAATTCCATATGCAGATGACCCGAACAAGGCCGCAAATATGAAATACTTGCTGACGATTGTAGATATGGTAAATGCGCACTTTAATGGTGATGGTTGGACGAATTATGGTAACGACCCAGAATATGCAACGCGTCAGGCGGTAAACACTGTCGCAGGTATATATTGCATACGTGATTTGATTGAACGATACTATTTTACTGCGACCACCACCCCAGATACAACCAGTTTTAGTTTTCAGATTAGTGCCGCCGGCACATATCACGTTGATTGGGGCGACGGCAAACGCGACCATTATTATAAATCACATACAGATAATAGAACTATATCGCACACATATGATGCCGCGGGCAGTTATAATATACGTATTGGCGGCTATTCCAGTTGGTATAGCAGTTATCGTAACAATGGGGTAATAAGATTTGAAAATAATCAACAGCTTATGAGAATTGCTGGTAGTTTAGGGAAAATTTTTCCGACATTAAAAGATAAAACTGATCCAACTAAAGCATGGTTACCAAGTTTTGGGCGTTTATTTTATAATTGCAGGAATCTAGAGAGTGAAATACCAGAATTTTTATTTCAGGGGGTTCATGGTCAACCAGTTGCATTTATGTTTTCACGACTGTTTGAAAACTGTTCGAAACTTAAAGGAACTATACCACCTAATTTATTTTCTAGTATAAAAGGAATTCCTGCAGATAGAATGTTTGAAAGTAGTTTTTCTAATTGTATTGCTTTAGAGGGTGTGATTTCAAAACAATTGTTTTCGGGAATCAAGGGTAATCCAATATATGGTATGTTTGCGGGCGCGTTTGCTGGATGTAAAGCATTAACTGAAATAGAAGAAGGTTTGTTTGATGGTGTTCAGGGAGAGCCTGCGACAGGTATGTTTGATAATACATTTGCTGGTTGCGTCAGTCTAACAGCAATACCAAAAGGTTTGTTTAAGAATGTTTTCGGTGCACCAGCATCGTATATGTTTAAGGGGACTTTTTCAGGGTGTACAGGGATAAACAGTGTTATTCCGCCGGATTTGTTTGGTGATATTTATGGAGCACCTATGGAAGGAATGTATTATTATACTTTTCATAATTGTCATAACTTGCAAGGAGAAATTCCAAATAAATTATTTGGTGATTTTCAAAACAATCAACCTGCATCACAGATGTTTGAAGGGACTTTTATATCTTGTCGTGGATTAACTAAAATTCCAGAAGATTTGTTTTATGGGATTGCCGGTGCACCGGCAAAAAGTATGTACAGAGATACTTTTAGTGGTTGTTCTGCTTTAGAAGGTCAAATCCCAGATAAATTATTTGGTGATTTTCAAAATAATAGACCTGCAAACCGTATGTTTAATTCTACATTTAATGGTTGCGCAAAATTGTCAGGCGCAATCCCAGGAAATTTGTTTTATCGAATTGCAGGGACACCAGAAATGTTTATGTTTGATAATACATTTACTGGTTGTGTCGGTTTGACAGGATCAATCCCACCAAATTTATTTGGTAATATTTATGGCGCACCTGCACAAAGTATGTTTTTACGGACTTTTCATGGATGTTCGGGATTAACGGGCGCGATACCAGATGGGCTGTTTAGTAATATTTATGGCACACCGGCACAAAGTATGTTTGATCAGACTTTTTATGGTTGTTCGGGATTAACAGGTGCAATACCAGATGGACTGTTTGGTGATATTTCTGGCGTGCCGGCCGCAGGTATGTTTTCACATACTTTTTATGGGTGTGCTAAATTAGGAACGGGTATTACAGATGCAGATAAACCAGAATATATGTTGCGTGGTTATGCAATCCCAGAAACGTTGTTCGGACGTATAACAGAAAATTCAAATGCAGCCGGCAGTATGTTTTATGCTACGTTTTATAACTGTTCTGGGTTAACTGGTGCGATTCCACCATTATTATTTGGCGGAATTAATGGATTGACAAATGGAACTTGGTCTTTGATGTTTTCACATACTTTTTATAATTGTTCGGGGTTGACAGGTGAAATTCCGTTTGGATTGTTTGGTGATATGACAGGTGCCCCCCAAGAACGTATGTTCGAAGCAACATTTCATGGTTGTTCAGGCCTAACAAAAATACCAGAATATTTGTTTGGACATATCTCAGGCCCTGGGGCGTTGTGCGCGTACAGATGGGTGTTCACATGGTGCGGTAATTTAGAAGGTGCAATTCCAGATTATTTATTCGCGGGCGTTTATGGTGCGGGGACTTATACATTTTCTGGGGCGTTTAGAGGTTGTGCAAAACTGACATCAATTCCAGAACATTTGTTTGGTGCGGTAACTGGATTTAGTTTTGATGAAGCTTTTTATGGGTGTGTTGGGTTGACTGGGCCGTCGGCCAAGGTTTATGTCGAAAGCGAAGGCGCGTATAAGTATTTATATGAAGTGTGGCCAGATGTAAATTATGGTTTGGTCTATTATATGGATACAAAACTGGAAGATTATGGCGCATGGGAATAGGGTAAAAAACACCACCATTCGGTGGTGTTTGAATTCGTGGCGCATCCAGAAGGATTGTTTAATTCCCACACGATAAATCGTGCGGGCCCCTTTTCGCCTCGTAAGATTCAAACTGCACTACGTTTGTTTTCATCAACTATCGGCTCGAACCCTGAAGGTTCAAATCCTAGGATGTGCAGCACAAATTAAAACACCACCATTCGGTGGTGTTTGAATTCGTGGCGCATCCAGAAGGATTGTTTAATTCCCACACGATAAATCGTGTGGGCCCCTTTTCGCCTCGTAAGATTCAAACTGCACTGCGTTTGTTTTCATCAACTATCGGCTCGAACCCTGGGGTTCGAATATCCACGTTGCACGTGGATTAATAAAAAATGCCGCACAAGGCGACATTTTCTATTAATTCTGGCGCATCCAGAAGGATTCGAACCCTCAGTCTTCTGATCCGTAGTCAGATGCTTTATCCAGTTAAGCTATGGATGCAACGGTCTTGTATTTTATATCAATTTATTCAAATTGCAAGAAAAAAGATTATTTCATATGTTTTCTTGTAACAATGTGATATAATGTCGCATATGTTAAGGGGCTTTGGAATCTTTTTTGTGCTATGTATAGCCAACTTATACACCGGAACTCATAATGAACTGTGGGGTGCCGCAAAAAGTCTTATTACCGCACAGGCATTCCCAGAAACGGTCGCAGATTTGTCTTTTGCCGATAGGGTGCAAATCTTGGCCGACGGGTATGAGGTTTGGGAATCTGTATTCGATAGCAGTGGTCGTTGTATCAGTGGATGTGCATATCAATCAATTACTCTGCAGGAAAAATTAGAAAAAATGGAGCTTAGTACTCAGGCCGCTAATCAGCATCTGGCAATGTTAGAGCAACAGCATGGATATGGAAAACTAAATTTTTATGATAGAAATATTCCGCTGGGAATGCCGTTAAAGGAAAATGCAAGAATCACATCGTATTTTGACCCAAAAAGACTTAATCCAGTAACAGGGACTATTACACCTCATGATGGTATTGATTTTGCAGTGCCAACAGGAACAAATGTTTATGCGACGGCGGATGGGGTTGTCGAGAATGTTTGGTCTGATAATAAATGTGGTCAAGGTATCAAAATAAAACATAATGATGGTTATGAAACTGTATATTGTCATTTGTCGGGACAGCTGGTCACAAAGCAAAAGGTTGTAAGTAAGGGAGATGTAATCGGGATGACCGGAAATACGGGGCGTTCAACAGCACCGCATTTACATTATGCAATAAAATATAATGGTGAATTTATAGATCCTTTGCAATATATCAATGGGTAATTATTTTTGCCGTTTAAATTTGACTAAAAAACTGCCGTTATTTATTGGGGAATATGAAATTATATACGGGCTGAGAATACTGTCGGTTGCCCATTGCTGAAATTTTATCTTTAGTATACCACTGGCGCCGGTGATAATATTCGCAGTGCGTGTGCCTGATTTTGCCAGTGTCATTATTTTATCCCATGCTTGTTCTTCGGTCAATTGGTGCAAGTCTAATGTCGTATGTAATGGCGCAGGTCTTGCAGGCAGGGGAATGCGTGTAGATAAATGTAATTCACGACGTACAGTGCGAATGGTGTCTGAATCATTTGGATGAAATTCAGAACTTATCATTTCTGTGATGTCGGTGTCTGTTAACTGTTTCATTGTTGCCTATGTTGAAAGATTAAAACGCGTTCAATGCCCGCCAAATCTGACTTTGATTCTATGAAATGCCAGTTGTGGCCTTTAAATATTTTTTTTATTTGTGTGCCTTGATTTATACCAATTTCTAAATAAATTTTGCCCATTGGATTTAGCCAATGTTTCGCATTTCGTGCCAAGGATTCATATGCGCCCAGACCATTGTTTGTGGCATATAAAGCAATCTTTGGGTCATGTAATGCGCCATCGTTAACACGCGTATCCCCCAGCGCAATATACGGTGGATTTGATACGATGATATCAAATTGGCCATTTACCGCGTTTTTTTGATTAAAGTTGGCACGACGTGCGCGAATTAAATGCCCAAGGTTCAATGTCTTAATATTGCGTCGGGCAACACGCAGTGCAGGGCGAGAGATATCAATCGCCAGTCCAGATGCATTTTGTATGTTCTTGACCAACGAGCATATAATGCAACCTGTTCCTGTGCCGATGTCCAGAATGCGTCTGGGCGCGTCGTTCGCGCAATCAGATATAACAGCAGATACCAATGTTTCTGTGTCTGGACGCGGATCTAATGTATGTTTATTCGTGTAAAATGGCAGACCATAAAACCACTTTTGATGAATTATTTTTGCCACAGGAACGTCTCGTTTTAATAGATGTGCAATGTATAAGACTCTAATCTTAGACATTTTTTTTATGTGGTCTGTGATAATACGTGCCGCACGAATGCCGCCAGCGCGCTGTAAAATCGTGAATGCTTGATTTTTAGTCATAAAAATATTATAATGGCGTGTCATGAAAAAAGCAAAAGATATTATAAAATCAATCAATTTAACGCGTATTGTGTTGGTGCTGGCCCTGTTGTTAAGTGTTGCTGCGGTGTGTGTTGTGCTGTGGTGGCGACCAACGGTTGCAAATGTTCAGATGACTGTTATAAATGAACATAAAACTGTTGTGTTGGTAACGTCTGGGGATACTTTGTCAAAATTGTTGTTGGAACAAGGATTGACACATAATGATGTTAATGAAATTTCAAAAATCTTGAAAAAAGAAGCAGATATATCAACGTTGCGCGCAGATAGGGATAAATTGGAATTCTTGCGCAGTGATGACACATCACCTGTGTCCAAGATTGTTGTCGTGCCATCCCCATGGCGTCAGGTTGAATTAACGTGCAATGATGAGGGGGCGTGGAATTGCAAAACAATTGATGTGGTGCGTGATGTGCGCGCTGTGTGGCGCAGTGGGGAAATACTGGACGGGGACAGCTTTTATTTGGCCGGTCAACGCGCAGGAATCCCAGCAGGCGTTCTGGCAAATGTGTATGATTTATTGGCGTTTGAAATGGACTTTGAACGTGATGTGCGCGCAGGACAAAAGTTCTGGGTGATGTATGAAGAAAATTTTGCTGATGATGGTACCAAGGTTGATAATGGTAATGTTTTGGCCATATCGTTCGAAGCACTGCGTGGTAATGTCGAGATGTATAGATTTAAAAAAGCAGATGGTACAATAGGGTATTATGATGCTTTGGGAAATGGTGCAATTAAGTCTTTGAAACGTACACCAATTAATAACGCAAAAGTTACCAGCAGTTTTTCAAAAAAGCGCAAGCATCCTGTGCTGGGATTTACACGCGCACATAAAGGCGTAGATTTCCGCGCACCAACTGGCACACCAATCCCATCGGCTGGGGCTGGACGGGTCGTCGCACGCAGCTATAATCGTGGACATGGAAACTATGTAAAGATTCGTCATAATGGTTCTTTTGAAACATTGTATGCACATATGTCCAGATTTGCTAAAAATGTTAAAGTGGGTACAAATGTAAAGCAGGGGCAAATAATCGGTTATGCCGGTTCAACGGGAATATCAACAGGGCCACATTTGCACTATGAAATAATTAAAAATGGGGTGCATGTAAATCCAATGACTGTAAAGTTGCCCGCAATCAGTAATTTAGGCAAGGCTGATAAACAAAAATTCTTGGAATATCGCGAAATCTTAGACGGCGCAATCAAGCAGTTAGAACAATTTCCAGATATGTTTATTCAATTGTGAAAATAATATCATTTTTGTATTGCTGTAGTTTTTTAAATTTGCTAAACTTTTTTTCGTAGAGTTATATTGAGGGGAAAATGTATTTGAAAAACATCTTGAAAGTCTTTGTTTTAGCAACGTTTTTGCCATTTATGGCAGGGGCTTCTATTCCTGATGTTAACTATGTTAAAAATGCAGATCGTCTGGACGAAGGCAAGGTAAAAACCGAACTGTTGCATATCGGGACAGATCAATCAACAGTTGCAGCCGGTAACGATACCCGATTCGAAACAGTTAAGATTGGTCAGCCAACTGTAACTGCATCTGCGGATCGTGCGTTGATTTGGATTGAATAATTTTTATTTCTTGGTCGCGCAAAATAAAGACCACAACCATCCGATAATAGACCAACCAAATACCCAACTGGCCAGTCGTACATAGTGCATTGCTGGTTTTTCTTTTTTATTTTGACGTGCCAGCCATGCGGGCGCAAAAAATATCGCAACAATAATTAGTATGCTGATTACGTATTTTGTAATTAATAAAATCTGTCCGGTCGTTATCATTTTTTTTACAAGAAAAGGGGGCAAATGCCCCCCTTTGTTTTTCTTTGCCCAGATTATATACCATACTTTGCGGCCTTGTCCAGTTTTTCTTCGATTCGTAATAACTGGTTATATTTTGCCATACGGTCTGTGCGTGACATAGAACCTGTTTTAATCTGGCCAGCATTTGTCCCAACAGCCAAGTCAGCAATAGTTGTGTCTTCGGTTTCGCCACTGCGATGTGATATAATTACACCATAATTTGCATCTTGGGCCATTTTTATTGCGCGCAATGTTTCGGTCAAAGAACCAATTTGATTCACTTTGATTAATATTGCGTTTGCAACGCCTGATTTAATACCTTGTTCCAGTCTGGCTGGATTTGTTACAAACAAGTCGTCCCCAACCAATTGACATTTGTCGCCAATTGTATCAGTTAGTTTTTTCCAACCATCCCAATCTTCTTCGGCCAATGCGTCTTCGATAGAAATAATCGGATATTTAGAGATTAAATCTTGATAAAAAGCAATCATTTCATCAGATGATAATTTTTTGCCTTCGAAATTGTATACGCCGTCCGAATAAAATTCAGATGATGCAACGTCCAGACCAATTGAAACTTGGTCGCCTGGGATGTAGCCTGCGGCCTTTATCGCGGAAATAATTGTATCCAGTGCTTCGGCACAGCAATTAAAGTTTGGTGCAAAGCCACCTTCGTCACCGACGTTTGTGGAATTGCCGCCGGCTTTTAATATCTTTTTCAGATTATGAAAAATTTCAGACCCCATACGAATCGCTTCGTGTTCAGATTTGGCGCCGTTTGGTATAATCATAAATTCTTGGGCATCCAGACCATTGTCTGCGTGTGCGCCACCATTGATGATGTTCATCATTGGGCGTGGTAATACACATGGATTTGGATTGCCATAAATTTCAGCAATATATTGATATAATGGAATGTGTTTCGCATTCGCAACAGCATGTGCCAAGGCCAATGATACGGACAATATTGCGTTTGCGCCCAGTTTTTCCTTGTTTGCAGTGCCGTCCAATGCCAGCATTTTTTCGTCAATTTCTGTCTGTTTTGATGCATCCATTCCAATCAAAGCAGGGCGAATAATATCATTCACATTTTTAACAGCAGTTAATACGCCTTTGCCCATATATGTATCGCCGCCGTCGCGTAATTCCAGTGCTTCGAATGTACCAGTTGATGCACCAGATGGTACAGATGCGCGACCAAATGCGCCACCAGATAATTCAATATCGCATTCAATTGTTGGGTTGCCACGACTGTCCATAATTTGACGTGCGTAAATTTCTTTTATGTTAAACATTTATTTTTTTCTCCTTGGTTTTCTACGCGGGGTATATAAACATATTTAGTTGCAAAAATACAGATGTTTTTTTCTAAAAACTTGACATTTTTGTCAAAATGTATTATAATCAGCAACGTCAATTAAGGCATTGTTCTATTGCCTGTATTTCCACAAAAGGATTTTTTATGCATATAAATGAATTAAAGGCTAAGACGCCTCAACAGTTGTTGAAAATGGCTGAAGATATGGGGATTGAAAATCCAGCGCAGTTAAATGTACAACAATTACGTTTCGCTGTGATGCGTGTTTTCGCCGCAGATAAAAAAATAACACTGATTGGTGACGGTGTATTAGAACGCATCCAAGATGGCTTTGGGTTCTTGCGCGCCCCAGAAAGTAATTATCTGGCCGGCCCAGATGATTTATACGTGTCGCCGAATTTAATTAAAAAATATGGTTTGAAAACTGGTGATTATGTCGAAGGACAAATCGAAGCGCCAGCTGCAGAATCAGAAAGATATTTCGCGTTGGAAACTATCGAACGCGTAAATGGTGATAAACCAGAAAAATTACGTCATCGTGTGTCTTTTGATGATATGACACCATTGTATCCAGATGAACAATTAAAAATGGAAGTTGTCGATGATAAAGATAAAGGACGCAGTTTGTCTGCGCGTGTTATCGATTTAATATCACCAACTGGTAAAGGACAACGTTCTTTAATCGTTGCGCCACCACGTACCGGTAAAACCGTTATGTTGCAGAATATTGCGCACTCAATTGCGACGAACTATCCAGATGTGAAATTAATCGTTTTGCTGATTGATGAACGTCCCGAAGAAGTTACAGATATGCAGCGCAGCGTCAAAGGTGAAGTTATTTCTTCAACTTTTGATGAACCGGCTGCACGTCATATCCAAGTCGCAGAAATGGTTATCGAAAAGGCAAAACGATTGGTCGAAGCAGGCCAAGATGTTGTTATCTTGTTAGATTCAATAACACGTTTGGGACGTGCGTATAACACAGTTGTTCCGTCCAGTGGTAAAGTTTTAACAGGTGGTGTTGATGCGTACGCTTTGCAACGTCCAAAACGTTTCTTTGGCGCGGCGCGTAATATCGAAGGTGGTGGATCATTGACAATTATCGCGACTGCCTTGGTTGATACAGGATCTAAGATGGACGAAGTTATCTTTGAAGAATTCAAAGGTACAGGAAACAGTGAAATTATCTTGGATAGAAAACTGTCTGATAAACGTGTGTATCCGGCAATTGATATTACAAAGTCCGGAACACGTAAAGAAGATTTGTTGGTTGGCAAAGATATTCTGTCAAAGATGTACGTCTTGCGCAGAATTATTAATCCAATGGGAACATTAGAAGCGATGGAATTCTTGTTGGATAAATTGCGACTGACCAAGACGAATGATGATTTCTTTTCTTCAATGAATCAGTAAAAAATGCCCCAAAGGGGCATTTTTAAATGGGGAAAAATATGATAAATAAGTTTTACTTTTTGTTAGCCGGGTTGTTGGTATTACTGTTTGTTTTTTTTATAGGCAGATATACAGGTGTGCAGCAATGTCTGTTAAAAAATCAGCAAAATATAACTCAACAACAAATCGATATTATTAAAATTCAAAGGGATGTAAATGCAGAAACTTTTAATCGTGGGGTGGGCGATATTCGTGACGTCTTGCGCCAGAAATACACAATTGCAGATTGATACATGTACACAAATTCTGTGTGAACCAATTTATGGTCGCGCAACAGACTGGGATAATATCAGTGATGATTTAGCCAGAAATATATATCGGCACAATAAACTATGTGCAGAATATGCTTTGAAAAAATAGTCAGGTTAACCTTGTTTCGCAAGACTGATTAATTTTTCCACAATCCCAGCACAATTTGTGTCATCGGATGGGGCGTATTCTACAAATTCAAAGCAGAATGCATCATGAAAACCACGAATCAGTTCTTCTGCCGCTTTAACCGTTATACCGTCTGGTTCTGGTACCAATACGTCGCCAAATATACTGGGATCAATTGCGTCAAAATCAAATGATACAATGTATGGTCTGTTACCGATTTTTGCGCGTATTTCAGATATTGCTTGTTGAATGTCCGAATCGGTGCCCAGCGCAGATGCATGGCGTACATATATCTTGTTTTGTGATGCGTAATCTGTTTCCGCGGGTTCCGCAGAACGTGTTGCCAAATAAAACAAATTTTCTGGTCGCAGTGCAGGGCGATGTTGCTGCAGTGTTAACCATCGCGAATCGCCTTCGCCAAGTAAAGCGCGTACATTTGTTCCATGTGGGGCGCCAGATGCTTGGGCAATAGAAGATTCTGGGGTGTGCAAATCCATATGTGCGTCTATATATACCAGACATAAATCCGATTCTGGCATATCATTCGCCAGTTTTACAAAATGCCCATAATTTACAGAGTGATCGCCGCCAATCAATATATGTTTATCACAGCTTGTCGCATTGTAAATCTTTTGTTGGATTTTAAAGTTTTCACCGAATCTGTCTTGCATACATTCTTGGGCGTTAAATGGATCTGGGGTAACAAGAACCCAGTCGTCATTTGGAAATATTTCGTGTACTTTGTCTGGTGCGCGCCCAGGTGCAGCGTCTGTCGCAACCTTTAAACAACCATGTCCGTATTTAATTCCCAATATTTTATTTATCATTTATATGCCTCTACGATACTTTCTGCCGCATTTTGAATTTTGTTAAGTGATTGTTCATATGCGCTGCAATCGCGCGCGATTTGTGATCTGTATACATCGCGCAAGTTGCCCGCCATATAATAACAGCTCTGCAGATACTGTGAACAGTATTCGTGTCCTGTGACAAATGCATTTTGACCACGGACGCGACTTTCCATATCCATCCAGTTTATATTCAGTGCGTTATCAATATTTTCCCAAGAATTTGTGTTTGTGTATTTGCCAACGGTCGACATCCAATATTCATTCATTTCTTCATCAGACCAGTGGTTTTTATTCTGCAGTGTTAGTATTTGTGTAATTAACGAATCGATTCGTTTTTGGTATGTAGAATCTATCTGGGCCAGTTTAGAACTGCAATAACATCTGTTGTACGCGGTGTTTTCGCGTTCGCAGTACATATCCATACATTCAGTGTAATTTGCAACGCATTCTGTAGACGCCATACGTGGTAAGTTCTGGGTGTTCACAGTGTTTGATGTATTGTTATTTCGCGATGCACTGCGTACATTAGAGCGCGCATTGTTAAAAGCGGCACTGGTATTTGCAACACCGCTGCGTGCGACGACACGTCTTTGTGCAGTGTTTGTAGCAGCGCGCGCATTGTTCACAGGTGCGACATTGGCGGCGCGTGCATTGCGTGCTGTGGTGGTGGCGGGTGTTGCGCTGCGTGCAGAAGTCATACCGCTGCGTGCGACGACACGTCTGGGGGTGTCAATTTTGGTTGTTTTAACAACGACATCCATTGGGTTTGTGGACAGCTCTGGACTGACCCCTGGGTTTAATTCTTTGCGCATTTGATTGTTCATATACGGGTACATATATGCATATGTGTCAGGCTTGATAAAATTAGACTGTACCGGCGCAGCGGCCAGGGCAGCATTTGTGAATCCCATCACAGCCCAACAAATAAAGAAAAAACCTAAAAACCTTTCCATATTTGTATCATAGAAATTTTCCTGAAATCAAACAAGTATAAAATTCACATAAAAATTTGCATTTTAAAAAAATGCTGTTATAATACCTTTCGTTTCGGGGTGTAGCTCAGTCTGGTAGAGTACTTGGTTTGGGACCAAGGTGTCGAAGGTTCGAATCCTTTCGCCCCGACCAGAAAATTCAAACCGTCGCATTTGCGGCGGTTTTAATTTTCTGTTTGGAACGTACGGATTCAAACGACAAAATTCTTTTGTCGGGTTCGAATCTTTCCCTCGGTTTGGTGCGAAAAGCACCAAACCTGTGGGGCATTCGTAACGATTTCGCTGCACAAGGTTTGCAAAATCTACTCATTGTCGCCCCGACCATCCGTCTTCGCTTTGACACATGGTTTAATAAAAACCGCCACACAAGGTGACGTTTTTTATTAAATCTGGCACGCCAAAACACAGGGGCGTGATGATACTATTCTTGCATAAATATTTAAGAATTCAATGCATTTATTTCGAAAAAACAATAAAATACATGATGACAATACATTAACTTACGTCAAGAATTTTTATGAAACATAATTCTGTGTTTCGTTATCAAAGGGGTAATATATGCCAAGGAATTAAAATGCCCGATAAAAAAACAAAAGCACATCTTTGTCATTTGCGAAATGGTATCCCCATAGTTTTGTGTGATTCAGATTATCAAACCTGTAGAATATTGGTTAATTTAGAATTTGGCGCTCAAGACGAGGAGAAACATGAATATGGCGCAACACATTTTATAGAGCATTTATTAGGGCAAAGTGTAACAGGGGAAAAAAGTCTGGGGACATTAAAGAAAAAAATAGAAACATTGGGCGGCGATATTGGGCTATACACAACTTACGAGAAAATAGGTTTTTTTGTTAATACATTGCCAGAGCATTTAATAAAAGTAATCAGTATTATCGCACCACAAATAATGACACCTGTTTTTGATACTGAAATTATCGAGCAGGAAAAGAATGTTATGTTGCAAGAATACAGACGATATACTATAAACAATCATTCTTATTTATCTCGCCAAGAACATTTATTTCAAGATACAGGATTGGGACATTGTATTTTAGGTGCCCCAGATATAATAAGAACTTTTACAGCGGAAACCTTATCGAAATACTATTCTTCTCATTTGTCCAGCGATAGATGTAGCGTAGTCATTGTTGGGCCAGTATTGGATGTTGATAAATTATTATCTGTATTGAACGAGCATTTTGGTAGTATGCCTTGTGTGGGATATAAACATAAGTCTTTTTCGATAACACCGACCTTTTTTCATGATAATATCCCAGATTTAAAAAATATTAAGTTAACCTTAGGCTTTGCCGCAGAGAAAGGCGTTACCAGACGGCAAAAAATTGCCAACGGTGTATTCAGAAAGATATTACAAGACCGATTAATTGATATGTTGCGGTATAAAAATGGTTTTGTGTATTCGGTACAATGTTCTACATTGGGTACAAATGATACGCGATTATATACCATAGAGACAGAGTTTTCGCCCAAGCATATAGAATCGGTGATAAGTACAATTGTTAGTGTATGCAGAAATATCTTAACAGAAAATCCCATAACAACAGCGGAGCTGTCGACTGCTAAAAATACGATACGGTTTCACAATGCCAGATTAATAGATTCAATTGACAAGCGTTGTGATTTATATGCTCAGTATATGTTACATTATCGCAAATTATACGATTTTGATACTGAGGCTCAAGATTTAGATTCTCTTGATATATCAGATGTTATCGCGGCAGGGCGCACATTATTGTGTTCTGGATTGTCTGTTGTGACCCAAGGGGGCGCGTATCAATTTGATATCATAGATTATTGGTTAAAGAATTTTAACGTATAGTTTAAATCATACAGTTTTCTTTCGCCGTTGGCTCGAACCTTGCAGGTTCTCATCCAAGGTCGTGTGCATAAATTTAAACGACCACTTAATGTGGCCGTTAAAATTTCTGGCACGCCCTGCAGGATTCGAACCTGCGACCTGCAGATTAGAAATCTGATGCTCTATCCAGCTGAGCTAAGGGCGCGTATCGATAATGCATTTTATACTATTTTTTTCAAATTTCAAGCCACAAAAACAGACACGCAACCCCAACCAGAATACCTCTGAATTCATACCTGTTAATTTTTTGCGTGACAATATTTAAGATTATTGATACACTGACAGCAGAATCTTATGGGAATAGGGTTCGAGGCCTTAGAAAAGCCTGATATCACAGTGGTGCGTGATGCACCATCTTACATCCGATGTGTTTGTGGTGCATCTGCACTGTGTATTCCCACCGTATACCCCAATTGCTGCGATCTGCTGGTCGGGGGGCCGTTTGTTATAAAACAGGTTTCTGGCCGAAAGCAAACGGGGTCATTGTGATATTGATTTTTCTAACTCCCCGACATCGTCCCACCCTATCTAAGAGATTCGGACAAAAGGGAAAAGATGAAAAGTCTTGGGGTTCATTTTTTATTATTATTATTGTTTAGTGGGCGCGTTTTTGCGGCCGAACTGGATTCTGACCTGACAACGGCTCGTTATCTGGGTGAGGTTACAGGTTCCAGATTAACTACGTGGGCTCCAACTTGTCCGAATGGCTACTATCGTCTGGATGATCAGTGTGTTTCCACACTGATTCAGCCAGCGAAATGTCCTTCTATTACTGTTGACGGCAAAGAGTATGGCACATATTTGCTGGATTTAAATTTCGACACATTTCATTATCGTGAATACAATGACAAATACCCATGTTATGGTATGTACAGACTGTATAATATTGGCGATGGTGGCGCGATGGGTGAACGCGTTCTGACGCCGGTAAAGTCGGATGGCTCGTATTATGTTATTAATGGGGCCGCGCAGACATGCCCGCATGGTTCATACAGACTAAAAGGGAATTGCGTCACATACGGCAGCGCGGATGCCACAAATGGCTGTGAAAGTGATTCGCATATGACTGTGGCTGACCAAGGTTCATTTATGGCATTACGTACAGAATTACCGTATTGTCGTGGCGATTACAGGGAATATCAGTATACATTAAAAACGGATGACGGAATTTATCCGATATACAACGGTACTTATTCGGTTCAAGGGGCGGCGATTGATGTATTTAAAAAGATGCAGACGGAAAATCGCTGTGATTTCAGACCGGACAAGTATTACAGCATAAATTTATTAAAAGACAGTACTGTTCCATCATTTTTACATCCAGAACGCGGTATATGTCAGAATGTGGATGGAAACGAATTCAAGAAATTTATTGTTAAAACCGATTGCAAAGACATAACGACAGACGCATTGGTTGCCAAGAATGAAATCTGTGGTGTTTTATGCACCGGCGCGGGCGAAGTTTACACAAATTCAGGTCGTTGTTCAACGGAGGGTTATTGCACAAACGGGGCTAAGAAATTGCGTCTGCATGTTGCGCGCCCAGACGGGAAAAAGTACAGCTATCCATTATATGCGTCCAAGACCAGTGATCCCGCCATGCACTTTAAGTTTGTGAATACCGCAGGCGCTGAACAGATGTGTTATGTGAATTTAGTACCGCCAGAGGCAATAAAACATTTTGTTGGTACAAAACCAAATCCAATCCGAACAATGTTTTATAACCCAGATGTCGGTAAAAACGAGACATTGATAACGATAGATTAGGGTGAAAACACCAAAGAAACAACCTTGATGGGGGGAAAGATACGATACTAAGAACCCTGTTTCCGTCCCCCCACACCAGTTTAAAGAAAAGAAAAAAACGAACGAAAGGAAAAGGAAGAAAAAAGGAACAAACACCATTGTCATTGCGAGCGGCAGCGCGGCAATCCAGTATAGAGCAAATTTTACCTGCCCCCCCCGAGGGGCGGGACGGAATTCCCGACAATTTATTGTCGCTGGAATGACGGGGGTGGGGGGGAAGTGTTGCGGGATTAAATCCCCCCACCCAAGCTATACTAATGGCGCTATCGCACCATAAGTACCGCTGTCCCGCCCCTCATGGGGGCAGGTGAAAAAGGAAACAAAAAAACAAAAAAGGAGAACTGATGAAGAAACTGATGATGATATTGCTGATGCTGGCGGTGGCGCCGGCGATTGCAGGGCCAGACGACACGAACGAGGTCTGTAAACGTAACGCATTGGTTATGATTGTGTTAAAGAACGATGTTAATGGCACTGTAATTGCCAGTGAAACAAACAGCACTACGATGCGTTGGGCGGTATCATTTGCAGATGACCCAGATTATGATTTATTTGCGCACGCGCATCCAGATGGCATTACATCAAACAAGATAAAAGGCCGCGCCACATGCAACGGTAAAAACCAAAGGTCATCAGATGACGGCAAAACCAAAGAAGCAGGTGCCGCAAAGCCGGGTGAGGCAAATACATTCCTGCGCGCGGCACCCCAAGACGTCGGTATTAATTGCTGGTGCAAGATGGATGGGCCTGTTACATCTTGGTGGACATTCTTCAAGGCGTATGCCAGTGAACAAGAATGTGCAGAAAATTGCACAAATTATTGCGCGACAACATTTGCGAACGATACTGATATTTCAGTGTCTGGTCAGGATTCAATTGGCGGTCGTGCGGCGCTGTTTGGGAAAATTTGGTAAGTATAGGGGGAAAATATGCGTAAAATATTTTGTTTTTTGTCGTTATTTTTGGCAACAGCCACTGTGGCACATGCGACGCAAATGTGCGCGCGTGATGATACAACGGTGATTCCATTGGATGGAATTGTCCAAGGAAATGGATATTGGAATGATGCGACTGAATGGATATGGTATGCGAACTTTGAATATGGTCGTATTTATGGCGCGGCAACATGCCTGTCGATACAGGACATTCGTGATATCGAAGATAACCAGACATTGACCGCAACAAAATCCCCATTGGTAACGGATGAAGACGAAATAATGGGTCGCAGTGAGTATTATCAGGGCAATAAAACCGATAACAATTTGTATGAACGCAAACATTGTTATTGTAAACTAACACATCCAATGTCTTCGCGTTGGGTTTTCCAGTACTCGGATTCCGCTGCTTACTGCACGTCTAATTGCGCGTACTACTGTGCGTCCTACGCCTACAGTAATGTCGCTTGGCGTTCCGCGTTGTTCCGCGCCGTCGGCGAATGATGTGGGTCCCATGCTAAAAACGTAGTTTTTAGTATGGGTCGCCTGCAGGCGGGGGGGATGTAATAATATCCCCCCGCCGCCACAGGCCGTAATGCGCCCGCCGCGCAGCGCCGCGCCGCGGCGGGAACGGTTTTTTCTCCCCCCACCCATCAGGGTGGGGGGAAAAGTTGTTCAAGAATAAAATGCTTAAAAACATACTTGTCATCCCTGCGCAGGCAGGGATAGGGTCTAAGCAGTGTGAGCGTCAGCGAACCAATCCAGTATAGAGCAAATTTTACCTGCCCCCCCGAGGGGCGGGACGGAATTCCCGACAATTTATTGTCGCTGGAATGACGGGGGTGGGGGGAAAGTGTTGCGGGATTAAATCCCCCCACCCAAGCTATACTAATGGCGCTATCGCACCATAAGTACCGCTGTCCCGCCCCTCAAGGGGGCAGGTGTAAAAGGTGGGGTTGATTTTTTTCTTGACCAAATAGCAATCTCTTAGTAAAGCTTTGAATTATCTATGATACGTATACGTAAAAATATTCAGGTTGCAAAAAAGCTGCGTAGAAATATGACGGACGCAGAAAGGTTGTTTTGGTATAATATAAATTATAATCAATTGGGGGTAAAGTTTCGTAGACAGCAACCTATTGGACCCTATGTTGTAGATTTTGTATGTCATTCAATTAAATTAGTTATAGAGCTGGATGGTAATCAGCATTTACAAAATGTTGAATATGATAATCGGCGTACTAAGTTTATTGAATCATGTGGGTATAAATTGATAAGAATTCCAAATGTGTATATGTCGCGTGATGTCTTACCAGATGTTATACATACTTTATACCGTTGTATAAATGAAAATCTAGATTTTAATGAATTTTTTGTTTCAAAATATAATTGAGTTTGATTGGCAAGAACTTTACCTGCCCCCCCGAGGGGCGGGATAGTTTGAGTTATTGCGTATGCAATTACGAAAACTTGGGTGGGGGGCAGGTGGAAATGTGCAGGATTGGTATACCCCCACCCCCGTCATTCCAACGACAATAAATTGTCGGGAATTCCGTCCCGCCCCTCAAGGGGGCAGGTAAAAATGTGCGGGATTAAATCCCCCCACCCAAGCTATACTAATGGCGCTATCGCACCATAAGTACCGCTGTCCCGCCCCTCCGGTGGGCAGGTAAAAATGTGCAGGATTAATACTCCATGTGGTTACCACCACTGCAGGTGTTTTTTGATATATTTCAGCATTGTTTTATCGCGATGCGGGTTTATGCCACCAATTATTTTCCGCCACAGATTATACGAATTTGCCCACCGCATCGCGCCACGTGTCGATGCCAGACTGGACATAATATGGTTGTTCTTTTGTTTCCGGCGTACAATCTTGGCGATTCGATGACGAATCTTGCGCACAGTTCGCTGGCGCAATAATATAAAGTCCCCAAACAACCTGTAGCCAATGAAATCCAGACCCCGAGACGGCTTTATAATCGTACGCGATAATTCCAAATGTAATTCTTTGCCCAGATATTCTGATATTAATCCAGCATATCGCCGCAATACGGATTTGTCATTGTGAAACAGACAGAAATCATCACTGTATCGAACATAATCGCGACATCGCAATGTGTGCTTTACAAATAAATCAAATTCTGTCATGTACAAGTTGCCCAGCCATTGACTGGTCAAATTCCCAATCGGTAAATTCTTGCCACCGTCAATCGAGAAAATAATGTTGCGCAATAAACGTAAAATCCGGCGATCGTGGATCTTTCTGGAAACAATGTTCATCATAATTTCGTGGTTTATACTGGGATAAAATTTACGAATGTCGCATTGTAAAACGTATTTGTTGCGCTTTATCATCGGCATCGTCTTTTGTATCGCACTGTGTACGCCACGACCAGGAATGCACGCATAAGAATCTGTGATAAAACGACGCTGCCATATCGGCCCCAGAACGTTTATCAGCGCGTGATGAACAATGTGATCCGGATACAGCGGTAATTCAAAGATTTCACGCTTTTTCGGCTCGTAAACCAGAAAAATATTGTATTCAGACGTGTTAAAACGATTGTGTATCAAATCTTGACGCAGTTTTTCAATTAATGCGTCTTGATTCGCCAAAAATCGTATCGTTTCACGTTTGGACTTTTTACTTTTAACCGCTTTTCTGACCGCAATGTCAAAGTTTTCTTTGGATATAAACTGATCCCACAGATGTTTGTGTGTCTTCATGTCAAAGAATAATAACGGTCAATTTTTACAATCGTACTGCGAAATGGCAATTTGTCACGCGCACTGTTTATTTGGTCAATTAATACGGCCGAACCTGTGAACATAACGTATACTTGGTTGTCTAATAAAAATTGAATCTGCAAGCATTTGCCATCTTGTCTTTTCTTGGAATCAGTAATCCGAAAGTCCAGTATCAAAATTTCACGATTTAATACTTCGTTCAGGTGCTTTTTGTCCCCCGGCATAGGTAATTTGTCTTTGGAAAAGTCCGCGAATGCATGAAATTGATTTTGCTTTATTTTTTCGATGTCTGTCAAAATCATTTTGAATCCTTTTTTGTTGCTCTGATATCGACATTGTTGTTGGATATCTGGCCCGTCACCACGATACTGAAACGGTTACCAGACCAGATATCCCCTGCGTAATTAGTTCGATAATCCAAAAAATGGATTAAACTGGTTATGCGCCCCGCCTTGATGTGAAAGGCATTGAAACAGATACGATTTTGTCCGGTCATATCTGAAAAGTGTTCATCATACACTTTGTCCCTGCAGGCTGGCGAAACTTTTAAACTGTGGTTATAAAAGCTTTCTATTCACCCCAGACGCCGACGGCGCGGAACAACGCGGAACGCCAAGCGACATTACTGTTGGCGTTGTTCGCACAGTTGTTCGCGCAATTAGACGTGCAGTTAGCAGCGGAATTCGAGTTCTGGAAAACCCAACGCGAAGACCACATCAAACCGCGTACAACCGCGGCACACAACCAACACTACTTGCCGACCAAGTAATGCACAAAAATCATTGTTTTTTCTGTATTACTCTGGGACGCACGTCACTGCAAATGTATACCTCGATAATTATAAATACAACAAAAAAATAAAGAATACTCACCTATTTATATTCAGGGGCGCCAGTTGTATAATCCACTGTATAAAAGGAGAAAAAATGAATTCGTTCTTTAAATTTGTGTTCGCAATGTTTTTGTCGTTCTTGCCTGGAATCTTTGGCGTAATGTTTACACCCAGTCACAGTGATGACGTTTGGTATAATGCGCTGAATAATTCTGTGCTGACCCCAGATGGATGGGTGTTCGGTGTCGCTTGGACAATATTATATGCGCTGTTGGGTATTTCTTTGTTCTTGATTATGAATAATACGCGTACCAAGTTCAGTAAAACCAAGGCATATACTCTGTTCGTAATTCAAATGATTCTGAATTTTGTCTGGACGTATTTGTTCTTTGGGTTGCATATGGTCGGATTGGCGTTCTTGTGTCTGATTGCATTAATCGCAGTCGCAATATGGATGGCGTTCGCGTTTAAACCAATCAGTAAATCTGCAGCTTATCTGGTTTGGCCATATATAATATGGATGTGCTTTGCTTTGTATCTGAATGGAACAATATTAATGCTGAACTAAATCTTTAAAATCTTGACACCCTTGGGGCCGACGTTTAAATAGCGCAGCCCCAATTCGTTTATATAATCAGGACTGTAATTCTGCAGTAAATCAATACGATGATTTAATGTGTCCAATGTCGCACGTTCAGATGCCAATTGTTCTTGGGCATGACGTAAACGCCAGATGTCCATCGAAAAACGCTGAATGCTGACGTCGCCAGTAAATAAACGTGTAAACAAAATCAAGGTGATTATCGTCGCAAATACACCCAACTTGCCCCACAGACCGCCAGACCATGCACGACCAATAAAACGAAATAAATTTTTGATTTTTTCCTTCATAGATGGCATTATATCACAAATGTTTACTGATAATCAAATTTTTGCTGCACCAATGGCTGGAATAACTGATAAGCCATTCCGAAAAATAATGCGACGCTTTTCGCCAATGACACCAATGGTAACAGAAATGATTTCTTGCCATTCGCTGGTCGGGGCGCATAAAAACTGTCTGCGAAATTTCGATAGATATGATGACGAAGGTAATGTCGGGGCGCAAATATTCGGCGCAAATCCACAACTGATGGCAGATGCCGCACGTATCTTGCAAGACCAAGGGGCAAAATGGATTGATATTAATATGGGATGCCCTGTGCCAAAGGTCGCAACACGCGCAGGGGCAGGTGCGTACCTGATGCAAGACCATGTCTTGGCCGGAAAAATCATCAGCAGTGTTGTCAAAGCTGTGCAAATCCCTGTGTCAATAAAAACTAGGCTGGGATGGGACAGTGCTAATATGGATTGGATGCACTTGGTACACGTTGCCGCAGATTCGGGGGCAAAGTTTGCTGCTCTGCATGGACGGACGCGGGCGCAATTGTATAATGGACCTGCACAATTGCCACAGATTGAAAATATGCCAATCCCAATCATCGCAAATGGCGATATAAAAAATGCAGCCGATATAAAAAATGCTGAAAATTTAGGGTACAGTGGCGCAATGATTGGACGTGAAATAATGGGAAAACCATGGGCAATCGCAGAAATTATCAATGGCTATACGCCTGAGAATGTTGGCGAATTGGTCTTGGAACATTTGGAATACGCGTTGGAATATTATGGCGAAAAAACAGCTGTCCCAATGTTCAGAAAACATGCTGCTTGGTACAGCGCAGGTATGCCAAACGCAGCACAGTTTAGAATAAATGTAAACCAAATACTAAATTCTGATGTCTTAAAGGTTGCAATTCGTGATTTTTGGGGTATCATTTAGGCAGAAATGTAAAGATAGGGGATAATAATTATGACTGATAATAATATCGAAAATAATGAATTGCTGAATATGAATGTCGAAATGTCCGCAGGTGAAATGCTGAAAAACGCCAGAACAACCGGACGTCGTAAACGCGAAATCCCAACAATCGCAAAACAACTGTGTATTCGTGAAGAATTCTTAGAGGCCTTGGAAGAAGGTAAGTATACCGCAATCCCTGAACAGGTATATATCTTGGGATTTGCACGTAATTATGCAATTGAACTGGGGCTGGATCCAGATGAAATCGTTGCGAAAATCAAACAGGAAATGGGCGTAAATACAGACTGTGCAAAGAATAATGATGATGAAACTGCGTGCGCAATGCCCAGTATCAAAGAAGAAAGCTGGGTTAAACTGATGTTCGTCAAAGCATATCAGTTCGTATATCAAAATTGGCAATGGTTCGCAGGGGCATTGGTGCTGGCACTGGCAATTGTTGCGCTGTTTGTGTTCACAGGAAACAATTCAGATGCTAAAAAAAGCGTAAATTCAAATATGTCTGCGGGACAAAATATTCAAGTCGTTGCATCAAACGAATCGGCTGATGGAACTGTAGCGGACGTCGCGGTCAATGATAATACACCTAAATTTAATATGGAAGTACGTGAAGTCTTTGGCACAGATAATAAAGATGATGCAAATGTCGTAATGCAGGCAATACAAGAATCTTGGGTCAAGGTCGAAGATGGTCGTGGAAATACTGTGTTCAGCCGCGTTCTGGTTCCAGGTGATGTCTATTATGTGCCGGCTGGGAATAAGTACAAGGCGACATTTGGTAATGCAGGCGGTGTCGATGTTTGGGTAAATGGTGTCCAAGCACCAGATGTTGGCCCTGATCATACCAGAATTTCAGGTGTGTCATTGGCGCCAGAAAAACTGATGGCAAAAAAATAAGAATCTTTATACAAAGGGCGAATTTTTTCGCCCTTTGTATTGAAATGTTTAAAATTTTTTCTATATTTAATTACGCTATGACTGGTGTAATAAAAATTCGCGGCGCACGCGAAAATAATCTTAAAAATATCGATTTAGACATACCAAAAAATAAATTGGTGGTCTTTACAGGCGTGTCCGGTTCCGGAAAATCGTCGCTGGCGTTTAATACAATATATGCCGAAGGACAACGTAGATATGTCGAATCGCTGTCCAGTTATGCCAGACAATTCTTGGATATGCAGAAAAAACCAGATGTCGATTTTATCGAAGGTTTGTCACCTGCAATTTCAATTGAACAAAAAACAACGTCTAAGAATCCGCGTTCTACGGTTGGAACTGTTACCGAGATTTATGATTATTTAAGATTGCTGTGGGCGCGTGTCGGGGTGCCACATTCGCCTGTGACAGGTTTGCCAATTAAATCACAAACTATTGCGGAAATGGTCGATTGGACAATGAAAATACCCGCAGGGACTAAGATTTTTATTCTGGCGCCATTGGTGCGTGAACGCAAAGGGGAATACCGTAAAGAACTGGCCTTTTTGATTAAACAGGGATATCAGCGTGCGATTATTGATGATGAACTGGTTGATTTGTCTGTTGTGCCGGTGCTGGATAAAAATAAAAAGCATAATATTTTCGTTATCGTTGACAGGTTGCAAATGCCACCCGCGGATTCGCCAGATGTCGAAGATTTTAAATCGCGGATGTATGCATCGTTCGAAGGGGCGTTGCGTTTGGTGCCGGGGTCTGTGTTGGTGCGACGTTTAGATACGAATGAAGATACTTTGTATTCTCAATCTTATGCTTGCCCAGTCAGCGGTTTTACAGTACCAAAAATAGAACCAAGATTGTTTTCTTTTAATGCGCCAATGGGGGCATGTCAAAATTGTGATGGATTGGGCGTTCAATTAAATATGTCGCCTGATTTAGTCGTGCCTGACCCTTCGAAATCTATATTAGGCGGGGCAATCGCACCATGGTCGCGTGGCGGTATGCTTAGTCAGTTTGAGCACTTATTAGACGCGTTGCATAAAAAGTTTAAAATACCGTTATCAAAACCTTGGCATACTTTGACCCAAGAACAAAAAGATTTGGTTTTGTACGGCAGTGGGGATGTGCCAATTAAAATAAATTGGAATGGATTTGTTTATGAAAAACCGTACGAAGGCGTTATACCTAATATAGAACGGCGCTGGCGTGAATCCGAATCAGAGGCAATGCGAACAGAATTATCAAAATATCAATCTGAAAAGCCTTGTCCGGTATGTCATGGCAAGCGTTTGAATGTACATGCATTATGTGTGCGCATTAATGGCGCGGATATTATGGACGTTTGTGATATGTCTGTGGATGACAGTTTGCGTTGGTTCCAAGATTTACCAAATCATTTGTCACAAAAAGAAAATGATATCGCGCGAATCGTTTTGCGTGAAATTACAGACAGATTATATTTCTTGCAGAATGTTGGATTGGGGTATTTAACTTTGTCTCGTATGGCGGGAACGCTGTCGGGGGGCGAAGCGCAACGTATAAGATTGGCATCTCAAATCGGCAGTGGCTTGTCCGGTGTGTTATATGTGTTGGATGAACCGTCAATCGGCTTGCATCAAAGTGATAATGATAAATTGTTGGATACTTTGAAAATGCTGCGCGATAAGGACAATACAGTTATCGTTGTTGAACACGATGAAGACGCAATGCGTGCAGCAGATTTCTTGGTCGATATTGGTCGTGGCGCAGGTATAAATGGTGGTAATGTAATTGCATCAGGTACGCCAGAACAGGTTATAAAGTCCAAAGATTCGATAACAGGACAATATCTATCAGGAAAAAGAAAAATCGAAGTGCCTAAAAAACGTCGCTCAGGTAATGGTAAATCTATTGTGATAACAGGCGCGCGCGCAAATAATCTAAAAAATATCGATGTGGAATTCCCGTTGGGAAAATTTGTCGCACTGACAGGTGTGTCTGGATCTGGAAAGTCTACGTTGTTGTTGAATACTTTGTATCCGGCATTAATGCGGGCGTTGTATAATTCAAAACTGGAAACAGGACAACACGATATTATTCGTGGAATGGAAAATATAGACAAGGTTGTCGATATTGATCAGTCGCCAATTGGACGAACACCACGCAGTAATCCTGCAACATATACAGGTGTGTTTAGTGATATTCGTGACTTTTTTGCCGGCCTGCCAGAGGCCAAAGCTCGTGGGTATACCGCCGGCCGTTTTTCTTTTAATGTCAAAGGTGGACGGTGTGAGGCCTGTCAGGGTGATGGACAAATCAAAATTGAAATGAACTTTTTAGCCGACGTTTATGTTGAATGTGATTGCTGCCATGGAACCAGATATAACGAAGAAACTTTGATGGTTAAATACAAAGGTAAATCAATCGCAGATGTATTAAATATGACTGTCGAAGAAGCATATCGTTTCTTTGTAAATGTGCCCAAAATCGCGCGTAAATTGGAATTGTTAAAACGTGTGGGGTTGGACTATATCAAACTGGGACAAAGTTCGTTGGATTTGTCTGGTGGTGAAGCACAGCGTATTAAATTATCCAAAGAACTGGCCGCACGCAGTACCGGTGAAACAATTTATATCTTGGATGAACCAACAACAGGCTTGCATTTCGAAGATATAAAAATGTTGCTGTCTGTATTACATGAATTGGTCGAGCAGGGAAATACTGTTATCGTTATCGAACATAACTTGGAAGTTATAAAAACAGCAGATTGGATTATTGATATGGGACCTGTCGGGGGGGCTGGGGGTGGACGTGTTGTCGCCACAGGTACACCAGAACAAATCGCAGATATGCCAGAATCAAAAACAGGAAAATATTTAAAGAAGTATCTGGACAAATCAATAAAAGTAAATAAAATTAAACGGTAAATTAAAAGGAGTAAATAATGTTTGGTTTCGGAAAAAAGAAAGAAAATAAAGTGGCAGAAAATATTACTGAAAAAGATTTAGATGCCGCAAAAATGCCATCAGGAATGAAAGAAACAGCGCAGCGTATGATGTCAGGTCAATTCGATATGAATGATATGTTGGCACAATTGAAACAAATTAAAAAAATGAGTAATTTTAGCGGGTTATTGAAAATGGTCCCAGGAATGAGTGGGGCTGTGGCGGCGATGAAAGAAAAAATCAAAGATGGCAGCGTCGATTCGCAAATAAAAATATTAGAAGCAATGACCGCCGCAGAACGTGCAGAACCAGAAAAAATATTTGCAAATGCAAAAACACGTATCGCAGAAACAGCGGGCTGTACGGTGCGTGACGTGGAACATATGATAAAACAATATGCCAAGATGAAACAGCAAATGGCAATGATTCAACGTATGGGCGGAATGGAAGCTGTTATGCAAAAAATGCAGCAAGGCGGTTTCCCAGGGGCAAAATAAGACGGGGATTTTTTAGTGTATGAAAAACATTGAAAAGCGTCAGCGTATACTTAAAGTTGAAAAGAGAACAATTTATCACTGCTATTGCATAATATGTTATGTATCAAAATATGAGGTTGGTGATGTGTTGTATACTGTACACACTAAAAAAGGTTGTGTTGCCCAGAATGTCTCAAAAAAATCCTTTAATGCAATACCACAACCCGGTATGTTTATAAGATTGTGCAAAAATAAAAAACAATATGAAATCACAGGTCGTAATGGCAGATGAAAATAACAAATAAAAAAATTGCCAGTAAAAAATCTTCGGTCGCATGGCTGCAACGTCAGGCGGCTGATCCATACGTCACACGTGCGCACAAAGATGGGTATCGGGCGCGTGCGGCATATAAACTGATAGAAATGAACGAAAAGTTCAAATTCTTGAAAAATGGTCAGGTCGTAGTGGATTTAGGGGCGGCACCTGGGTCTTGGTCGCAATATATTGCACGTACATATCCAAAGTCTAAGATTTTTGCGATGGATTTATTGGAAATTTCGCCAATTGTTGGGGTGGAAACATACCAAGGTGATTTTACATCTGATGAAGCGTTGCATTGGTTGGAAGATAAACTGGGGTTGCAGCCCGATGAAGTCGGGGCAGGAACCGCAGATGTTATCGTGTCTGATATGGCACCAAATACAGTTGGACATAAAAAAACAGACCACTTGCGTCAAATGGTATTACTGGAATATGCATTTGATTTTGCACTGCGCGCATTAAAGGTGGGCGGAACTTTTGTGTGCAAATCTTTTACAGGCGGAACAACAAATGAACTGTTAAAGCAAATAAAAGAAAAATTCGAATCGGTGCATCATATTAAACCACCGTCTTCACGTAAAGACAGTGTGGAAATGTTTATCGTCGCATTGGGATTCCGTGGATAAAACAAAACCGCCCGTTTGGGCGGTTGTTTATTTCAGACTTTCGGCGGCGGTGCGTGCCAGAATGTCAACACGTTCGTTCATTTCATCACCATTATGCCCACGAACCCAAAACCAATGAATTTTCTTTGCGGATGCAATCTCATCCAGTTTTTGCCACAAATCTTGATTTTTGACAGGTTTTCTGTCTGCGGTGCGCCAATTGTTACGTTTCCAGTTCTTCATCCATGTCATCATGCCGTTTTTTACATACTGGCTGTCTGTGTGGATTTCTAATTCATCATGATGGCGGGCGGCAGTCAGCGCATTGATAACCGCCATTAATTCCATACGATTATTTGTTGTGTCTTTTTCGCAGCCACTGCGTTCCGCAATGTTTTTTCCATCAGTCGCAACAAATCCCCAACCACCAGGGCCTGGGTTGCCAAGACAACTGCCATCTGTCCAAATTTTTAACATTTTATATTGTTCCTTTTTGTGATATAATATCATACATGACGTACAATTCCAAAGATTTAAAAGAAATGTCTAACGCCGTTCGTGCCTGGGCATTACATGCACTGCGTTTGGCGCACAGTGGGCATATCGGTATCGTACTGGGCGCGGCAGATATAATAACAGCGATATATGCGAATTTTTTGCGCAGGGGACGTGACAGGTTCGTCTTGTCGGCCGGCCATGGCAGTGTTCTGTTGTATTCTGTATTAAAGTTATCTGGGTATGACGTCGGGGATTTGAATTCTTTTCGTAAAATCGGCGGATTGCCGGGGCATCCTGAATACGGTATCCCTGGGGTAGAGGCAACAACAGGCCCGTTGGGTCAAGGTGTTGGAAACGCTGTGGGTATGGCGTTGGCTGAAAAAATAAATAAAAGCGATTCGCGTGTTTATTGCATGTGTTCTGATGGGGATTTGATGGAAGGTGTTGCCCAAGAATCTATCGCGTTCGCAGGACGATATAAATTAAATAATCTGGTTTTGCTGTGGTTGGATAATGGTGTCAGTATTGATGGTGTTGCCCAGACTGATGTTGATATGGCTGAACGTATGGCTGCAGCCGGTTGGAATACAATAAGTGTTGATGGCGATGATTTTGTTCGACTGAACAGGGCGTTAAATAACGCGCAAAAATCTAAAGAACCTGTGTTTATTCGGTGTAAAACTGAAATAGGACGTGATTCTAGTTTGGCCGGAACAGCCAAGGCACATGGATTCGCATTGAGTGAGCCTGAATTGATGCAATTAATCCAAAAGTATATATCGCAAACAGGCGAAGATTTATGGGCAAAATTGGCGTCCGAATCTGTAACAACAATGAATGTAACGGCACAGCAAGATTTGCCAGATGTTTATATGCCGGCGGTCAGTAATTCTGTATCCACGCGTGAATTGTCTGGGATATATTTAAGTGAATTGTTGCGTATGGGTGTGCCTTTGATTGGTGGCAGTGCTGACTTGGGCGGCAGTACAAATGCAAAAGTTCCAGAATCAAAACCAATAGAAGCAAATGATTTTACTGGAAATTATATAAACTATGGTGTTCGTGAACATGCAATGGCGGCAATTATGAATGGAATGTCGTTGTGTGGTTTGCGTGTGTATGGATCAACTTTCTTGGTGTTCAGTGATTATATGCGACCCAGTATTCGATTGGCGGCAATGTCTAAATTGCCTGTGGTGTATGTTTTGACACATGACAGTATCGCAGTTGGTGAAGATGGACCAACACATCAGCCAGTTGAACAATTGCCTGCATTGCGTTTGGTGCCTAATTTGAATGTGTTCAGACCTTGTAATGTTGCAGAAATGGTTTGGGCGTGGCGTAAAGCACTGACAGAAGTGGATAAACCAACATGTATCGTTTTATCGCGTCAGGCGATTCGTTTAATTGAACCTGCAGCGGGAACCGATGTGTCGCGTGGGGCGTATATTATTCGTCGTGCGCATGCCGCACGTGTCAGGGCAACGATTATCGCAACTGGATCTGAGGTGCCATTGGCTGTCGCGGTCGCAGAAAAAATAGGACATGGTGTTCAGGTCGTATCAATGCCGTCTGTGTCCGATTTCCGTAATCAAGATGCGTCATATAAAAAGAAAATGCTGCGCGGATTTGTTGTCGCAATAGAGGCGGCGGCCACTGCGCCTTGGTTTGAATTTGCCGATGCTGTTGTTGGTGTCGATGGTTTTGGTGTGTCTGGTGCAGGGGCGGATGTTTATGTCGCAATGGGATTTGATGCAGATATCATCGCACATGATTTAGCGGAGAAAATAAAGTGACATATTTGTTCGCTGCTTTGTTGACTGTGTTCGCGTTTGTTAATGCAAAGGCTGTGGGAATAGACGGTACGACAAAAATAGATTATGATCGCATGATTGCGAATGAACTTAAAAAAACAGATATAAATTATCAGGTTTTGCAGCAATATATAGAGGATAGTCAAAAAGGTATTTCAAACCAACAGATAGATGATTTATATTTGCGTATATTTCGCGGCGTTTGCGTAAATGGTGATAGAAAAGAGGAAGAATTTGAACAAATACAAAAAATTCTTCCTTGGCAATATACTTATTCTGAAAAGTTTTTATATGATGTGGCGTCAGTGGCGGCGTTTCGTGACGATAGACCAAAGATTGGGCTGTGTGTTTTTGGAATGGTATCAAGATATAAAATCGCGGGTCTTGAATTCTTGGATGTTGCCACAAGTGCAGCTAAAGAGCATAATGCGAAAAATTTAGAAAATACAATTATGCAGCTAAAACAAGAAATAGATAAATTAAATAAAAATGCCTGATTATGTGTTTGTACTATCTTCGGGCGAAGAAATTCCTGTTATAATTACAACCAGACGTGGATTGTGTAATATTACTTTGCGACCAAAGTCTGAGCCGCGCCGCGAAATACATATATCAAAACCATGGTTGACAACGACAAATGCAGCATTGAATTTTTTAAAGTCTAAACAAAAATGGGTTGAATGTGTCTATCAAAAATGCCCAGAAAAAGTCAAATTAAAGTCCGGCGATAAAATAGAAATTTTTGGTGTTAGTGTCTTGTTGCAGCACAACCCAAGTCAGCGTGGAAATTTGTACAAGGTAAATGATGACCAAAATATTGGCGCGGTTTTAATGGTTGGGGGCGGGGCTGATATGTTTGAACGGCGTGTTCGTGACTTTGTAAAAGCAGAATGTTTAAAAAAAATAAAAAGTATTATCAAAACAGTACCGTCCGAATTTTGGCCAAAACGTATTGCGCTGCGTGATACAACCAGTCGCTGGGGCAGTTGTTCCAGCACAGGCACAATGTCTTTTTCGTGGCGATTGGCGTTTGCACCAATGGATGTTTTGCGCTATGTCGTTATGCATGAATTGGCACATGTTAAACATATGGATCATTCGCCAGAATTCTGGGCCACTGTTCGCGAATTATATGGTTTTGGGGTAGAGCGTGCAAAGCAATGGTTAACTAAAAATGGCGGCAATTTGTATAGGTATGTATAGAATATAAGCCTAGGAAATTGTACTTGTTGTAATTTATAGTGCGGTTAGTTATTATATGTATATCTTTATGGGGCATATGAATCCAAGTCAGATGTAAAAAGCATAAGAATATCTCTTTTCTTTCGTCATTTTGATAAGGTGGACTGTGCCCCGCCTTTTTTTGTTTTTACTTGAAAAAATGTAAAAATGTACTAAAATCTAATGTGAAATGTTAAAACAGTACGTTATTTATATCGCTTTGCATCACGCCCAGTGCGGCGGGTATTAGCATATTGTTATTTTATATGATATAATTGACATCGATAAATGTCACGATTTCCATAGTTATAAACCATAGGAATAAAAAGATGGATTTAAAACCAACAAAACCCTTGTCGGGATTTATAGAATTGTTACCAGTACAACAACGTTGCTTTGACTTTTGCGCAGAGCGTATGTTGAATGTGCTAAAAATGTGCGGATTTAATCAGCTGGATTTGCCGGCAATTGAACGTGCCGAAGTGCTGACTGATAAAGATAATTGGGATGAAATAGAAACTCAGATGTTCTTGTTTCAAAAAGGCGATACAAAGATGGGACTGCGATATGATGGAACTGTCGGATTGTCGCGATATGTGGCAGGGCACTTGAATGATTTAACATTCCCATTTCGTGCCAGTCAATTTTCAAAAAGATATCGTGGTGAACGCAGACAGCGTGGTAGATATCGTGAATTTTATCAGATGGATATGGATATAATGGGAATTAATTCGTTGTCTACTAATTATGATGCCGAAATTATTTCTGTGATTCAACGTACTTTGAATTCTGTGTCTGAATTTATCGGCGAAAACGCTGTTTATGTCGGTTCAAGACCGTTTTGGGACGCGTTATTTGAATATTTGGAAATGACCAACGATCAAAAGAAAGATGTGTTCATCTTGATTGATAAAAAAGATAAATTAAATGAACAAGAATTTGATGCTTGGTTGCGCGATATATTGAATGATGACAGCAAAGAACAACAAATAAAATCTGTGTTTGCCAATGGTTATGCCGAATTCTTGGGTAAGTCAGATAAGTTAGATGCCGCAGTTGCAGAACTGAACGAATTTATGAAAACGTTGGATGCTTTTGGTGTAACAAACGCAAAAATTGATTTGTCCATTACACGTGGATTGGCTTATTACACAGGTTTGGTGTTTGAATTTAAATTGTTAAGTCATCCAGAACTTGGAACAGCCGCTGGCGGTGGTAGATATGCTGATTTAGCTGAAAAATTCAGTAAAACCAAGATAATCGGTGTTGGGGCAGCTATTGGATTTTCACGCATATTTGTCGCATTGATGGAATCTGGGGATATTGATTTAAGTCAATTTGAAACCCCTATAGATGTCGCTGTGTTGTGTATGGGAAATGAAGTTTTATCATATGCTGCATCTATAGTGAACTCATTGCGGAATGCAGAGGTTCCTGCGGTGGCGTATTTGGATTCCGATAAGAAATTTAAAAATCAAATCGAATACGCAGATAAAATCAAAGCCAAATACAGTGTTATTATCGGCGAATCAGAATTGGTAAATAAAACACTGGCTGTGAAAAATATGGTGACTGGCGCCCAACAAGAAATGAATCTTGCCGATGCAATAAGCTTAATAAAAGGTATTTAATATGATTGTTGAACAAAAATTGCGGGATATCCAAGCGCGTGCAGCAGATATCGAAGCTCAGATGAATTCTGGTGCGGTTTCGGGCGATGAACTGACTAAATTGTCCAAAGAATATTCAAGACTGTCGGAAATTATTCCATTGATAAATGAATATTTTCAGGTTGTTGTTGGTATTGCCGATGCGCGTGAAATGCAAAATGATGCAGAATTGCGTGAAATCGCAACAGAGCAGTTACACGAATTAAATCATCGGTTGCCTGATATTGAAAAGAATTTGCAAATTGCGCTGTTACCACGTGATGACGCAGATGATAATAGTGTTATTATGGAAATCAGAGCAGGGGTCGGTGGCGAAGAATCTGCGCTGTTTGCAGGGGATTTGTATAATCAATATAAATCTTATGCGTTGCGCCAGGGTTGGAAAGTAGAAGTTATCGAAGAAAATGCGACATCGCTGCGTGGATACAAAGAAATTGTGTTTAAAATCGATGGGGCGGGTGCATATGGGCGTATGAAATTTGAATCAGGTATT